>CAYRVP010000114.1:0-13650 GCA_964427845.1 uncultured Caldilineaceae bacterium
CACCAGTCAACCAGTCAACCAGTCAACCAGTCAACTGCTCACCGCTTACAACCCAATCGTCCGCAAGAACTCGCGGTTTCGCTGTGCGCTCTCGAAGGGCATCCCCATGCCGGGCAGTACATCCTGCTCTACGGTCACGTAGCCACTGTACCCCTGGCGACGCATCCAGCCGTAGACGGCGGAGAAGTCCACGCAGCCCTTGCCCAATTCGCAGAAAACGCCGTTGCGCACCGAATCGAAGTAGTCCCACTCGTTGACCTGCGCCTTGGCCATCATCTGGGGGTCGCAATCCTTGAAGTGCATGTACCAGATGCGGTCCGCAAAGCGGGTGAGTGCCGCCACGATGCCCTGACAACTGCCCGCGCCAAAGGCATAGTGGCCCGTATCGAAGACCACCCCCAGCAGCGTGGGATCCGTGCGCGCGAGCAACTCGGCGATTTCGTTTTCTGTTTCCACGTAGCCGGCGCAGTGGTGGTGAAAGACAGTGCGCAGCCCTGTCGTCTGCAATACCGCCGCAGCAATGCGGTTGGCGCCGGCTGCAAAGGTTTCCCACTGCAGCGGCGATAGCCCCATCTCTGGCGTCACTCGGCCTGCATTTTGCGTGCGCACGGGGTCGGCGCCGTTGTTGTCGGCCAATACGAGGAAGGGCGCGACATGCTGATCAAGGCGCGCCGCAGCCGCTTGCAAGAGGTTGGCCGTGCGCACGGCCACGGCCAGGCCGTCATCATGCGCGGCGGCATCGGCCAGCGCCACCGGCACAAACGCACCCGTGAGCGTGAGGCCGCGGTCGACCAGTGCAATCGCCAACAGGTCGGGGTCTGTGGGCATATAACCCCAGTCCCCAAGTTCGGTGCCCGTATAGCCTGTGCCGCCCAGTTCGTCCAGCATGCGCGCATAGCCGATGGGCTCGGCGGTCAGTCCTTCAAATTCCAGCGACCCCCAGGAACAGGGAGCATTACCAACCAGGATGGACATGACGGACTCCTTGGGAGTGGGGAGTAGGGTGTAGGGAGTAGGGAGTAGGGAGTAGGGAGTAGGGAGTGGGGACTAGGGTGTCGGGAGTCGAGTGCGGACCTCCTATTCATGCGCCGGGCTAGCTACTCCCCAATCCCTGGGCCCCGTTGCTAAAATCGCCGGCCCCACGCCTGGGGCCAGCACACAACGATTACGCGTCGCGTGCAACCCGGCCGAAGTAGAGTTCGGTGATGTAATGGTACTGAATTGTACAGTTCTGCTGATAGCGGTCAAAAATAAGGTCAAGCGCGCCGCTGAGCGCTGCCGCTGCCTGTGTACCCGCAGGCGGTGCATAGGATGAGGAGAGCGTCCGTCCGACGAGGGCCGTACGGTCCAACCGCTGGCTGTATGGAAACGTGCGGTAGGTGAACTCGCCTGCATCAAAGAGAGCGCTGCGTTCGGCGTCTGCCAGTCGATCATGACTCACTTGCGCGTAGTCATGCGAAGTGCTGTGAAGGAGATCTTCATAGTCCTGCATGAATAGTGAGAGTCCGGCACGATGAGTATTCCAAAAGATGGCCAGGCGGCAATCGGGGCGCGCAACGCGCGCAAACTCGGTGCGCGTAGCCGGCAGGTCAAACCAGTGCATCGCCTGCCCCGCGATAATGCAGTCGACCGACGCGGCAGGCAGGGCGGTGGCCTCGGCACGACCCGCAATGCTGGTGAAGTGGGAATAGCCGTTGAGCACTTCGTCTCCAGCGGCGCGCATGGCCGCATTTGGCTCCACACCGAAGACAGGGTTGCCATTCTGCAGAAACAGCTCTGCAGAGAAGCCCGTGCCGGAGCCAATGTCGGCGATCACGTGCGCGGGCGTCAGTCCAGTCTCCTCGCGCAGCACTTCCAGCAACGCGGCGGGATAGCGCGGGCGGTAGCGCACGTAATCCGCCACGCGGTTGGTGAAGCGATTGGTCGGGTCAAACGAGTCAACGTTGCGCGCCATGGACCTTACGCAAGCTCATGCAGCATCCAGACATTGGGTTCGACGTAGTGGCCGCGGTCGGCCTTCAGATCCATGGAGACTGGGGCCAACCCGCCCGGAAAGGGAAACACGCCCGAACGGGAGAAGTCGAGCCCGGTCCAGCGCTGCCATTCGGCCACGCTGCCGGCAATCTGCATGCTGCGGCGGCAGGGGCCGACCACGCGCGCGCCCAGCCGCTGGTGGGTGCGCAGCCAGGGGTCGAACGCGAGGCTTTCGTCGGTGGTGCGAGCGAGATAGTCCTCGATGGGCTCATTGGGGTAGGCGGCCTTGCGCGTGGGGCGTACGGGGGCGATCATGCGTTTGAGACCCGCCTGGCGGCCCAACTCTTTCATGGCGCGCAGCATCACGCGGCTGAGGCCGCGGCTGCGTGCGGCGGGCAGCACGGAGACGCTCAGCGCACCCAGTGTGCGTGGGACCCGCCCGGCGTCGAGATCTGCGACGGCGCTCGCCATTTCCCAATTCCAGCCTGCGTCGGGGAGTGTTTGCGGATCGTCGTCCCACGCGAGCGCGAGGGCGTTGCCGCCTGCCAGCGGTTCACCGCTCGCCGGGTCATAGAGCACAAATTGCAGTTGCGGCCAGCGTTGGTAGATGCCAAACCAGTCGGTGGATGGGGCATCGCCCCCAGCCGCGTGGCCCTCAAGAATAAACGCCGGCCACACTGCATCGATTATCGCCTGGATCCCCATTTCGAGCGTGGGGTCGTCGGCCACGGTGCGGAGGAGATAACCTTCAAAGAGCATAGGGCTGCCTGTCATTGTTCGCGCTCGCCCGTGATGATTGAGCCGAGGTCGCTTTCAGTCAGCGAGCCTCCGGCATAGTCACCCACCTTGCGGCCGTGGCGAATAATGGTATACCTGTCGGCCACCTTGGATACGTGGTGCAGGTTGTGGCTGATGAAGATGACAGCCATGCCCCGCTCTTTGGCGCGCAGCGTATAGTGCAGCACCTTTTCGGTCTCGCCTACGGAGAGGGCCGAGGTGGGCTCGTCCAGAATCAGCAGCGATGCGCCAAAGTGAACGGCGCGCCCAATCGCGATCGACTGCCGTTCGCCGCCCGAAAGTCTGGCCACCGGCTCTGTGACTGAGCGGCCCGTGGAGAATTTCTCGATGCCGATGTCATGCAGTGCCTGCTCAGTGCGCTGGTTCATTTCGCCCAGGCACATGAAGCGCAGCGGCCCAACGCCACCAGTCACCTCGCGCCCCAGGAAGAAGTTGCGCGTCACACTCATGAGGTTGACGAGCGCCAGGTCCTGGTAGACGGTTTCGATGCCCAGGGCGCGTGCATCGGCGGGTGTGCGGATGGTGACGGGCGCGCCGTTGATGCGAATCTCGCCGCTGCTGGCGGAGTAGATGCCGGTAAGAATCTTGATGAGCGTGGATTTGCCTGCACCGTTGTCGCCCAACAACGCGCAAACCTCGCCGCGGCGCACGTCAAAGTCCACGCCTTCGAGCGCGCTCACCGTGCCAAAGCGTTTGCAAATGCCGCGCATTTCCACAACGGGCGGAGTCTCTATTCGTTCCATGCTTTTCTTCGCGTTTCCTCTGCGCCTTTGCGCCTTTGCGTCGGGGCTCTAGGCCCGGTTGCGGATGGCGTTGTTGAGGATGGCTGCGGCCACAATCGTGACGCCCACAATTGCGTCAAAGTTGTCCGCCGCGATGATATCAAGCAGCACCACGCCCGTGCGCAGCATGCTGATGAGCAGCACCCCGAAGAGCGCGCCGATGATACTGCCATAGCCGCCGGTGAGGAGCGTGCCGCCGACCACCGCGGCGGCAATCGCCTTCAGTTCCTCGCCGCTGCCAGTGGCAATACGCACGGTCTTGAACTGCGAAAAGAGGAGGATGCCCGCCACACCCGCCAGCACGGACGACCAGACGAAGGCCCACAGTTTGGTGCGCGTCACGGGCACGCCTTGCGCCGCGGCGGCTTCCTTGTTGCCGCCGACCGCAAAGATGTGGTTGCCGAAGCGCGTGCGCACAAGCACAAACTGGAAGACAATCACCAGCGCCACCCACCACACAATCGACGAACGGAAGTTGGCACCGTCATACAGTGCGGCCAGCGCAGCGAGCCGCCCGTTCAGCCAGGCAAACGCCGCCGGGCTTTCGGTAATCTGCAAGACCTGCCCGCCCGAATAGGCCCACACAATGCCCGTGAAGATAAAGGCGGTGCCCAGGGTCACAATGAACGAGGGCATCTGCGCGCGCACCACAATCAGCCCGTTAATCAAACCCATGACGGCGCAAATCGCCAGCGCCAGGGGAATGGCAAGCCACGGCCCGCCGCCGTTGATCATGTAGAAGCCAAAGACGAAGCCGCTCATGGCCATGACGGGGCCAACGGAAAGGTCGAATTCGCCCGCGATCATCAACTGCGTCACGCCGATGGCGATGATGCCCGTGAGCGTGGCGGCGTTGACGATGCCCGCAATCGAACGTAGCGTGAAGAAGTTGGGCACAAAGAGCGCAAAAAGCACGAAGACGGCAATCAGCGTAACGCCCGGCCCAAAGGCGGGTGAACGCAAAAGCGCCGCGCGCGGGCGGCTGCGTTGCACAACTGAAGTTGACTGCGTTGCGGCTGTCAAGGTGTGCGTTTCAAGCTGAACTCCACCCGGTGTGTACGGCGCTGTACACACCGGGGGAGCAGAAGCCAGGGCGACGCTGCCCTGGGATGCGATTAACGGTAAGTGCCCGAGAGCGACGAAATAAGGTCGACGGTCTTGGCATCCACAAAGCCGGGGCCGGTGGCGGTCACGGGGAGCGCCGGCGTAATGCCCTGGCGCAGGTTGAGCACCAGCGCCTGCACGGCGCCATAGCCCTGCAAGTAGGGCTGCTGATCAATGGCAAACAGAGTGCGGCCATCCTTGATCGCGGCCACGATCTCGGCCCCCAGGTCAAAGGTGCCGTGCTTGATTGCCCCGGCGGTCGCACCCGATTCTTCAAGGAAACCATAGAAGGGTATGGCGCCGTTCGGGCCGAGGGTCATGGCGATGTCGGTGTCGGGATTGGCCGCAAAGTAGTCGCTGATGGTCGTCTGCGAGGAGGCCGGATCGTCACTGATGCCCAGCACTTCGGCAGCGATGCCCGCTTCGTCCATGGCCTGCATGAAGCCGGCGCAGCGCTTGTCCTGGTTCGTCCCACCCACCTGGTGGTTGATGCAGACGCCACCCGCACCACCGCCTTCGGCGAGCCGCTTGCCACCCTGGTAGCCGCCCTGGAATTCATCCTGGCCAAGGTAGGTCATATAGCCAATCTTGTCCACGTCAGGGCCGGAGCCGGCATTGTAGGCAACTACCGGGATGCCCGCATCCAGCGCACGCTGAATCGGGTCGCGGAAGAGATCGGCGTCGGTGACGGTTACGGCGAGGGCGTCGGGCTGGCCCGCAACCGCCTGGTCAATCAGCTGGGCCACCTTCTCGAGATCGAACTTGTCCGGACCCAGAATCTGGATTTCGGCGCCACGTGCGGCGGCGGCGTCGGTCAGTCCCTTCTCCACCACGCACCAGAAGGCATCCCAGGCGCAGAGAGCGTGCTGCACCGCCACAATCTTGACGGGGCGATTGGGGTCAGGCGTGAAGCCCAGATTTTCCCTGGTGACAAAGCCGGGACCGGTGGCGCTGACAGGCAGGGCGGGCAGAATGCCGTAGCGCACAGCCATGGCCAGCGAACCCACAGCGCCGTAGCCCTGGAGATAGGGCTGCTGGTCGATGCCGAACAGCGTGCGGCCGTCCTCAATCGCCGCGTTGATTTCGGGGCTTGTGTCAAACGTGCCGTGCTTGATGGTCGTCAGGCCCGACTCTTCGAGGAACGCGTAGAAGGGATTCGCGCCATTCGGGCCGAGTGTCATCACGATATTGACATCGGGATTGGCCGCGAAGTAGTCGCTGATGGTCGTCTGCGAGGAGGCCGGGTCGTCGCTGATGCCAAGCACCTCGGCGGGGATGGCTGCTTCTTCCATGGCCTGCATGAAGCCGGCGCAGCGCTTGTCCTGGTTCGTCCCACCTACCTGGTGGTTGATGCAGACGCCGCCCGCACCACCGCCTTCGGCCAGCCGCTTGCCGCCCAGGTAGCCACCCTGGAACTCATCCTGGCCAATGTAGGTGAGGTAGGGAATGTTGTCCTCATCCGGGCCTGCGCCCGCATTGAAGGCCACTACCGGAATGCCTGCCGCAATGGCGCGGTTGATCGGATCGCGGAACAGGTCCGGGTCAGTGACGGTGATGGCGAGGCCATCCGGCTTGGCGGCAACGGCCTGGTCAATCAATTGGGCCACTTTTTCAAGGTCGAACTTGTCGGGGCCGAGCACGGTCACCGTGACGTTGAAGTCCTTTTCGGCCTGGGCAACAGCGTCGGCGAGGGTGCACCACCACGAGTCCCATGCACAGAGGGCATGTTGCACAACATAGATGTTGAGAGGCGCGCCCTCGGCAGCGACGGGGGCAGCGCCCTGGGCGGCCTCGCTTTCAGCCGCGGGCGCGGCGGTGGCAACCGCTTCACCTGTGGATGCGGCAGGCATTGCACCGGGCGTACAGGCAACCAGCAACATGGAGAAGAGCATGAGCAAAGTCATCAGTCGGTACATCGTCTTGCCTGACATAACCTCTTCCTTTCAGTGGTGAGCATTCGGAAAATGCAGTCTGCAATGGCGACGCAACAGAGAATCCATCAAAATCTACAACCTGCGGCCAAGTCATTCAGTGCGACTCAGCCACGACGTGAACATCACCGAGAGGATCAAAATGAAACCGACAATGGCGCGGAAGACCTGCACCGAGGCGCCCATGAGAACGAGGCCCTGCTCCAGCACCTGGAGCATGAAGACGCCAATGACAGCGCCCATGACGGCGCCTGCGCCGCCCGTCAGCGGAATGCCGCCGATCACACATGCGACGACGGCCATCAACTCCCACCCCTGTCCGCGCAGCGGGTCAATGCTGCCGCGCTCTGCAAACTGGACCACGCCGGCAAATGCCGCCAGCAGCCCGGAGAGCGCGAAGAGCGTGAGTTTGACGCGCCGCACGGGCACGCCCTGCGCAACGGCCGCCTCACGGTTGCCGCCCACGGCATAGACCCAGTTGCCGAAGCGCATGCGCCCCATGACGATGCTCGCGATGAGTGCGATCGCCAGGAACCAGAAGACCGACATGCGCAGGTTGGCGGCGGGGGTGAAGGCTTCGTTAACGCGCGTCACCGGCCCGTTGAGCGTGGCGAAGAGCCAGGGCGAGTCACTGGTGTACTTGGCGAAGTCACCGCCGCCCATGGCGCGCGCAATGCCGCGAAAGGCGAGCATGGTGCCCAGCGTCGTGATGAACGAGGGAATGCCCGTCTGCACCACGATCAGGCCGTTGATCAGGCCCAGGGCTGCTCCCGCGGCGACGGCAGCGAGCACAGCGATCCATACCGAGTAGCCGGCGTTGAGCAGAATGGCAAGTAGAAAGCCCGCCACGGCCAGAACTGCGCCCACCGACAAGTCAAACTCGCCGCCAATCATGAGCATTGCGACGCCGACGACGATGATGCCGAAGACGCCAGCGAAGGAGGCGATGTTTGTGAGCGCCAGGGGTGAGACAAAGTTGTCGGCGGCCAGCGCGAAAAAGATCAGCAGGCCCACCAGGCTGAGCAGGGCTATGCTGGCTGCAAAGCGGCTTGTGGTGGCGCGCATGCGTGCGCCGCGTGATGGCGTTGCAAGTCCGGCCAGCATGTAACTCCGTCACATGCCAGTGGTCTACCCGGCGTGCTGAGTGCCTGCAGGGCAGATGGGTCAGAATGACAAGAGAAGGGGATGCTTATGGTTGAGATTGCGACCAGCGGCAGTGACTGTGAGGTTAGCACACGCGCAGTGCGGTGTCAACGCACAGCCGCGGCATAAGTGGGGCGCATGAGGCAAACGATGACGGGGAGTGCCACATGCGCAAGCCTCCCTCTGCTATCTGACGGATGGGCGTGGTGCGGAGCCGGGCGCGCCCGCCGCCTGCTCATTCGGACGCGCCAACCCTTTCGTCGCTCAAATCCAGCGCAATCTCGAAGCGGGCCTCGTAGCCGCCGCCGGTCGCGGTGGGCGTCAACAGCATCTGCGCCCCGCCATTGGGGTAGATGCTGTCTCTCACGTTGGGCGTGTTGCGCTGCCCCCTGGCAGCATAGGGCGGCTGCGCATGCACCTTGTCCGTCGTCGCCTCATCAAAAAACAACTGCGATGTAAACTCGTAGTCGGTTCCGTCGGCGCCTTTTGTGCGAATCTTGAAGTGGATGTGGACGGCTCTGCCTGGGTACCAGCCGGGATAGATGGTGGTGAAGTCGGCGCTGCCGTTGGCGTCGGTAAGCAGATAGCCGCGCAGCCACTTCTGCCCGGTCGTGGCAAAGCTGCGGTCGCTTACGCCTGAATAGACGCCGGCCGCATCGCAGTGCCACACGTCCACGATGGCGCCTTCGAGCGGGGTGCAGGCGCTGTTGCTGATCGCCGACACTCGGAAAGCCAGGGCAAGCGCGATCCCTTCCTTTGTCGAGCCGTCCGCTGGATCGACGCGAATGTCGGCGCGGTTGAGCTGCGTATCGACAAAGTACGGGCCTTCAGTCATCTCCGGACGCACAATGCAGTCGGGGGCGGTGGCGGCATTCACGGCCTCGACGCTGGCCACTGCGGCTGCAACCTCGGACTGGACTGTGGGGTCCGCGGCAATGGCGACGGCAGTGGCAGCCTCGGCGGGCATTGGCGTCGCTGTCGCAGCCGGCGGTTGGCCGGGCGCACAACCCACCAGCACGACAGAGCCTGCCAGACCAAAGAGCGCCAGGACTTCGCGGCGGCTCAGGATGCGGCCAACAGGCGCGTCGTCATTGTCCGCGCTGTCATCCGCACTTTGTGGATCAGTTGGATTGGGGTTCGTCAAGTGCTCGTTCATCGGGCGTGCCTCCTGCGGGCGCTCTCGATAGGACAGCAGCGGCTTCGCCAGCGGGCCTGGCGGCCGGGGAGCAAGCGTTTACTGCCTGCTGCGGCGCAAACCTTACCAGCAAATTCGAGTTCTGGCGAACGGAAATCCTGTCTGAGAATGCTTGACTTACTTCAGCCCGGCAAGGCGTGGAGTTGTGGCAGGTTTTGGGATCTAATCGGCGCGCAGGTGATAGCGCTCGCGCGACCTCTGTTCCGCCCACTCCTCACGCGCGGCATTGACGCTGTCCATCTCGCTCACCTCGGCCACGGGCACATCCCACCAGGCGAAGCCCGGAACGCCAATATAACGGTCAACAGGGATATAGATGACAACTGTATGGTCAATGCCTTGCGCCTCATGCAGCGCCGCCACGAGGCCGGCGTGCGAGTCCGCCTCGATGACATGCGCGCCCAGGCTGCGTGCATTCATGGCCAGGTCAACCGGCAGTGCGTTGGGGAATTGCGCCGTGTTCGCATCAGTCACATGCTGATCCTGGGCTCGAAACGCGTAGCGCGTGCCGAAGCCCTCCTGGCCCAGAGAGCGGCTGAGCGCGCCGATGCTCTTGTAGCCCGCGTTGTCCAGGAGCACAATCGTGAGTTTGTAGCCCTCCTGAATCGACGTGATGACCTCGTTGGAGAGCATGAGGTAGGAGCCGTCACCCACCATGACGTAGACCTCGCGCTGGGGCTCGGCCATCTTCACGCCCAGTGCGCCCGCAATTTCGTAGCCCATGGTGGAGTAGCCGTACTCGAGGTGATATTGGCGGGGGTGGCGCGTGCGCCAGAGCTTGTGCAGGTCGCCCGGCAGGCTGCCCGCGGCGCAGACCATCACCGCCTCGGGGTCGCCGTGTTCGTTGATGGCGCCGATGACCTCGCCCTGGCTGGGAAGCGGCGTGGCGCGCAGGGCGTAATTGCGGTCGACCTCGGCCTCCCAGGCGTCGTGCAGGGCGGCGGCGCGTTGCGTGTAGTCATGAGAAGCCCGATAGCCAGCCAGCGCCTGTGCAAGTTCTGCGAGGGTCGCGCGGGCGTCGCCCACCAGCGGCAACGCAGCGTGCTTGAAGGCGTCAAACTCCGCCACATTGATGTTAATGAAGCGTACGTTGGGGTTGGCGAACAGGGTCTTGCTCGCCGTCGTGAAGTCGCTGTAGCGCGTGCCAATGCCGACCACCAGATCGGCATCGCGCGCGATCTCCACTGCGGCTGAGGTGCCCGTGGCGCCGACAGCGCCGAGGCAGAGGGGGTTGTCGAAGCGCAGCGCGCCCTTGCCCGCCATTGTCTCGGCTACGGGGATGCCCGTCAGGTCCACGAATGCGGCCAGGTCTGCCGCGGCGTCGCTGTAGTGAACGCCGCCACCTGCAACAATCAGGGGGCGCTGGGCGGCGCGAATCCATGCGGCGGCGCGGGCAAGCGCTACGACGTCGGGCCGCGTGCGCGCAATGTGCCACGTGCGCTCAAGAAAGAGATCCGTGGGGAAGTCGAATGCCTCTGTCTGCACATCCTCGGGCAGCGCCAGGGTGACGGCGCCTGTGTCCGCCGGGCTGGTGAGGACGCGCATGGCCTCGGGCAAGGCGGTGATGATCTGCTCAGGGCGGTTGATACGATCCCAGTAGCGCGAAACGGGGCGGAACGCATCGTTGGCCGAAAAGTCCTGCGAGCCAGGCGATTCGACCTGCTGGAGTACGGGTGCGACGTTGCGGCGCGCGAAGATGTCGCCTGGAAGCAGCAGCACGGGCAAGCGGTTGACGGTAGCGGCGGCCGCACCGGTGATCATGTTGGTCGCGCCCGGGCCGATTGAGGTCGTGCAGACGAGGGTGCGCAGCCGGTTGGTGTGCTTCGCATAGGCAGCAGCAGTGTGCACCATGGCTTGTTCGTTGCGCGTTTGATAGTAACGCAGCAGGTGGCTGTACTGCTGCAGCGCCTGGCCCATGCCTGCGACGTTCCCGTGGCCAAAGATACCGAAGCAGCCGTCAAAGAAGCGGTGGCGCAGGCCGTCGCGCTCCACATATTGCACGGCGAGGAAACGCACAAGCGCCTGGGCGGTGGTGAGCCGTTCGATGGTGTCGGATGTGGCTGCCATAACACTCTCCATGAGGGATGGAATACTCGCCGGTGGTGGCCCTGTCATGCGCCTACCGTCTCACATCCGGGTTGGGCAGCATGAAGTCGCGGATGAGCGCCTGCAGGTCGTGGTATGAGGCGATGAAGCTGCGCAGCGTGCGCACGGTGGGGCCGAAGCTGTCGAACGCCTCTGGCGCCATGCCGTCGGCGGCATAGGCGCGGCGGAAGTCCGGGAAATGTTCCAGCAGCGTGCGCAGGATTTCGGTGGGCACAGGTTCGTCAAAGCGCGGCCTCACGGGAATCTCGGAGGCATTGAAGAGGCGCTGCCAATCGTACGGTATCGTCAGAATGACGTCGCCGCCAATCAGCTCCGACCAGTGCAGGTGATGGCGGTAGGCAGCGGCCAGCAGGCGCGTGCGGAAGCCACGCTCCTGGTAAATGGCGTAGGCCCGCTTGATGCACGCAATGCCCGCCCAGTCGCCATAGCCTGGGGAAATCAGCACGCCGTCGCGCTTCTCGAGTACATGCACCCAATCATCCATGCGCCCTATCATGATGGTGCATACGGGAGACATGTCTTCCACAACCAAGCCTGCCGCCTCGCGGCGTGCAAGCCCGCGCTCCACGGCCTCGGCGACGGCCAGCGCCTGCGGCACGCAGAAACAGACCGTGGCATTAATGTTGACGCCCCTGAAGGTCGCCTCTTCAATCGCCACAATGCCCGCTGCGGTCACGGGGACCTTCACCTGCATGTTGGGTGCCAGGCCGTGAAAGCGCACAGCCTGCTCCACAATGCGCGGCGCATTGCGATAGAAGGTGGGGTTGGTTTGGATGGAAAGCCGCCCCTTGCGGCCACCCTCGCGAGCAAAGACCGGCAGCAAGAGTTCGGCGCCCTTGACCGCCACTTCCTCGATCACTTGCCAGGTGATTTCATCCTCTGTCGCCGTTGGATTCTCGGCGATGATCGCGTTGATTCGATCACGCCAGAGGTGCATCTCCTGCTTGAGCACATTGTGCACAATCGTTGGGTTGCTGGTTGCGCCCACGGCCCCATTTTCGATTGCGTATGTCAACTCCTCAATCGAGCAGGAGTCATTCCAGTAGTCGGTGGCTGTCGCTGCGGCTGTCTCCGCGAGCGGTGAGCGGGTCAGTACGGTTGCCATTTTCGCCTCCTTGGTCAATATCCGGAGTAGGTGTCGTCAATAGAGTGGCAGGCGGCTGTCGCTGCCTACATAGCTCTTCTTCACCCACGTGTAGAGCGGGTCGTCCTGCGCCGTAAGCGCCTGGGCGCTGCCTGCAAGCACGTTGAGATAATAGGTGGTGTAGCCGGGGGCGCTGGTCACAGGGTGATAGCCCTCGGGAACAAGCACGGCGCAATTGTCCGTGGGGCGCATGAGCGCATCAATCGGTGTGCCGGCGCGCTGCAGCGGTGACTCGGCGCCGGTGTAGACGCGCTGGTAGGCATAACCTTCGGGCCTGTCGAACTTGTAGAAGTAGACTTCTTCCAAGTCCGCCTCAACCAGCGTGCCGTCATCGCCCACAATATGCACGTCGTGCTTATGGGGCGGGTATGAACTCCAGTTGCCCGAGGGCGTATAGACCTCCACCAGTACGAGGCGCTGCACGGGCGAGCCCGGCGGCAGCAAGTCGTTGATCTGGCGCGACACATTGTCGCCGCCGCGCACCGAGACCTTGATATCCTGCGGACGAATCAGCCACGGCTCGTGATCTTCATCCGTCGGTACCCACGTGACGGCAAAGTCGCCAGCCTCCTCGGCCTCCACGGTGAATTGCGTGCGGCGCGGCAGGTAGAGCGCATGCGCAGCGCCCTCAAAAACATGCGCGCGCCCGCCGATGCCCTGCCACTGGCCACGGCTTGAGTCGACGCTGTAGCGTCCCGAGAGGTTGACCAGTGCAAGCTCGTTTTCACCAGTGTCAAAAGACCAGCGTTCACCCTGTTCCAGCCGGCGCGCCTGGAAGGAAATGAAGTCCCAGCCTGCGGAGGCTGGCGTGACTTCAATAACTAGATTCGGGTCGGTTGGATGGTGTTGCGGTTGCACAAGCAGTGATTCGGCTGTGTAGTTCATGGTCTACTCCTGTGGCGTGCTGAGAATCCAGTCGGCCATGTTGCGGATGAAGCGATCGGCCACCTCGTCGGGCAGCCACGTTGTCGAGAAGCCCACAATGACAAGGCGCGCGCCCACGGCGTCACTCTCGTTGGCGTCGCTCCCGGCGGAGGCGGCAGGGCTGCCGCTGTCGGCGCTGCCCGGGCCACGCGTCAGGATGGTGGCGAAGCCTGCCCCCGTCTCCGCTTCCTGCAAGGGGATCACGTTGCCCAGTTCGCCTTCCAGCGTGATGGGTTCGCCGGGCAGGCCGGCCACGAGTTCGGGCACATTGTTCGCGACCACCACGTCGACAATCGCCGAAGCCGGACTTGTCCCCATATTGAAGAAGGGTCTGCGGCTGCTGATGGAGATGCGTCCCCCCTCGCCCAGGTAGGCAAAGAGCATGTCAAGCAAGGTGACATCGATGACGCCGTCTACATAGTCGGCGTTGCTCCAGATCATCCACGTGTAGCCCTTGGGCGCGGCGGCGTCAGGAGTGCCCTTGGCGGCGGTGCTCCACAGGTCCGGCGCATAGCCTGCAGACGTGAGCGTCTTCAGATAGGTGTCGGC
>CAYRVP010000115.1:0-13650 GCA_964427845.1 uncultured Caldilineaceae bacterium
GCGCCGGTTACTACTTACCAGTCACCAATTACCAGTCAACCAGTCAACCAGTCAACCAGTCAACCAGTCACCGCTACACCTTTCGTCGCGAGCAGCTCGCGATAAAGCGCATCAATCTGCGCCACCATACGCGTGTCGCTGAACTCGTCCACACGGGTGCGGCCCGCCGCGCCCATCTGCTGCGCCAGCGCAGGGTTCTGCAGCAATTGCAGCAGCATACCCGCCAGCGCCTGCGGCTCGCCCGGCGGCGTGAGGATGCCGTTGACGCCCTGGCTCACGGCCTCGGCGGTGCCGTCGGCGGCAGTGGCCACAATCGGCAGCCCGGTGGCCATGGCCTGCGGCAGCACGCGCGGCAGCCCCTCCCACAGCGACGAGAGCGCGAAGATGTCGAAGGCAGCCATCAGTTCGGGCACGTCGCGGCGCAAGCCGGTGAGCACAAGGCGCTCGCGCATGCCCAACTCGCTTGCCAGCGCTTCCACCTGCAGACGCAGGTCGCCGTCGCCCACCATAACAAACCAGACGTCCGGCCGCATCTGTGCAACGAGGGCGGCGGCGCGCACAAAGTCCAGCGGCGCCTTCTGCACCGATAGGCGTGTGACAGTGCCCACTACCGGCGCGTCGAGAGGAATTCCCCACGTGCGCCGGGTTTCGTCGCGCCCCACGCGCGGATGGCCAAAGCGCTCCATCTCGATGCCGCTGCGGATTACCACATAGTCGGCGAGCGTGCCAATGCCGTCGGCCAGCCCCTTTTCGATGTTCTGCGGCGAGACGACTATCAACTTGTCGGTGACCAGCAGCGTCAGTTTTTCGAGGATCACATAATAAGCGCGCACGAGGGGATGCTGTCGATCGTGGTAGCCCCACCCATGCACTGTGTGGATGATGACAGGCACGCCTGCCAGCCAGGCGGCCCAGCGCCCCAGAATCCCCGCCTTGCTGCTGTGCGTGTGGACGACTGCATAGCCGCCGCGCCGCATGCGCAAGGCCAGCCGCACCAGCGCCACCATGTCCTTGATCGGGTTAACCTCGCGCACCAGCATCGGCTCGATGAAGAGGGGCGTGCCGCGTGCGCGCACGGCCTCAATCAGGCTGCCCTCGCTGCCGGTTTGGGGGCCGCAGAGCACATCCACCGCCCACGCGCCCTTGTCGAGCAGGGCGGCCGTAAGCATGGTATTCTCCTGTGCCCCGCCGATGATCAGGCGTGTGATGGGGTGGAGGACGCGTAGGGGCGTTCTGCGTGAAGACATAGGATCATCAAGTTCATGCATAGTCTTGCGCACCGACGGCCGGCACCGGGAGGAGCCCCTTTGCAGCGAGGTAACCTCGATACAGGCTATCGTACTCCGCAACAGCACGCTCCAGCGAGAATTTGGATCTGACGCGCAGAGCCCCGGCGCCTGCAAGTCGCGTGCGCAGGTCGTTGTCGTCCATCAAGCGGCAGATTGCGCTTGCGAGGGCAGGCACATTGTCGGGAGGCACCAGTAGACCGCTCTCGCCGTCCTTGACGACCTCGGGAATCCCTCCTACCGCCGTCGCGACCACGGCGACGCCAGCCGCCATCGCCTCGGCAAGAACAATGCCAAAGCCCTCCCATCGAGATGCCAGCACGAAGATGTCCATTGTGTGCAACAATTCCGGTACGTCATCTCGGTCGCCCAAGAACGTCACGGCGTCATCAATCTGCAGTTGCGCGGCCTGTCCCTCAAGTTGGCTGCGGACTGGCCCATCGCCTATCAGCAGAAGCCTGCTGTTTGGATGGCGCTGCCTGACGGACGCGAACGAATTGAGCAGCACGTCGAGCCCTTTCGCCACCTGCAGACGACCAACGGTGCCAATGACAAATGTCTCGCAGTCTATGCCGAGTCGCTGGCGATTCGTACCTCTGCGCGTTCCATCGGGGTCGGCGAATTGCGCAGTGTCAACGAAATTATGAATAGTGTGTACGTGTGCCGGGTTAGCCCTCGCCTTGTGGATCTCGGCGTTTCTTACGGCATCTGATACGGCAATGACGCCGTCTCCCATGCTTGAGGTCCAGGCCAGAAGCTCTTCTCGGCGCTGCCCGCCGATCTCCGTGCTATGCCTCGATGTAAGGACGACGGGCACGCCCGCACTCTTCCCAACGATGCGCGCCAGCATATTGGCGTGGAAGAGCCATCCATGAACGATCTGGGGACGCTCAACACGCAGCAACCTGTAGAGGCGCCAAATTGCCCCCAATGGCCACTTTCGTCGCATGTGCAGATCAGTCACTCTGATGCCGTTGCGCCGCAGTTCAGCAGCGATTGGCGTGTTGCCTGTGTAGAGGCAGACAACGTGCTGTCTGTAACCCACTGCCTGGAGGCCCGGTGCAAGACTTGCGAGTACGCTCTGCGCGCCACCGGTTGAGAGCTCAGTAATGAGGTGGACCATATTGATCGGTTGCGAACTCAAGGCTGCGATGAGACTACCCCCCGGCGCCACATTCAGTCTGTGTAGTCTTTGCCGGTCAGAATGCCGACAAGACCGCGCAAGTTGCCGCGCAGCCGCGCAGCCGCGGCGCGGCGATCGTCGCTGGCTACCGTCATCAGCACATTGCGCAGCACAATGCCAAACATCGACCACGAGAACGCCAGCCTATGCCTAGACGTTTTGGGCATGCTCTTGGCATAGAAACGGTAAAGGTGATTCGTCTGCATATAGCCGAACTTCACTTCGTTGATGCGGCCGGAGGGCACCTTCAGGTGCACCAGACGTGCATAGGGCGAAGCCATGAGCCGCCATTTCTTGTTGACACGGTAGGAGAAGTCACGGTCCTCGCCCCATCCATATGACGCCAGCCCCTGATCGAAGCGCAATGCATCGAAGACCTCGCGCCGATAGGCCATGTTGCAGCCGGAGAGCCAATCCACTTCCGTGGGCTCGCTGATTTCGCCCTCACGGACAAGCACCGTCGCACCGCTGGTCAGGATCGCGCCCGGGCGTTGGCCATCAAGCAGAAAGAACTGCAAGAACGCGCGTACGCCCGGCTTGTATGTGATTTGCAGCGTTCCGGTAGCGCCACCTAGTGTGCGGGCTACATCCTCTTCAAACAGACGCATGATTTCCCGTATGTAATTGGTGTCCAGTACCACGTCGTCGTCGAGGAAGAGTAGAACATCGGTCGACGTTTCACGCACAGCGAGGTTGCGCGATGCGGTCAGGCTTGGGGGCTGCTTGCGCAGATAGCGGCATGCAATTCCGTGCGCCTCAAGCCACGCGCACAGGTCGTCGCCATCCATGCAGCCGTCGTCGACAATGACGACCTCGTCAGGCCGGCGCGTTTGCAGCAGGACCGTCACCAGCGTTTGGCGCAGGATTTGCTCGCGATCCTTGGTGCAGATCACGACTGTTACGGTCAATGGCTTCTGCATGCGATATCGTTCCGGGCTCGTATGGACTCGGCGTTGACGCCGAGTGAGATTTTTGCGGGCTACAGCCAGATGAACATGCGGGCAATTGCGCGGCTGTCGCGCGAATTATCCGATGGAAGCTGGCTGCCCTGCAGATTTGCGCAACGCCACACCCACACCATGCGTTGAATCAAAGATCTGAAGGCGCCAGTCTTCGGTCACGGCACGCTCCTGCACAACAATGGCGCGGTCAAAGACATCAGCCATGATATGCCGTTCCCAGCAACCGTAGTGCGGATCATCCGGTATGGCAGCTCGGCGCTCACTCTCGCTGCACTCGTAACTTGCGACCTTGAAGGGCCCGCCCCGTGGCGATCGCCAGCCGACATCATGAAATGTGAAGCATGGCACGTTATGGAGCAGTCCCTCTTCAAGTGACCACTTGATCAACGAATAGGGATGCGCGTCATTATGGATTAAATCGACCTGACTGCTCTCAAAGACTTCCGCCAGCGTTTCATGAGCGTCCCCGCGCAGGAATGTGGCCTCGTCGTCGCCAATCACCTTGCGCCGATCCACAAGATCGCAAAGGTAGAGCGAGTGATCTGGGACATAGCGATTGAGCGCTTCTTTCCACAGGCGCGCCGACAATCCATATTGCACGCCAAGTTCGACGACAACCTTGGGCCGCAGGTGCTTTACAACTGCCCACAGCGCGAATCCTTCTGCAACATCCAGCGTCAGCGTTATACCATCGGTACGCTTATTTTCGGAGCGCAAACCGCTCAGCCTCAGCCAGGCTTCGGGTGTTTCACGGTATTCCTGCGCGGTTGCCTCTACCCACGCGCTGTCTCGCCCCGTTAGCCACGCAATATCATCTTGATAGAAGACCTGTTCCAGCCTAGTCCCTGCTGCAACCGCCTCTCGATTTGCCGGCGCCTGTCGCGACAGATAGACCCAATCGCGTACTATGTCAAATCTGCGTTCGCCAACCAGTGTACGCACGCGTCGGTTTAATGGCGTCATATTCATGGCATATACCTTTTGCTGCTAGCGGCATACACGCCGGCACGTCGGCCACGTGACATACATTTGCGCAAAGGTGCGGGAGTCTCGGTCACCGCACTCTAACCGGGCCGACAACCGGCGCCTGACATATGCAAACACGCCCGCCTCAGTGCGGTGAAGGCGCTGCTGCGCCGCAGACCTACTCCTTGGCACGAGCAGCAGCAGTTTGCTGCGCAGAACAATACCGGTCGGGATCCGCGCAGTCGCCCAGCTGCACTGCAGTCGTTGACAATGACAATGTGGTCTGGAACGCGCCTTTGCATAGAGCGCGGTTCAAGTACGCGATTGCTTGTCAACTGTCGATGTCTGGAGCGAATGGCAGCGGATAGGTCAACTGTTGCCGCGACCAGTCTCGTTGCGAGATCGAATTGCCTCTTCGTATGCACCAAGCGTGATTGCGGCGGTGCGCCGCCAGTCAAATGTTGCACGCACATGCTCTTGCCCCGCCGCTGCTAGCGCCTTGCGCAAGGAGACATCGTCCACCAGCCTCTCAAGTGCTGCAGAAAAGGCGGCAAGGTCGGTCGGTGAGGCAAGCAGGGCGTGTTCGCCTGTCACCTCCGGCAAGCTGGCTGCGTTTGACGATACGACGGGCAGGCCGCAAGCCATCGCCTCAGCAACGGCCATGCCAAAACCCTCGAGCTTTGATGGGAAAGCAAAGATATCAACCGAGCGCAACAAAGCGAGCTTTGTCTCTTCGTCCACATAACCGGTCATGCGCACATGGTTCGCCAGGCCTGCACGTTCCACTGTCTGCACCAATTCCGGCCGCTGTGGCCCATCGCCGGCTATTACGAGAACAACGTCTTCATGCTTCTGAAGCAGATTCTGCACACAGTCAAGCAGGAATAGCAGGTTCTTTCTGGCGGTCAACATACCCAGCGTGAGTATCGATGTGCAATTCGCAATGCCCAACGACGCCCGCAAGCCTGCGTTGGGAAGGCCCGGCGTGTACTGCGGCGCCAGGCCAGGGTATGTGACAAATGCGCGCGCGGTGTCAATGCCGAATTCCGCCGCGAGTTGTGCCTTGGCAAAATTGCTGTCTACCGTAATCGCGTCATAACGTGGCAACGCAATACGGCTGAAGCGATTCTGTATCTGTTGCTCCACATCAAAGTGGTGGTAGTGGGCAATTGTCAATTGTCTTGTTACCCTTTGCATAACCAGGGCAAGGGGCGCAATTGTGGCGGAGTGTACTCTGTAGATATCCCATCTTCGGTCTCGCCATAGCCGCCGGGCATGGGGGTAAAAGAGATAGTTGTACTCATAGTAGTAGAGACGATGCCTGGCCGACGGTGTAACCGTCCAATTCGGCACGGCGTCATGCGCTTCACCGCGCGGCAGAATTACGTCCACTTCAACGCCAAGGCCGGCTAGCGCCTTAAGCAGCTCGCGATCGAATACGGCTCCCCCCTGGTTGGATTGCGGTGCCAGTCCAAGTTGCGGAGAGAGAATGCGCATAGGTCACCTTGGTTGCTCAGGGATGAGCCCGCCTCACCCCAACCACCAGCACACTCGAATAGAACGCCTGCGTCGGGTCCACCGCATCCACCAGCACAGCAGCCAGATTAAGTATGCCGCAACATGCAACCCACAGCGGCAGGAAGACGAATTGCAGCAGGCGCACAAACGGGCTTTGCCGCGCCAGCGCCTCAAGCCAGCCCAGCACAAGCAGCGCGAGCGTGCTGCCGATGCCTCCCGAGCGGCGCAGCGTGGCGATGGTGAAGTGGCCGTTCAGCAGTGCACGCAGCCCCTCGGCCGTGTAGCGACGCAGCAAGGTGGCGTCACCGGCAACCAGCGCCGGCACGCTGACCACGGCCATGCCGCCTGGACGCAGCAGGCGCGCCATCTCGGCTGCAACGTGGTCGGCGTCGGGCAGGGTCGCGAGCGCATCGATGCAGAGCAAAGCATCAAACGACGCGCTGGGCAGCGGCCATGGGGTGTTCGGTTGCACTGCGAACGTCACGCCCGGCCCCGGCGCCGGGGCCACAGTCACAAATTCGCGTACACGCGGGCTGTATGCACGGTCGATAGGGCTCCTTGCACCCACGACAAGCACGCGCCCTTCGAGCAGAGGCAGCGCCTCGCGCAGTTGCGCACGCAGCGCATGGACGGCGCACCACTGGTGGTGCCACGGGCGCAGGTTGAGATGGCGTCCACACAGCAGCGTGTACAGCCAACCGTACAGCCGTTCCAGCCGCTTGAAGATGGCTAGCAGCAATGTCCGCTCACTCTCTTGTACGCAGCGCGACTACGAATTACCCATTTGCGCACGCAGCGTGCCCCACATTTCGAGCAGGCTGCGCCGCTCGCCCAGCCATAGCAGCGCCACATAGATACAAACAAAGACCAGGCTCTTGAGCAGCACCAGGAGCCACAGGTTCAGGCCGGCGCCCCACGCCAGCATGGCCAGCAGCGCTGCGCCGGCCGCGCCGGCCAGCGCCAACAGCGGCCACATGAAGAGGCGGCTCACCGAGAAATCCACCCAGGGGCGCGCCCCCAGCATCAGTTGGGCAATGCCGAGGATCAACATCAGGTCCACGGCCAGCGCCACGCCGATCGTGCCCCAGCGCGTGCCCAGCAGCAGCAATCCAGCCACAAGCACAAGCAGTTGAATCAGCTTGAAGCGCATCAGCCGGCGCGGCTGCCCCACAGCCACGTAGACTGAAGTCAGCAGGTCGCGCAGCGGATCTATCAGCGCAAAAACCGACATGAGTCGGAAGATGGGCACCATGGGCAGCCACTTGGGGCCGAGCAGGAGCGCCACGAACTCGGGTGCGATCAGCACCAGCCAGCCCGCAAACAGGAAGCCCGCGCGCACCAGCAGCGCACTCGTGCGGAAGAAGGCCTTGGACAACTGCAGCCGGTTCTCGGCAACTTCGGCGAATGTGCCGCCGGCCACCGCCGTCACTGGCCCCGACAGGATCGCACGTGGGTACGAAGCAAAGGTGTACGCGCGCGAATAGAAGCCCATATCGAGCACGCCCAGACGAAAGCGCACGAAGAGATCGTCCACGCGCTGGATCGAAGTTTCCAGGAAGTTGGCAGCCATCACCGGCACACCAAAGCGCATGAAATAGGCGGCCTCGGCGCGATTCCAGCGCAGCCGCGCCCGCCACGGCGGCCGCCAGATAAACAGGCCCACCACCAGGATCAGTGTCGTGACAACTTCGCCCGCCAGCAACGCCCACAATTCAGTGCCCCGCCATGCCAACCCCACCGTGACGATCGCGACGACGATGACGTTGATGATGCCAAGAATCGCAGTTCGCTTGTGCTCCACCCGGCGAATGAGAACGCTGACCGGCACAGACACGAGCATCTCGATGCCGAAGGTGATCGTAATTACCACGAGCGCCTCGAGCGTTGGCCCGTGCGCCCAGTGCAGCACCGCGACCAGCATCAGCGTCACCCAAACCAACATGCTGAAGAGTCTCAGCGTCAGGAATTGAGCAGCCGCAGCTTCCTCGTCCTGAGTCTCGGGTGCGCGGTGCAGAAACGCACCACCCATGCCGAAATCGGCTACAACACTGGTCACCGCAATAATCGCAGTTGCACCCGCGTAAATTCCAAAGGTCTCCACATCCAGCATGCGCGCCAGCAGGATCGAGCGCACGAAGCCCACGCCCACAATCACAGCCTGCGCCGCCACATTCCAGGAGACGGAGGTGACGCTGCGGCGACCGAGCGTTAACACGGCTAGAGGTACTCTGCCAGGTGGCTGCGATAGTAGGCAACCGTGCGTGCCAGACCCTCGCGCAGCGGCGTTTGCGGCCGCCAGCCCAGCGCGGCTCGAATGCGGCTGTCGTCGGCGTAGTAGTCGCCAATGTCAATCGGCTTGCGTTCTGGCGGATAGGGGCGCACAGTGTATGTGCCGCCGCCTGCGGCCTCCACCAGCAGCGCCGCCAGATCGCGCAGCGAGATTACCTCGTCACCCCCCAAGTTGTACACCGCACCGCCCACCTGGGCGTCGCCATTGAGCGCCGCCGCCGCGCGCACAAACGCGTCGGCAGCGTCCTCCACAAAGGTGAAATCGCGCAACTGGTCGCCGCCCCACACGTCAAAGGGCTTACCCTCCACCAGCAGTCGAATCCAGATGCCCAGAAAGGTCTGGCGTGCATCCACCACGCGCATGCGCGGGCCGTAGGTATTCGTCAGCCGCAGCGCCGCCGTGCGCAGTCCGTAAACGTTGTTGTAGAGCGTGTGGTAGGCCTCCCCCGCCATCTTGTGGATGCCGTTTACGTCGACGGGGCGCAGCGGGTGGCTCTCGTCCACGGGCAGCCGCTCGGGCCGGCCGTAGATCTGGCGCGTAGAGGCAAAGACAATGCGGATGGCGGGATTCTCGTGGCGGCACGCTTCGAGAATGTAAAGCTGCGCGCGGCTGTTGATCTCCAGATCCGTCAATGGATCCTGCATCGAATCCATGTGGCTCGTCTGCCCGGCGAGGTTGAAGAGATAATCATGCCCCTGCACCAGGTAGCGCATGCTGTGCGCGTCGCGCACGTCCGAAATGTTGACGCGCAGTTGATCCTCGAGCCCGGCGATATTGAAGAGCCTGCCGCCGTAGGTGGGGATGAGGCTGTCAACCAGCGTCACGCGCGCGCCGAGCGTCACCAACTGGCGGGCAAGCGTTGCGCCGATGAAGCCCAGGCCACCTGTAATCAGCACGGATGCATCGTCGAACGCGCTGCGCAATGAGCTCATGGAGGAGAAGCCAGGCTTAGGGATAGTTGGTGGCAAAGCTGCGGTTGGGTGAAGGTGGGCGCGTGTGGGGTCTACGGCTGCCCCAGAATCTCCACGCCACTGGCGGTGGACTCGGCCACCCAGCCTTCAGTGCCCTGATAGGCAACCCGCCACCAGATGAGGTTGTCGGCGGATGCCGTTTCGCCCAGAATCACGACGGCATCACCAGGGCGCAACTGCGCGAGCACATCGCCGCCCGGCTTGCCCAGGTGGCCCGGTGTTTGGCGCAGATTGACGCGGCTGCCCGTCACGTTAAAGATCGTCTGCCCCGCGCCAAAGCGCCCCGTCACGGGGGCATCGGTTGTGGCGCCGGGCTCGGCTGCAGGCGGCGTGGGGACAAGCGTGGGCGGCGTCCAGGCGCTGGCGTCGCCGCGCAGATCGGCCAGCGTCACCCGGTTGAAGCCCAGCGCCACGGCCATACCGCCGCACGAGACGAGCGCGAGTAACGCAAAACCAAGCACGAAGCCCAGCCAGTAGCGCCCGCGGTTGTTGCGTACCCGTGATTGGGGCGCGCCGCCGGGTGCGCGGCTGCCGGGTGCAGTGGATTGCACGCTCATACGCAGCAGTCGCTCACAGCGCCGCGGCGGACTCGGCGAGCGCGGGGTCGGCCAGCGGCCCCAGCGCGCGCAGCACGCCCACGCTATCGCCTGCAGCATCCATGCTCTCATGCTGAAGCAGCACGCCGCCGCTGCGCCCGTCGTCAAGCTTGAGCAGCAAGCGTTCGTCGCGCTGCAGTTCAAGCATCACACGGCCGGCGTTGAAATTGTGCGTCCTGTAATAGATGCGCACCGGCGCAACGGTGTGGTTGTCGTTGAAGTCAATCACCTTCACATCATCCAGTACGGCCACAGGCTCCTCGCGGCCGGCCAGGTAGAGCATGCCCTTCATAGTTCAATTCCTCCTTGCAGGTGGCTGACTTGCGGCCGCCCACGGTAGGCAAACTGCGTACGTCAAGATGCAAGTGCAGCTATTGTAGCAAATTGCAGCGAGATTGGCGCATGGGCCAAACGGCGGGGCGGCAAATCGCGCCCTCCACTGGACACAAGGCTACGCGCGCGGCCTCTTTTCCGGCGTATACTGCTCGTGCGGGGCCGGCGAATCACTCCCGCACTTAATAGGAAGTGTTTCATGCAGCAAACAGTGAAGGACACGCTGATGGCAGTCGATGTGCAAAGCTTCAAGGAAGCCATGGCGCACTGGGCGACAGGGGTCTCGATTGTGACCGCGGTGGCGCCCAACGGCCGCCAGGTGGGCATTACCGTGAGTTCGCTCACCAGCCTGAGCATTGACCCGCCCGAGGTGCTCATCAGCGTCAACAAGAAGCTGTACACGCACGGCGTCATCCTGGCGTCGCAGTGCTTTGCCGCGAGCATTCTGCGCGCCGGGCAAACCGAGCTGGGCATGCGCTTTGCAGGCATGGTGCCCGAGGTGGAAGACCGTTTTGCCGGGATTGAGACGCGGTACGCTGCCACCGGCTGTCCGCTTCTGGCCGATGCGCTCGCGTGGGTGGACTGCAGGGTGAAGCAAAGCTTCGACGGCGACGACCACACCATTTTCGTGGGCGAGGTGGTGGCCGCCGGCAGCGCCGGCGAGGGCGAGCCGCAGCTCTACTACAAGCGCCAGTGGCGCACACTGGCCGAAAGCAAATAGCTGCAGGAAACAGCGCGGGCAACCAGGCAAGGTTGCCCGTTTCCTTTGCAGGTAGTCTGGCGCGCAGGCATTTGAAGTCTCTACGCTCCTTGACATTCAAAAGAGGCTGCGCTATCATCTGGTCATCCTGTAATGACATTATCGCATGTTGCAACCGGATGATCCCTCTCCGCCTTACCCATGCGACTCCAAAAGTTCAGCAACAACTCCTTGTTGAAGTCAGCTCGACAACAAATTACCGTGGACTGAGACGCACTCGACGCGTGCCGCTGCCCACGTAGCAGATGCGAATTCGCGCCGTCAACGAATAATTGGCTAAAGCTGTTGGCGCACGCGTGCGTCAACCTCGGGAGGGTGTCAATGAGCGGTACTCCCCACCAATCGGGTACAACGCAGGCCGTCGAGCCGGCTATCGCCGCGCATCCACTTCTAACCCGTGATCGGTTTCTTGCCGCGCTCCCCATCGCAATTCTCCTCGCAATTGTTGTCATTCTCAGCCTGACAACACCCAATTTCATGACCGTCCGCAACATCATCAACGTTCTTGAGCAGTCGTCCGCCCTGGCGATCATGGCTGTAGGCATGACGGCCGTTCTGGTTGGCGGGGGCATTGATCTCTCGATGCCTGCGAATCTCGCCCTGGCCGCAGTGATCGGCGCCATGTTCATGCGCGGTGGCGGCAACCCTGCGGTGGCCGGCTTCATCATGCTGGGCGCGGGGGCGCTTCTGGGCGCAGTCAATGGCTTGGCGGTTGCCTACTTCCGCATGATTCCCTTCGTGGTGACGCTGGCAACACAGTTTGTCGCCGTCGGCGCGGCCACGTGGCTAACGCAATCGGTCAGCATTGCCAACCTGCCCATGAGCTTTGTCGACACGGTGACGGCGCGTCTGGCGCGCGTGCCCGTGCACGTTGTGGTTGTCATCCTGCTGACCATTCTGTTTCAGCTCCTCATGAAGCGGAGCTTCTTCGGGCGGTGGTTGTATGCCGTGGGGACGAATGCGCGCGCCGCGCGCGTCTCGGGCGTACCTGCCCAGGCAGTCGTCTTCGGCACGTATGCCTTTGCCGGCTTCACGGCGGGAGTCGCCGCCATCATCA
Source organism: uncultured Caldilineaceae bacterium (assembly GCA_964427845.1). Classification (GTDB taxonomy): domain Bacteria; phylum Chloroflexota; class Anaerolineae; order Caldilineales; family Caldilineaceae; genus UBA5069. The sequence goes on from CAYRVP010000115.1 coordinate 11,923, forward strand.
CCGTGGGGCGCCTCATGTCTGCCTCGGCACTCATGGCAGGCGACAACTTCGTGCTTGATGTGATTAGCTCGGCGGTTGTGGGCGGCGTCAGCATCTACGGCGGCGTGGGCAGCCCGATTGGCGCAGCATTGGGTGCGCTGCTCATTACCATGATTTCAAACAGCATGAACATGCTCCAGATCTCCTACTACCTGACACTCATGATCAAGGGCATCTTCATCGTCGTCTTTATCTGGCTGAATTCATTGCGCGTGCGGTAGGGGGTTGGCATGGGCGACGTTGGCCTGCGCATGGTCGGCATTGACAAGAGTTTTCCCGGCGTACATGCCCTCAAGGATGTCTCGCTGGAGGCGGTCGCCGGTGAGGCGCTCGCACTGATTGGGGCGAATGGGGCGGGCAAAAGCACCCTGATGAACGTGCTGGGTGGTGTATTGCGCCCAGACCGTGGGCAAATCCTCGTCCACGGCGAAGTGGCGGACATCCACACACCCCTGGATGCGGCGCGCTACGGCATTGCCTTTGTCCACCAGGAAATGGCAATGTTGCCCACGCTGACAATTGCCGAAAATCTCTTCATCACGACTTTCCCTACACACTCCGGTTTGATTGACTTCAAGTCAATCAACGAGCAGAGTGCGCGCGTCCTGGCGCGCCTCGGCTGCGACTTCCCGCCGGAGACGCGCGTCAGCCAGTTGAGCCCTGGCGACAGGCAGATGGTAGAAATCGGGCGCGCGCTGCTCATCGAGCCCAAGATCATCATCTTCGATGAACCCACTTCATCGCTCACACGCCGCGAGAAAGACCGTCTCTTTCAGGTCATCAATGGCCTGAAAGCCGATGGCGTAACGATTATCTACATCACACATTTCCTTGACGAGGTCTTCACCCTCTGTGAGCGGGCCAATGTCCTGCGCGACGGCGCCGTCGTGGGTGGTGGGCTGATCAGCGAGCTCACCTATCAGGAAATTGTGCAGATGATGATCGGAACGAAGGAGGTCACGGAGTATTTCACCCACGAGGAAGCGCCCATCGGCGACGTGATTCTCGACGTGAAGGGGCTTTCGCGCAGAGGTGTGCTTGATAACGTCGGTTTCGAGCTGCGCCAGGGCGAAGTGCTTGGGTTGTGGGGACTGCTCGGTTCAGGCCGAACCGAACTCCTGCGCGCGATAGTGGGCCTTGATCCGGTGGACAGTGGGACAATTCGCGTCCGCAGCAAGGGAGAACTCAAGGCGATTCAGCCCCAGAACGCGAAAAACTGGATCGGCATGGTAACCGAAAACCGGCGCGATGAGGGTTTGCTGCTGCCCATGTCCGTCAAGGCCAACATCTCGCTTGCCAACCTGCGCGGTCTTGTCACGGGGCTTTGGCCGCTGGTCAACAGCAAGGTCGAAACCAGCCTGGCCGAACGCTACGTGCAGCGCCTCAACATCAAGATCTCCAACATGCAGCAGACGGCGGCAACGCTGAGCGGCGGCAACCAGCAGAAGGTCGTTGTGGGCCGCTGGCTGGAGCGAAACCCCATCATCTACTTCATGGATGAACCGACGCGCGGGCTGGACGTAGGCGCCAAGGGTGAAATTCGCACGATCATTACGGAATTGGCGACGAGCGGCGCCGCGCTCCTTGTCGTTTCCCCGGAACTCGAGGAGCTCATTAGCCTTAGCGGCCGTTACCTGATCATGCGCCGCGGCCGCATCACCGGCCAGCTTCCACGCGACACACCAACAA
>CAYRVP010000116.1:0-13596 GCA_964427845.1 uncultured Caldilineaceae bacterium
CACCGGCAAAGTGCGCGGCGAGCCCCCGCCTGCACCCGGGGCAGGGCGGATGAGCGTGCGCGTCGCCCTGCTTGCCGGCCCCATGTACGATGCTCTCTATGCGCGCCTGCCCGCATTTGCGCAGGAAACGGGCATCGAAGTCGATGTTGCCTTCAGCGCCGACCACCCCGCGCTCAACGCGCACCTGGAGAGCGCACCGGCCTCGGCGTATGATCTCGTCTCCACGCACACAAAGTACGCGCCTTCCCAGTTGCGCCTGCTGGCGCCGCTGGACGAGCTGCTTGCACCCGCTGAACTGGCCGGCTTTCTACCGCGCCTGATTGAACTGGCGCGCATCAACGGCGCGCTGTACGCACTGCCGCGCAACGTTGACGTGCGCCTTCTCCACTATCGCACCGACCTCGTGGATTCGCCGCCTGTCACGTGGGATGACCTGGTTGCGGCTGCGCGCCGCGTCGGCAACCCGCCCGAGACGTATGGTTTCGTCTTCCCAGGCATGGATTCGGGCCTCTTCGGCGCGTTTTACGAGTTGTGCGAAGCAGGCGGCGCGCACCTCTTCCCTGCCAACTTCGTGCCCGACATCCAGAACGAGGGCGGCCGCTGGGCGCTCTCGCTGCTGCGCACCTGCTACCACGACGGCCTCACACCACCTGCCATTACGCAGTGGCACTATGATCGCGTGCATGATTGCTTCCGCAAGCGCGGCGCCGCCTTTGTGGGCGACTGGCCAGGTTACTACGGCGACTACGTGGCCGACGATTCTCCCGTGCGCCATGATCTTGCGCTGGCGCTCTACCCTGTGGGCCCCAGCGGTGAGACGCATGTCTATGGCGGCAGCCACACCTTCGCGCTCACCCAGGCCGGCGCCGCCAAGCCTGAGGCGCTGGCATTGCTCCGCTTCCTGACGGCCCCTGCGCAGCAGACGCTTGAGGCGCAGCGCGGCTCGGTGCCCGTGCGCGCGGCGGTGATGCAGGCCATTCGTGCTGCGGCACAGCCCGTGCAGGCCGAGCGGCTGCACCTGCTCGAGCAGGCAATCGAGACGGTGGTCATTCCGCCCAAACTGGCGCGCTACCCCGAGATTGAGGAGATTTTGTGGCGCACAGTGCAGGCCGCGATGGTGGGTGAGGTTGCCGTAGACGCCGCGCTCGCGCGCATGACGCAGCAGATTGCGGACGTTGTTCACGCGGGCGGCGCGCAGCCGCAGGGTGGTGCGCTGTGACGGGTGATGGTGGCGCAGGCGGGCTGCTCGCCGGCAAGGTGGTCTTCCTCACGGGAGGGGGCATGGGCATTGGGCGCGAGTGTGCGCGGGCGTATGCGCGCGCCGGCGCCACGGTCGCGATTGCCGACATCAACCTTGCCGCCGCGCAGGAGACGCTGACGCTGCTCGAGGGGCCGCCGGGCCACGCGCTTGCATGCGACCTGGCATCCTCCCAGTCAGTGGAGGCGGCCATCGCGGCCACGCTGGAGCGCTGCGGCCGGCTTGACGCGATCCACAACAATGCCGGTCTCAGCAGCCCCTCCAAGCCGCTGCACGAGACGACCGATGCCCAGTGGGACCTGCTCTTCGCCATCAACCTCAAGAGCATTCTCTACACGACGCGTGCCGGCATCGAAGCGCTCAAGGCCACGCGCGGCTCCATCCTCAATACGGCCAGCATGGTCGGCCTCATGGGTCAGGAGAATCACGCCGCCTATGTGGCCACCAAGGGCGGGCTCATCTCCATGACCAAGGCCATGGCGCTCGACTATGCGCCCTACGGCATTCGCGTCAACGCAATTTGCCCCGCCGCTGTGTGGACACCGCTGCTGCGCGAGTGGGTGAGCGAGCAGCCCAACCCCGAGCGCGCCGAGTATTTTCTCAATCACATTCACGCGTTGGGCTTCTGTCCCGACGGTGATGTGGTGGCCGATGTGGCCGTCTTCCTACTCTCGGAGCAGGCCCGCTTTATGACCGGCGTCGCGCTGCCCGTTTCCGGCGGCGCCGAACTGGGCTACCGCAAACTGCACTGAGAAAACCGCAACTGCTCAACGCAAAGGCGGAAAGGGAGCAAAGAAACGCAAAGAAATACAAGCAGAACCGTGTCTGACCAATTGCCGAATTCACGTCGCCCTTTTTCACTCGCCCTTGCTTTTCCTTAGCGCTTCTTAGCTCCCTTTGCGCCTTTGCGTTGAGAAGTTGTTCCACTCATTCAGACCTGCATGCCGCCTGGAGGCGCCATGGCCCATACGATTGCACGCATTCGCTCGCGCGACGCCCGGTTCCAGCTCAAGCCGGGCGAGGGCGTCGATGCCATCCATACCAATCCCCAGTACGCCTACGCCGTGGCCGAGCTGGAGAGCGACACGGGTCTCACCGGCATTGGCCTCGCGCTTACGCTGGGCCAGGGCACGGAGATGGTCTGTAATGCGATTGAGACTCTCGCAGCGCCGCTGGTGGGGCAGGAGATTGAAGAGCTTATGGCGGGCTTCGGCCAGGTCTTTCGCGCCATCGCCGACCACCCGCAACTACGCTGGCTGGGGCCCCACAAGGGCGTTGTCCACCTGGCGCTGGCCTCGATTACCAATGCCTGCTTCGACCTGTGGGCCAAGGCGCGCGGCGTGCCCCTTTGGCAACTCCTGCTCGACTTGACGCCAGAACAGGTTGTCGCGCTGCTTGACCTCTCCTACCTCGAAGACGTGCTGCAACCCGAGGATGTGATCCAGATGCTGCGCGCCGAAGAGTCGCGCCGCGGCGAACGAATGGGCCTGCTGCAGCACGGCTACCCCGGCTACGACACGTCGGTGGGCTGGTTCCACTACGAGGATGACGAGGTGCGCGACAATGTGCTGCGCGCGATGGATGCCGGTTTCACCGCCATGAAGCTCAAGGTGGGCTCCGCCGAGAGTGCGCGCGATGTGCGTCGCGCCCAGCTTGTGCGCGACGTGGCCGGCCCCGCAGCACGCATCATGCTCGACGCCAACCAGCAGTGGACGCTGCCGCGCGCCGTGCGCATCTGCCTCGAACTGGCGCAGATGTCCCCCTACTGGATTGAAGAGCCCACGCACCCCGACGACGTCCTTGCGCACCAAACGCTGGCGCGCGCAATTGCGCCCGTGCCCCTGGCGCTGGGCGAGCACATTCCCCACCGCGTGCTCTTCAAGAACTACATGCAGGCGGGCGCGACGCACTTCGTACAGGTGGACTGCACGCGCGTCGGCGGCATCAGCGAATTCATTACCGTGAGCGTGCTGGCGCGCAAGTTTGGCCTGCCCGTGGTGCCGCACGTGGGCGACATGGGGCAGATTCACCAGCACCTTGTCCTCTTCAACCACATTGCACTGGGGCATGAGCAGATCTTTCTCGAATACATTCCCCACCTGCGGGACTACTTCCTGCACCCTGCGCACGTGGAAGGCGGCCTCTACGCCATCCCCCAGGCGCCGGGCAGCAGTTCCGATCTGCGCGAGTGACACAAGCGAACGCAGCAGTGCGTTCCAACGGGTTGGCCGTCTTGTTGGGCGGCAGCCTGCAAAAAGCAACCGAGGCAATCGCATGGCCCAATCCGCACCTGTTCCAAACCCAGCGCCCGCGCAGGCCCAGCGCAGCGGTGGCTGGCGCGTCCTCTTTCGCCGCAGCGATATCAGCGTGCTGCTGGCGACCATTGCTCTAGTCGTAATTTTTGCCGTAAGCAACGACAGCTTCCTCACCCCCTTTAACCTCTACAATGTCTCGCGCACAGCGTCGCTCTACGCATTCATCGCGCTGGGACAGGCAATTGTCGTGGTCATCGGCCACATGAATCTCTCGCTGGGTGCAATTGGGGGCCTTTCGGTGGTGGTGGGCGGCTGGGCCATGGACACCATGGGCTGGAATCCCATTCTGGGCACGCTGTTGGCGCTGGTGGTTGGCACGGGGGCCGGCTTCTTCAACGGCATCATCATCGTGCGCTCCAAGCTCAACTCCTTCGTGGTCACGCTGGCGAGTTCATTCATCTTCTTTGGTCTCGTCTCCGGCATCTCGCAGGGGTTTCCGTACACAAATATTCCCAAGGGCTATTCACGGCTGGGACAGGGCGACGTATTGGGCGTCCCCTTTCTCTTCTTCCTGATGATCATTGTGCTTGCAATGATGGGCTACTTCTTCCGCTACACCGTATTGGGGCGGCAGGTGTTGGCAACAGGCGGCAATCAGGAGGCGGCGCGCCTTTCGGGCATTCGCACCGACAACATCATACTCCTGGCACACATGGCATCGGGCTTTTTTGCGGCGTTGGCTGGGGTGCTGTGGATTTCGCGCATGGGTTCGGCGCAGCCATCCACAGGCAGCGACTGGCTCATCTATTCCTTTGCCGTGGCCATCATCGGCGGCACGGCGCTCTCGGGTGGCGAGTTTTCGGCGCTGGGTATGTTCGCCAGCGCCATCATGCTCACGCTCATCAAGAACGGGTTGGTCATGCTCAACGTCAATGTCTATTTCGAGCAAACCTTCCTGGGCATCATTATCCTGTTGGCCGTCTCGGTGGAAAGCATCCGCATGTGGATGAGCAACCGTGCGCAGCGCAGCACAGACGCGGGTGCGGCAGTGCCGCCAGGAAGCATCGGCCCGACCTGATCAGCTTGAACCCGCCATGGACTCAACGGCTGCACCGCGGCCAGGAAAGGAGTGCCCATCCAAGCAAGCTCTCTACAGTCCACCTCAAATTGTGTGCAGTCCGAGCCTGCAAGCCAGGCGCCGCGCTTTCGTCGATGGGTAGCGAATCAATGCTGAATACCGGAAACCCTAAGGAGATGAATTATGGGAAGTAAGCAATTGCGTGTCGTTTCGATCTTCTTGTTGCTGGCCATGTTGGTAAGTGCGCTCGTTGCATGTGTGGCGCCTGCTGCACCAGCAGCCCCGGCTGCAGCGCCCGCGGCCGCCGAGGCCACCGCCGCGCCCGCAGCCGAAGCCGCAGCTCCCGTCGCCGGCGACTTCAAGCCCGTCTGGTATGCGCCTGCACCGCATCCCTACTACGAGGATGTGCGCAAGGGTATTGAAGCCTTTGAGGCCGATACCGGAATCACGGTTGAGAAACAGCTCGGCCCCGACTGGACCCAGGACAGCCAGAATCAGCGCGTCTCGGCTCTGGCCGCGACTGGCTACAACGCCTTCAGCATCTATCCGGCCGACGCCAGCGGCGCAAACAGCCTCTATGAAGAACTGACTGCGCGCGGTATCCACATCGTCAACTTCGGCACCTCCACCGCACTGCCCACAACAGCCTCGTTCGCCGTGGCAACCGACGTAAAGGTTGCGGCAATGGCGGCGACCGAAGAGCTCATCAAGGCCATGGGTGGCAAGGGCAACCTGATTAACGTCCTTGAAGTCCTCACAGACCCGAACACAGTCCTGCGCAAGGAAGGCATCGAAGAGGTTGTGGCCAAGTACCCGGATGTCACGATCATCCAGGAAGTGGCCGGCATGACGAGCGCCCAGGAAGCCCTGCAGAAGGTAAGCGACGCGCTCTCCGCCAATATCGACAAGGTGGACGGCATCATCGCCACGGGCTACACCCCCACAGTGGCGATTGCGCAGGCAATGACCGAGTACAAGGACAAGGGCGGCGAACGGACCATTCACTCCGTCGGCATTGACACCGACCCCATCGTCATGGAAGCCATCGCCAACGGCGTCATGGACGGCACCATTGTCCAGAACCCCTACGGCCACGGCTACCTGAGCTTGATGCTCCTGCAGTTGCTGTCGGAAGGCTGGCAACCGGCCCCCGATGTCTACTTCGTGGATGCAGGCTTTGCCTACGCCCACAAGGACAACCTCGAGACCTACAATGACGACATCCTCGCCGTCACGGCGCAGATCAAGGACGAGCTGACCACCAAGTATCTGGTCAAGTAACTCTTCAACAGGCCCCGAGTCTCGGGAGGGGGCGACGATGTCGCACCCTCCCGAGCAGCAGGCAGGAGCAGGGCGGTATGCTTGAAATCCAGCACGTAAGCAAGTCGTTTCCCGGCGTCAAGGCGCTGGCCGATGTCTCGGTGAGCTTCACCCCGGGCGAGGTGCATGCGCTTGTGGGCGAAAACGGCGCGGGCAAGAGCACGCTCATCAAGGTGATTTGCGGCATCTATGCACCGGATGAAGGCGTGGTGCTGCTCGACGGCGAGCGGCAGACGCTGCGCAGCTACAGCGCGGCGCTGGCGCGGGGCATCAACCTGGTCAGCCAGGAGATCCAGGTCATCCCCAAGAGCACCGTGGCCGAGAATATCATGCTCGACAAGCTCGGCCGCTACGTCAGCCGCGGGCGGCTGCAGTGGGCGCGGATCAACGCCGACGCCGCAAAGTACACGCGCATGGTGGAGCTTGATATTGCCCCAACGGCGCTGGTGGGCAACCTGATTGCGGCCCAGAAGCAGCTCATCATGATCGCGCGCGCACTCTCATCGGATGCGCGTATCCTCGTACTGGACGAGCCGACGTCGGCGCTCACCCGCCACGAGACGCAGAATCTGCTCGGGCTGCTGCGCAAGATTGTCGACAGCGGCGTGACCATCCTCTTCGTCACCCACAAGCTTGAGGAAGTGCTGCAGGTCGCCGACAAGGTTTCGGTGCTGCGCGACGGCCACCTGATTGGCACGGTGCCCACGCTTGATCTCTCCAAGGCTGAAATTGTGCGCATGATGATTGGGCGCGAGGCGCGCACCACGTCGCTGGGCGAACTGCACGTAGACACCAGCACCATTGCACTTGAGGCGCGCGACGTGACCCAATACGGCCGCTTCAACAAGGTGAACTTCAGCCTCTACAAGGGGGAGATTCTGGGCTTTTACGGCCTGGTCGGCTCAGGGCGCACCGAATTGGCGCAAATCCTCATCGGCGAGGCGCGCAAGGATGCAGGCGAGGTGCTCATCGATGGGCAGCCTGCCGCCATCCACAGCATGGCCGACAGCCTGTACAAGCACCGCATGGGCTACGTCTCCGAGAACCGCAAAGAGAAAGGGTTGATCCTCGGCGCATCCATCAAGACGAATGCGACTGTTACCGTTTGGAGCCGCATGCTCAACCGCTGGCGCGCGATTCGCCTGCGCGAGGAGGAGCGCACAGCACAGCAATACATGGGTGCACTGGAGATCCGCGCGACGGGCATCGACCAGCAGGTGATCAGCCTCAGCGGCGGCAACCAGCAAAAGGTGAGCATTGCCAAGTGGCTGGCCGCCGAGTGTGACCTGTTGATTATCGACGAGCCGACGATTGGCGTCGATATCGGCGCCAAAGAGTACATCCACCAACTGATCTGGAATCTGGCCGAGCAGGCGGGCAAGTCGATCATCCTGATCTCGTCGGACATGCCCGAGATCATCAACGTGGCGCGCCGCATTCTGGTCTTCCGTGACTACAAGATCGTGGGTGAAGTGCGCAACGATGGCCCCGTCTCCCGCGCCTACGACGACGTAGCGAATGAAATTGGCTCGTACCTGGCATAGCAACATTACTACGACGCAAAGACGCCAAGACGCATAGGAAATGCAAAGTAAGCCAGGAAGAAACCGGACTGAGATCTTCCCAGTCAACCAGTCAACCAGTCAACCAATTATCATTCGTCAGTTATCAGTTATCCAGGCCTCCCCGCACCTGCCCGCCGCACCACCAGAAAGGAGCCGCCATGAACTCCCGCGAACGGGTTCTGGCTGCGATTAACCACCAGGAACCCGACGGCCTGCCGCTTGACCTGGGCGCAACCCCCAGCAGCGGCATCTCGGCCATTGCCTACCACAATCTGTTACAGCAAATGCGCGTCGATGCGCCCACGCTGGTCTATGACGTTGTGCAGCAACTGGCGCAACCCGACGCGACCATTCTCGACCACTTCCACGTGGACGCGATCGACATCGGCCGCGCCTTCAATAACCAACCCGGCGACTGGGCCGACTTCACCCTGCCCGATGGCCCCACCGTCAAATTCCCCGCCTGGTTCAAGCCAGTGCAGCAGGCGGAGGGCGCGTGGGATGCGTATGCGGCCGACGGTACACGCATTGCCACCATGCCACTGGGGGCCAACTTCTTCGACCAGACCTGCTTCCCCTACGTCGACGGCTACCCCGACGACTACCGCGATCTCGACACGGCCATGGGCCACGTGCTCTGGTCGGGCCTGGTGCACAGCCCCTGGGACCACGCGAGCGAACCTGATTTTTGGGCGGACCTGCGCACGCGCGCTCTGCACCTGCGCGCAACCTCGGACCGCGCGCTGATGATTGTGGTGGGCTGCAACCTCTTCGAGTGGGGCACCTTCCTGCGCCGCATTGACAACTTCCTCGCCGACCTGGTAACAACCCCTGTAGCCGTCGAGGGGCTGCTCGATGCCCTGATGGAGCGGCACATGGCCACGCTGGAAAATGTCTGCAAGGCCGTGGGCGATGTGGCCGATATTGTGCGCTTTGGCGATGACCTGGGCACCGACCACGGCCCCTTCATGTCGCCCAAGACCTACCGCGCACTCATCAAGCCGCGCCAGCGCATCCTCACCGACTACGTCAGGCAGCACAGCCAGATGCACACCTTCCTGCACTCGTGCGGCTCCATCTACAAACTGCTGCCCGACCTGATCGACGCCGGCTTCGAGATCATCAACCCCGTGCAGATTTCCTCGCGCGACATGGAGCCGGAAAAACTCAAGCGCGAGTTCGGCAAGGATCTCACCTTCTGGGGCGGCGGCTGCGACACACGCCATGTGCTCAACCGCGGCACGCCTGCCGAAGTCAAGGAGCACGCGCGTCGCAACATCGAGACCTTTGCGCCCGGCGGTGGCTTCGTCTTCAACACCGTGCACAACATCCTGCCCGACGTACCGCCCGCGAACATCATCGCGCTCTATGAAGCGGTTGATGAATATCGCTAGTTTATTTGCTATGCATCACAGTCAACACAGAATATGGCGAAGTTTGCGCCAAACCGGCCAATACCGAGGGAATCCATATGAACGACCAATTGCAGGAAGTTTACGATGCTGTACTCGACGGCGACACGCCGGGCACGGAGGCCATGGTGCGCGCTGCACTCGCCGGGGGCGAGCGCGCCGAGGTCGTCCTCAACCAGTCCATGATTCCGGCGCTGGAGGAGGTGGGTCAACTCTTTGAGGATGGCGAGTATTACTTGGCCGAGATGCTTGTCTCGGCGCGCGCCATGCAGGCAGGTGTTGCGCTGCTGCGCCCCTACTTGCTCGCAGCCAAGGTGGAGTCGGCGGGCAAGGTGGTGATCGGCACCGTCAAGGGTGATATGCACGACATCGGCAAGAACCTCGTCGGCATGATGCTCGAGGGCGCCGGTTACGAGGTAACGGACCTGGGCACAGACGTCACCCCGCAGCGCTTCATCGCCGCAATTGAGGGCGGCCAGGCACAGATTGTGGCGCTTTCGGCGCTGCTTACGACCACCATGTCCAACATGAAGGTGACACTTGACGCCTTCGCAAGCGCGGGCGTGCGCGACCGTATCAAGGTGATTGTAGGCGGCGCGCCAGTGACCGCATCGTACGCACAGGCGATTGGCGCCGATGGCTATACGGCCGATGCCAGCCAGGTTGTGCCGCTGGTGCGTTCACTTCTCGCCGCCTGAAACAAAGAACCTCAACGCAAAGACGCGAAGAATGCAAAGAAACACAAAGGAACTGCGATGAGCGATAGTCTACAGGGGGCAGCCGGCGAATCCTTCCTGCTGACGGGGGCGTTGGGCTGTATTGGCGCATGGACTGTGCGCACGCTTTTGCGCGCCGGCGCACAAGTAACCGTGCTCGACCTCGCAACAGACCCGCGCCGCCTCAGACTGATCCTTGCGCCGGAGGAACTGGCGGAGGTGCGCTTCCTCGTGGGCGACATCACTGACTTGCCCACTGTGGAGGGCGCGCTGGAAGTAAGCCGCGCACGCCACCTCATCCACCTGGCGGCGCTGCAGGTGCCCTTCTGCCGCGCCGACCCACCCCTGGGCGCGCGCGTCAACGTGCTGGGTACGGTCAACATCCTGGAGGCAGCGCACCGCGCCGGGCTGGCGCGCGTGGTCTACGCCAGCAGTGTGGCCGTCTACGGCTCCAACGAGGACTACGGCGACGAGATTGACGCAGGCATGGTGGATGACGCCACGGCGCTGCGCCCGCGCACCCACTACGGCGTCTTCAAGCAGGCCAACGAGGGGTCGGCACGCGTCTACTGGATTGACCAGGGGCTGAGTACAATCGGCCTGCGGCCGCATACGGTCTATGGGCCGGGGCGCGACCAGGGCATGACCTCGGGGCCGACCGTCGCCATGCTGGCCGCAGCGGCGGGGGCGCCTTTCACAGTTGCCTTTGGCGGGCGCTTCGGCATGCAGTATGCGCGCGACGTGGCCGAGACCTTTGTGGCGGCGTCACATGCACCCCACGAGGGCGCGGCGGTCTTCAATCTGCGCGGGGCCGTGGTGGACATGCGCGAGGTCATCGCCGCGATTGAAGCTGCGGAGCCAACCAGCCGCGGCCGCATGGCCTTTGACGACGTGGCGCTGCCCGTGCCCAGCGGCCAGGAGGATTCGGGCCTTGCGGCGCTGCTGGGCCACGTGCCCAACACGCCCCTTGTGGAGGGCGTGGCCGAAAGCATTGCCATCTTCAAGCAGGCGCTGGCGCAGAGGCTGATTGCACCACCAGGTATATAGGAGCAACCGCATGAGCAATTCACTCAGCGACGCGCAGGCGCGCTACTTTATCCAGTTCATCCACCCGGCCAAGATTCTGGGCATGTTTCCTGAAGTGTCGAGCGCAACCATTGCCGCGCAAATGGGCATCCCGCCGACGCAGTATGAGACGGCGCTTGCCGATTTCGCACAGGCCGTAGAACACGCGGCGGCGGAACTTGTGGCCGACGCCACCTTCAGCGCGCAGGTCGCGGCGCTCCCCTTTGCGCCGGGCGACACGGTGGTTGGCCTGGGCGACAGCATCACCGACGACTTGCAATCGTGGTTCGAGATTCTGCGCACGGCCTTTGCCAAAGTGCGCGCCAATGACGAGGTACGCTTCATCAACGCGGGCATCTCGGGTGACACCACCGCCTCGCTGCTCAGCCGCTTCTATGACGTGACGCTGGCGCAGCCGGCATGGATCATCTGCATGGCGGGGACCAATGATACACGCACGCATGGCCTGAGGCCGACGCGCTCGCTGGTGAGCCACGACGAGACCGTTGCCAACTATCAGGTATTGCGCGACTTTGCCATACGGCAGACGAGCGCGCGCTGGGTGTGGCTGACGCCGCCGCCTGTCATCGAGTCCTCCATCCCCGCCGATTGGTGGCTTGGCCCGCAGCAGATGATGTGGCGCAATGCACCGCTGCACGCGCTGGCGGCCCACCTGCGCACGCGCCCCGAGCCGGTCATCGACGTGCGGGCAGCCTTTGGCGAGAATCCCGACCCCGCACTCTTCCTGCCCGATGGGCTGCATCCTTCGCTTTTGGGGCAGATCCTGATTGCGCGCACGGTTGCCAGCGACTTGAGCGCTCTGGCGTGAAGTCTAGCCGCCCCCTTCAAGCGCGTCTCCAAAACCAGCTTTGCGCGCACGCACGATGGCTTCGCCGCGCCCTGCCACCTGCAATTTGCTGAAGATGGCCGAAACGAGATTGCGCACCGTCTTGGGGCTGATGAAGAGCCGCTCGGCGATGCTCTGATTGGTGAGTCCCTGCGCAATCAGCGCAAGCACCTCGCGCTCTCGCTCAGTGAGCTCCGGGAACTGCGGCGAGGCCCGGGCGCCTGTCGGTCGAGTGAAAAAGCTGATGAGCCGTCGCGCAACGGTGGGGCTGAAGATGGCCTCGCCGTGTGCTACGGCGCGCACGGCGCGCAACGTCTCATCCCCCTCCACGCCCTTGATCAAATAGCCGCGCGCCCCCGCCCGCATTGCGGCGAAAACCGAATCATCATCAAACATGGTGACGACCAGCACGTTTGCATGGGGTATGGCCTGCAGAACCCGTCGGGTGGCTTCAATACCGTTGATATCGGGCAAATTCAGGTCCATGATGACGACGTCGGGCTGCAAGGCGACGGCTTGTTCGATGGCCTCCAGACCGTTCCCCGCCTCGCCGACAACGTCAATCTCGGGATCACTCTGCAGAAGCGCGCGCATGCCAAAGCGAAAAACCGGGTGATCGTCAACAATCAACACGCGCAGCTTTTCCATGGCACTCTTTCTTGTTCGTAAGTGTCGTTTAGCGGAAAGGGAGAACGGCGCGCACTGTTGCGCCCGCCGGGGAGGAGTGCAGGCTCAACGCACCGCCCAATTCGGCAGCGCGCTCGCGCATGGAGCGCAAACCGACACCCTGCAATGCAGCACCAGACAAACCGGCGCCATCATCGTCTACTTCGATAATTAGTTCGTTTGATAAGATCATTAGCCTCACGCAAATTGCGTTTGCGCCGGCGTGGCGAAGGGCGTTCGACAATGCCTCCTGCGCGATTCGATACGCTGCGGCCTCCACGGCCGCCGGCAACGGTGGAAGGTCCGCCGGGGCATGGAAGTCCACACGCACACCGTTTTGTGCGGAACGGATCGAGAATTCGCGCAGCGCCTCAACAAGCCCCAGGTCATCCAGCGCCGGTGGACGCAGTGCATAGACGATGCGCCGAATATCGAGCAGCGCGTCTTGCGACTGCTTCTTGAGGTCCTGCAGCAAGGCGGCGGCCTGGGCGGGGTTGTGCGCCATATGACGCGTGATGGCGTCAATTGTGAGCGTTTGGCTGGCGAGTTGTGGGCCCAGGCCGTCGTGCAAGTCGCGGCGCAGGCGGCGACGCTCATCCTCGCGCGCCGCAATCACGGCGCGATGGGAGGCCTGCAGGCGGCTGGTGAGTAGCATTGCCTGCACCGCCGGGCCTGCCTGCAGGGCAATGCTTTCGAGCAGGTTGCGGTCGGCATGGCCCAGCCGTTCGCCGCGCGTGCGCGGCGCAACCACAAGATCGCCCAGGACAATCGATTGGAAGTTGAGCGGAAAGTGCTCCAGTTCGCCCGTGGGGCTTCCCCATGCAGCGGTGATCGTGCGCCCGCGCCCTTGCTCTGCATCGTCGGCGTCGGAAGGGTCCAGGTTCAGCGCCGCATAGGGCAATTTCAGCGATTGCGCAACCGTCTGCGTCATGGCGGCGAGGGCAACTTCGGGCGTCGTAGCGCTCTCCAATTGCCTGCCCATGAGTTGCAGCACCTGTATGTGGTCGTCACGCGCGCCATAAGCCAGGCGGTTGATGGCGATTTGCAGACGCCGCTGGATGGGCTGAATCAGAACGGCGATCAGTCCGGTGGCGAACACGGCGACAAACACACTCTGCTGCAGCCCCAGCAGAACGCTGGCTCCCCCAACCACCGCGCCATAGATCAGCAGCACCACGCCCGTCATGGTGGCATAGAGCAGTGTACGGCTGATGACAAAGTCCACATCCCACAGACGGAAGCGCAGCAGCGCCACTGCCAGGGAAAGCGGCAGAGCCAGCAACGCAATCGGCTCAACCACAAAGAGCAAGGTCGCGGCGCTGCTGCGCCGCCCGTCACCGTCTATGCTCAGCGAGCGGACCAAGCCCAGGGACAACAGCGCAAAAGCAAAACCCCACCGATCCGTCACCCCAAT
>CAYRVP010000117.1:0-13375 GCA_964427845.1 uncultured Caldilineaceae bacterium
CTCGGCCGATGCGCTGGACGGGTCCGCCGGGCTGTACCTCTGCAGCGTCCATGGCCTCCTCGTTTCCCGCCCGCTGATCGGCTTTGCCGCCGCCGCGATCGTGCTCGTGACGCTGACGCTGATCAACAAGCAGTTCGACGGCGTAGGACGCGCCAAATGGATGGGTTTCCACATTTCCACGGCGATGCTGTGTTCGCTGGCGGTTCATCCCGTGCTGGGACTGCTGGGCGAGCTGGGCTGGCGCAGCGGCGGCCTGAGTTTCCGCGACGCCACCAGCTTCGGCCTGCCGCTGCGCACGTTGCTGTGGTCGCTGTTGCCCACCTACGGGCTTACGAGCCTCGAGGCGCGCTTTGACACCCCCGCCTGGAGCGAGTTCGTCGCCTACCTGGGGCTGCTGGGGTTGGCGCTGGCGCTGCTGGGCGCATGGGTGGGGCGCGGGCGAGCACGCGCCTGCGGCTTGCTCCTGGTGATCCTGGGGCTGGGGCTGGCAATCGGCCGCTATAACCCCGCCTGGTTTGTGCTGCACGCCGTGGTGCCCGGCTTTGATCTCTTCCGCACGCCCGCGCGCTGGCTGATGCTCTATACGCTGGGGGGCGCGCTGCTGGCCGGTCTGGGTGCACAGTGGCTGGTTGCGCGCCTGCGCAGCACGCGCCCGCGCCTGGCGCGCTCCGCCGCGGTTGCACTGCCCGCGTTCATCGCCATGGAGCTTCTGGTTGCCGCATTGGCGCTGCCGCATACGCACCCTACCGCGCCTCAGGCAGTGTACGAGCTGCGCAGCGCCCCGGCGCACTTGCGCACCGACCCCGCCGCGGCCCTTGACCCAGCTGCAGCAGGACGCTTCCTGGGCATGAGCACCATCACCTACGACCCCGGCGATGAGGCCGACTTTGCGCGCGTCCTGCGCGACACGCAGCCGCCGCAGCTTGACGCACGCGCCTTTGGTGAACTGGTGATCGCCCTCAAGGTGCAGGAGCTGCTTGTGCCCAACCTGCCGCTCTTCTGGCGCATCCCAACCGTGGATGGCTATGACGGCGGCGTGCTGCCCCTGCTGCGCTACAACCAGCTCGTCTCGCTGCTGGCCCCGCCCGATACGCTAATCCCCGACGGCCGCCTGCGCGAGCAGCTGCGCGAAATCCCCGCCGCCGGGCTGCTCGGGCTGCTGGATGTGAAGTATGTGGTCACCGACAAGACGCGCGATCTCTGGTTTGATGATGTCTTCTATGATCGCCAAATCGGCCTGCGGCTGACGGCCGACGCCGCGCAGGGCGAGATTGAGTCGCCCAGCGACTTCGACGCGACGCATGTGGATCTCATTGTTTCAC
The DNA here is from genome assembly GCA_964427845.1 of uncultured Caldilineaceae bacterium. Lineage (GTDB taxonomy): Bacteria > Chloroflexota > Anaerolineae > Caldilineales > Caldilineaceae > UBA5069. The sequence goes on from CAYRVP010000117.1 coordinate 1,323, forward strand.
ATGCGGGCGAGTCTGCACCGGGCACGCCGCTCGCGACGGTGACAATCAGCGCCTCTGCGCCCTTGACGGCGACGCAACTCTTCACGCTGGCGGTAGGCGACGCGCTGGGGGCTGTCAGCGCCGGCCCCATCCAGAGCAGCATTGCCTATACGGATAGCGAGAGCGGCGGGCATGAGTTACGCCTGCGGCTGCCGCTGGCTGCACCCGCGGATGTTGCGCGCGTTGACCTGCGCCTGCTGAAGGGGGCAGAGAGCATGACCGTGCAGGCCGCGGCGCTCTATGACGCACGCACGGGCATGTTTCAGGCGCTGCTGCCCAGTGACCGCGGCCGCTTCCGCCTGGTGCACAGCGGCGATGTAAAGGTCTATGAAAATCTCGACCCGCAGCCCGGGCGGGCGTGGCTTGCCACCGCCGCGCAACCCGTCGCGAGCGCCGATGTGGCGCAGATGCTCATGCGGCAGGGAGAGGTCGATTACATCTCGACACCCCTGGTGGAAGGCATCACCGACCTGCCGCAGGCTGCGCAGCCTGCCGTCGCCCCCGGCAGCGCTACGATCATCGCCTATGCGCCCGAGCGGGTTGAGATTGCGACCGAAAGCGGCGCGCCCACGCTGCTTGTGCTGAGTGACGCCTACTACCCCGGCTGGCGGGCGACGGTGGACGGCGCGCCCGCGCCCATTCTGCCCACCAATGTGCTCTTGCGCGGTGTGGAATTGCCGGCGGGCAGCCACGACGTCGTCTTCACATTCGCGCCTGCCTCCTGGCGCAATGGGCTGTACGTGGGCGCGGCGGGGCTGCTCCTCTGGCTGGCGCTGGTGGGCGCGGGCATGCGGATACGGCGCAGGGAGGGCCATTGAGGAGTGAGAATTGATGATTGATGACTGCAGTCAGTCGCAGCGTCAATCCCCAGTTCACAATTCTCGTCCCTGCGCACAGCAGGCCCCGCGTTCGCGACGCACCCGAGTGGGGTATAATGAGCACGATGGGGTGCGCGATGTTCGCTGACCCCGCATCTTCCATGCCCTTTTTGAGGCAATCCCATGTCCGGATTCAACCGCGTGGTTGCAGTACTCGTGTGGCTCGTGTTGCTGGTGGTTGCGTTGGCGCTTGCCATATCGCCCATTGGCGCGCTCACACAGGCGCAAGGCTGGCTCGGCCAGGCGATCGACGCGCTCAACGCATGGCGCTCGAGCAACCCCACCAATTTCTTCATCGCCCAGATTGCCGTGGGTGTGGGCGCAGCCATCCTCTTTGTCATGCTCATCTGGTTTGAGGTAGCCACGGCGCGCCGGCGTGGGGTGCGCATCTATACCGCCGACGGTGGCTCTGCCGAACTGGAGACAAACAGCATCGGTCGACGCCTTACCTGGCACCTGGACCAACTGGCCGAGGTCATCACCGTGGTGCCCGCCGTGCGCTCGCGCGGCAGCGCCGTGGACATCAAGCTGGAGATCGAAGCCGCGCCTGACGTGGACATCCCCCTCAAGACCGAAGAGGTGGTGCAGGTAACGCGTGAAGTGGTTGAGCAGGAACTGGGGCTGCGCATGGGCAAGCTTGACATACACATGCGCACGGTGCCCTTTGCCGAAGACTGGGCAGGCTGACCGGTGCAGGAGCGATTTGCGGAGCACGCGCCCGAGGCGCAGCCAACGATGGCCGTCGCAGACGAGCAGCCTGTTGATGAGACCATTATTCTCGCCGGTGAGGCCTTTATGCCGCTGGTGGCGGCGCTCGAGAGCCTGCTCTTTGTAGCCGACAAGCCTGTGGATGCGGCCCAGTTGGCGCGTGCCCTGCGCATCCAGCCCGAGGCGGTGGAAGTGGGGTTGGCGCAACTGGCCGCCGCGCTGCTCGACAACCAGCGCGGCCTGCGCCTGCTTGAGCAGGGCGGCCACTACCGCCTTGTCACCCGCCCTGACGGGGCCGCCGCAGTTGAGGAGTTCCTTAACCTGGATCTTTCGACGCGCCTGAGCGGACCGGCGCTCGAGACGCTGGCCGTGGTGGCTTATCGCCAGCCCGCGACGCGTGCGCAAATTGAGGCCGTGCGCGGTGTCGATTGTGGCGGCGTGCTGCGCACCCTGGTGCAGCGCGGCCTGGTGGAGGAGATGGGGCGGCTGGAAGGCTTGGGCCGTCCGATTGTCTACGGCATTACCGAGCAGTTTATGCACCACTTTGGGCTGACGAATCTGCACGAACTGCCGCCGCTGCCCAACGCCGACGCCGAACTGCTGGCTACGCTGGCTGATGCCGCCGACGCATCGGGAACGCCCGACGCGCCCGCAACGTCTGCATAGCGCACAGCTACTCCGCGTGATCCCCTGAATGGCGAAGGGCCACCGGTGAGGTTGCACTCGTGCCGGAAGACCGGCCGTGCGCGACCGATCCGCCCTGTCTTCCGTACTGATCACGGAATGGCTCTTGAAGTCGTGTGCACTGTGCCGCGCGGTTGACGGCATGCGTGGTGTACACGGAATAGATGGTATGAACTCTGTGCGGGGAGGAACTATGCGTGCTTATCGGGCCGGACGGTCGCGCGACATCCGCAGTGGCAAGACGGCGCTCCGTCTTGCCACTGCTCTGTTGCGTGTTGCCGCTGCGGTGGCCGTACTTCTCTTTGCCACCCTTTTCCTGGCGGCAGCGCCCGCCCAGGCGCAGGACAAGAGCCTTGTCTGGGATCGCTTCGACGTCGATATCACCGTCCAGACGGATGGCGCCTTCGACGTCTGCGAGCACCAGACGATTGACTTCACGCAAGGCAGCTTCACCTTCGGCTACCGCAGCGTGCCTGCACAGAACCTCGAGCAAATCACCAACTGGTCGGTCTCCGACGCGTCCCGCAACAGCTACACCGAGACCGGCAGCGGCGACTACACCTTCAATGTCGCCTACGACGGCAACACCTATGACGTGCGCTGGTACTTCCCGGCGCGCAGCAACAGCAGTGAGACCTACACCCTCTGCTACACCGTGGTGGGCGGCCTGCGCTACTATGAGGGAGGCGACCAGGTATGGTGGAAGGCCATCTACGGCGACCGCGCCTATCCGGTGCGCAACGGGCGCGTGCTGGTGCTGCTGCCGCCGGCCGCATCGGTGCAGGAGTACGCCGCCTACATCAATGCCGCCGACGCGCGCGGGCGTGTGACGGCGGTGGTGGCCAATGGCCCGGCAGGCGACCCCAATGCGGGTACGCTGGAGGGCGCGCGCCCCGGCCAGGCAGGCGTGCTCTTCATCCTGCAGGACACGCTGCAGAGTGGCGAAGAGCTTGAAGTGCGCGTCCAGTTCCCGGCCAACATTGTGGCGGGCGGGGTGGCTCCCTGGCAGGCTTCCGCCGACGCCAGAGCCGCGGAGGCCGCAGAAGCAGCCGCTTTTACCCAGCGCTGGCAGCCCATTGCCACCCTGGGCATGTGCGTGCTGGGCATTCTGTTCGCGCTGGGCGGGCCCGCTGGGCTCTATCTGCTCTGGTACAGGCGCGGCCGCAGCAAGGCTGTGCAGCAGGTGGCCGACTATCTGCCCGAGCCGCCCAGCGAGTTGGCGCCCGGTTTGGCAGGCACGCTCCTCGACGAGGTCGTGGACATGGATGACATCCTGGCCACGCTGGTGGATCTGGCGCGCCGCAAGGCTATGAGCATCACCGAGGAGCAGGTCGACAGCTTTTTCTCGAAAAAGACCGACTTCATTTACCGGCGCGAGCGCAATGACGTGCCCCTCGAGCCGCACGAGCAAGTGCTGCTGAGCGAGCTCTTCGGCAGCAAGGAGGAAATACGCCTCTCGGATCTGAAGGAGAAGTTCTACAACAAACTGCCGCGCATTCGCGATGCAATGTACGATGCCGTGGTGGCCAAGGGGCTCTTCCCGCGCCGCCCCGACAGTGTGCGCACCATCTACGCAGCGCTGGGTGGTGTGGGCATTGCGGCGGCCGCGGCCGTAGGTTTTCTCGGCCTGGTGGCGCTTGGCTGGCTGACGCCGGTGGCCATCATCCCGGGCATTGGGCTGGGCGTTGTGGCGTTGGGGCTGCTGGTTCTGGCCAAGTTCATGCCGCGCAAGAGCGACGTGGGGGCCGAGGAAGCAGCGCGTTGGGTTGCCTTCCGCACCTACCTGCGCGACATTGACAAGTACTCGGACCTTGAAGTGCAAAAGGAGATCTGGGATCGCTGGCTTGCCTATGCCATCGCCTTTGGCATTGAAAAGCAGTACACGGCCAAATTCGCCAAGGTGGACGCGCCGGCCCCCGGCTGGTACATCCCCAACCCTGCCATGTATGGTCCGTACCGGGGATGGTATTACGGCAACAGCACGCCCGGCGTGGGCGGCGGCGGCGGCATGTCCATGCCCAACTGGGGCGGGGCAAGCGGCGATGCCGGCGGTGGCCTGAGCGGGGCCAGCCGCAGCATGGGCACAAATCTGAGCGCCATGAGCGTTGGCCTGGGAAGCATGCTCTCGACGGCCGGCTCGACCTTGGCCAGCAGGCCCGCGTCCAGTTCCAGCGGTGGTGGGGGCTGGGGTGGTGGCGGCTTCAGCGGCGGCGGCGGAGGTGGTGGCGGCGGTGGTGGAGGTGGCGGCGGCGGCTTTGGCGACTAAACTGAAACCGTTATGGGCTTCACATTTTTCTACGCAAGGGCGCAAGGTGCGCGAGGACGCAAGGAAAAACAAAAGCAGGAAATGGCCGTGATTTTCCGTCCGGCGCCTCTGGACGACAATCAAAGAGCATTTGGTGTTCCTGATCTTGATTTTCCATGCGTCTTCGCGCACCTTGCGCCCTTGCGTTGAAAATGCGGCTTCCACCGCGGCATCGGTTTAGGTGCGCAGTGCCGGCGGAGTCTGCATTGCCGGACTCTTGAGGCACATGCGCTGGCGGCAGGAGCGCGGTATTGGTTCGGTTCAAATGAGACCAGGAGAGATATCATGTTGCGCAAGGTTCTGCTTGTGTGTGGCATTCTCTCATCGCTGCTCTACGTTGCTGCCGATCTGCTGGCAACGCAACAGTATGCGGGATACAGCTATGCTGCACAGGGTGTCAGCGAGTTGATGGCGATTGAGGCGCCCACCCGTCCGCTGATTGTGGCGCTCTTCATCCCGTACAATCTGCTGGTGGCTGCCCTTGGTGTGGGCGTATGGCTCTCCGCGGGGGCCAAGCGCAGCCTGCATACAGCGGGCGTGCTGTTGGTTGTGTATGGGCTTCTGGGCCTCGTGGGTTTGCTTGTCGCACCCATGCACGCACGTGGCGCGACGGCAGCCATGACGCAAACCGACACCCTGCACATCATTGTTACGGGACTGCTTGTGCTGCTCATGCTGCTTTTCATTGGCTTTGGGGCGGCAGGACTGAATCGAGGGTTCCGCATCTACTCGCTGCTGACGGTGCTGCTGATGATGGTGGGGGGTGCAGTGGCCGCAATGGGTGGCGTAGAGCTGGCGGCAGGCAGGCCCACGCCCTGGCTGGGCATCGAGGAGCGCATTAACATCTATGCGGCGCTGTTGTGGATCGCGGTCTTTGCAGGGGCGCTGTGGCGGGTCTATCTGCCGGCAGCGCCACAGCGGCCGCTGCCGCCGCTTCTGCAAGGCCACGTCTGAACCGGGCGCCGCAAGTGCACCCCGCGGTTTGGGAATGAACGTTTGACGAAAGTGCGACACGAGGAGGCAAGAGTGATCGGTAGCGGTAAAGTCGTCGGGATTATCCTGATCGTATTGGGGCTCATTCTGCTGGTTGTGGGCGGCGTTTGGCTTTTCAGCGAGAGCATTACAGCGGGTGGGCGCGTGCTGGGGCTGCTGTTGGGGCTGCTTGTGCTTGCCCCCATCATCGGCGTGGGCGCCTACCTGCTGCGGCAGGGCAGTGTCGAGCAGACGCAGTTCGCCACCGTGCAGCAGGAGAAGAAGCTGCTCAACATGGTCCTTACACAGGGGCAGGTGACCATTCCCGAGATGGTGGCCGAGCTTAACGAGCCGCAGGACGCCGTGGAGGAGATGATCCGCAGCGTGGTGGGCAAGCAGCTTTTCAGCGGCGCGATTGACTGGAAGCGCGGTATCCTCTACAGCGTCGAGAGCCAGAAGCTGGTGGGCGAACAGAAGTGTCCAAATTGCGGCGGCGACCTGCGCTTTGCAGGCAAGGGGCTGATCGTTTGCCCCTACTGCGGTAGCGAGGTCTTTCTGACCAAGCGCGCCGCCGCCAGCACGAGCACGGCGCCGGCGGCCGCCACGAACGCCTGAGCAACCGCCGCGCTGCACGTGCGTATTGTAGGCAGCAGGAACGATTGCGTCGTGCCGGAGACGTGACCTGCGAAGGCGGCGCTTTTCTCCCCTCTCCAGTCTGTAGAGGGGCCGGGGGGTGAGGTTGCAGGTGGCCCGGGACGCGACGCAACAAGCAGGTGCGGCGGATGGCGCCGCGACGATGAACCACTGTTCATTAAGGAGAGGGAACCGATGAGTGACTCAATTGTCCAGCAGTCCAGGGATCAGCAACATGTGCTCGAACGCCTCATCAAGGGGCTGCCCGGCATTCGCGGCTACAGCGACAAGGAGATGCGCCGCAACGCCGACTACCGCGTGCGTCAGTTGATTGCCGATGAGCTCGACCGCACACGCACCGCGTTGCTCGAATGTCAGAATCGCCTGCTCAAGAACGGCGGCCTCGCCTATCTCGGTGACCTGGATGTGGCCGTGAGCAAGGTGCAAAACCTCTCCGACCGCGTGCGCACCGCCAGCTATGGCTATGCCGGTTTCTTCGACGCCCAGCGCATTGGCACGGAGGAGCTCAACGCCCTCTACAATTTCGACGTGGCCATGCTCAAGGATGTCGCGCGCATGGATAGCGCGGTGGAAGCCCTGCGCACATCGCTCGACGACCTGAGCACGGTGCCTGCGCAGATTACCCAGACCATTGCCGCTGCCGCAGACCTGACCACGCTCTTTGACCGTCGCGCACGTGCGATTGAGTCGCCAGACCTGCTGGCCGCGCCCGATTACGCGCCGCCTGCGGCCGACGTCGCGGCGCCTGCGCAGCCGGAACGCGATGCACCCTTCGACTCGCCGTCGCGCGTTGCGCCTGCCGACATCTCGGCCGCCGACGAGTCACCCGCCGCGGGTGACCAGTACAGGCTGATCGAACCCGACAAATAGGGGCTCGGCGCGCCGAAAGCCCCATCTCCACAGTGGATGACCCACCAATTGCACCCAACAGTCCAGAGCAGAGGAGCGAAAAGCCATGGCACGTATCATTGATGTTGTTGAAGTACCCGACCAGGGCGCAAATGAGCTTGTGCGCCGCGTCCCCGAGTTCGGTTCGGGCGACTTCCGCCTGGGCAGCCAGGTGATTGTGCGCGAGAGCCAGCGCGCCGTCTTTTACCGTGACGGCCACTCGCTCGACGTCATGGACCCCGGCCGCCACACCATTACCACGATGAACCTGCCCATCCTCACGGGCCTGCTCAAACTGGGCACCGGCGGCAAGGACATCTTCACCGCCGAGGTCTACTTCGTCAATCTGCGCGAGATGACGGACCTCAAGTGGGGCACGCCCCAGCCGATTGCACTGCGCGACAGCGACCTGGGCCTGGTGCGGCTGCGCGGCTTTGGCCAGTACACCATGCAGATCGCCGACCCCAAGCTCTTTGTGGACAAGATTGTGGGCACGCAGGGGCTATACAGCACACCCCAGATTGAGGACTACCTGCGCGGGGCCATCGTCAGCCGCATTACCGACGTGCTCGGCTCCAACATGACGAGCATCCTCGACCTGCCCAAAATGTTCGATGAACTCAGCGCAGGCATGCGAGCCAGGCTGCAGGACGACTTTGCGGCGATGGGCATTGCCCTCAAGCAATTCATGATTGTCTCGCTCAGCCCCACCGAAGAGACCGCCAAGGCGATTGACGAGCGGGGCGCGATGGGCGCGGTGGGCGACATGCAGGCCTACATGCAGTACCAGGCCGCCAAGGCCATGCGCGACGCCGCGAACCAGAGCGGTGGCGAGGCGGGCACAGGTGTGGGTCTGGGCGCAGGTATGGGCATGGGCGCCGGCATGGCGGGCATGATTGCCAACGCCATGAACACTTCGCAGCAGCAGAGCCAGCCGCAGGCGACGCCGCAGGCAGCCCCGGCTGCAGCCTCGGGCGTGATGACGCTTGAGGAGGCCGCAACCTATCTCAAGGTGGATCCTGCCGACGTACAGGCGATGATCGACGCAGGCGACCTCAAGGCCAAGAAGATAGGCAGCCAGTTCCGCATCGGCAAGGACGTCATCGACGCCTATCTGGCTTCGTAACAGCGAACGGCGAAGAGCGACACAGAGGCCACAGAGGGAACAGAGAAACACAGAGAACAGTAACTGCAGAGCGGTTGAACTCCGCTGTTCTGCAGTTGCTGTTCTCTGTTTTTCTCTGTGTTTCTCTGTTCCCTCTGTGGCCTCTGTGTCGCTGGTCCCTTGTTAACCGACGGAGCGCCGGATGTCGATGAAGCCCTCCCCCATCGCCTGCTGCGTCATGCCAATCGTGACGAAGGCGTTGGGGTCGGCGTCGCTTACAATGCGCTTGAGTTCGGCCAGTTGCTGCCTGTAGATGGTGCAGAGGAGCACAGTGCGCGCCTCGTGCGTGTAGCCGCCGTAGACCTCCCAGTAGCTTACGCCGCGCCCCAGTTCCGCCAGGATTGCCTTGATCATCGCATCCGGCTGGTTTGTAATAATCGTGGCCGTGCGCGTGCGGCTGGGCCCCTCGAGCACGTAGTCGGTGGCCAGCCCGCTCAGCAGGAGCGTAAGATAGGCATAGAGCGCTGACTCCCAGCCGAAGACCAGCCCCGCCGTCACCACAATCGCCCCATCCACAAAGAGGTAAATCTGGCTCAGGGGCATCCCCGTGCGTCCCTGAATGATGCGCCCGATGATAGCCGTGCCGCCCAGCGTGCCGCCCGCGCCGAAGATGAGGCCGCCGCCCACGCCGCCCACCAGCCCGGCGTAGATCGCGCTGAGCAGCATGTTGTCGGTGATCGGCCACTGTGCAAGATAGGTGGGCAGCACAATCGCTGCGTACTCCGTGGCCAGCGTGAAGGTGACCACAGCAATGACCGTGCGGTAGAGGAAACGCCAGCCCCCCAGCATAAACCAGCCCAGGACAAGCAGCGGCACGTTGGCAATGAAGTAGAAGAGCGACGCCGAAAAGCCCGTGAAGTGCGCCACAATAATGCCGATTCCGGTGACGCCGCCTGCCGCCAGATTGTAGGGCACCTGAAAGAGGCTGAAGCCCAGTGCGGCAATCACCACGCCCAGCAACAGCAGGACGAGGCGGCGAATTTCTTTCCACACAGCCCTCCAGCGCCTCTGTTTCATGCAAGCCCCCTCATGTCACGCAATGATCAGTCTTCAATCATCAATTATACGTAATACATAATTGATGATTGATAATAGGCTATTCACTATGTGCGATAGTCCCCATTAATACGCACATAGTCGTAGGAGAGATCGCTCGTCCACACGGTGGCGGCGCCGCTGCCCAGCCCCAACTCGATGCGCACGTCAATTTCGGCTTGCGCAAAGCGGGTGGCTGACTCGGCCTCGCTGAAGGCCAGTGGCGTGCCCGCCTCCACGAGTTGGAGCTCGCCCAGGCGGGGGGCATGCGCCGCGCCGCCGTCGATGAAGAGGGATGTGCGCAGCGGCTCCACATATGCACCCGAGCGCCCCACAGCTGCGAGGATGCGCCCCCAATTGGCGTCACCGCCGAAGAGGGCCGTCTTCACCAGAGGGCTTGTGGCCACGGTGTTGGCGGCGGCGTGCGCCTGGACTGCATCTATCGCGCCGTTGACGTGGATCGCGACGAACTTGGTGGCGCCTTCGCCATCGCGCACAATGGCCTGCGCCAGCGCCGTGCAGAGTTCCGCAAGCGCAGCCGCAAAGGGTGCGTAGCCGGCATCGTCTACCGAGCCAATCGGTGGGTTGCCGCAGAGGCCGTTGGCAAGCAGGATGACGCCATCATTGGTGCTCGTGTCGCCGTCAATGCTGATGCGGTTGAAGGAGCACGCGGTGGCCTCTTCAAGCGCGCGCTGGAGCACGCCGGGGGCAAGCGCGGCGTCGGTGGCAATCACCGCCAGCATGGTGGCCATGTCGGGGTGAATCATCCCCGCACCCTTGGCGATGCCGGTGATGCGGCAGGGCTTATCGCCAAGGACGACGGTGCGCGTCTCCAGTTTGGGCAGCGTGTCCGTCGTCATGATGGCCTGCGCGGCGGCGGGCCAGCAATCTGGCGCGAGCGCGTCCACCAGGGGCGCAATGCCACCCAGCAGGTTGTCCATGGGCAACTGCACGCCAATCACGCCGGTGCTCATAACGAAGATGGTGTTGTCGCTCGCGCCGATAGCCTGCTCCACCGCCTCAGCCGTGTGGCGCGTGTTGGCGCTGCCGGGCGTGCCCGTACAGGCATTGGCGCAGCCGCTGTTGATGACTACGCCGTGGATGGCTTCGGTGTTGAAGGCCAGCAGTTGTCGACCGTGGAGTACGGGGGCCGCGGGAAACTGATTCTGCGTAAAGAGCGCCGCCGCCGCACAAGGGACGCGACTGGCAATCAGCGCCAGGTCGAGTCCGCCATGCTTCTTGATGCCCGCCGCCACGCCCGCGGCGTCGAAGCCGGGAACGGCATACTCCTCAACCTCCATCGCGCACCTCACTGATTGCAAACAAGGCTCTGCACAGATTCCGCAGGGCGACCCCAGACGCAGTTGTGTGGACGACCTGGTGCTTCTTGTCGTTCCTGCAACGATCCTTCAGGTCGCTATCTATCGTAGTTAATATTCTATAGCGCTTAATCTCTCTTGAAGTCGTCGTAGTCGATCTCGTCGTATTCGCTTACGCCCAGCCCCTGCATCTTGAGCATCGCGCTCACCTTGAGCGGCAGCCCAAAGAGCTTGATGAACCCCTCGGCGTCGGCCTGGTTGTAGACGTTGTCCTCGTCGAAGGTCACATAATCCTCACGGTAGAGGCTGTGCGGGCTCTTGCGTCCGGCCAAAATCACGTTGCCCTTGTAAAGCTTGAGGCGCACTGAGCCTGTGATGTTCTGCTCGGTGGTGCTGACGAAGGCCGTGAGCGCCTCGCGCAGGGGCGTGAACCACTGGCCGTTGTAGACAAGCTGGGCAAAGCGCAGCCCAACCTGCTGCTTGAAGTGCAGCGTCTCCCGGTCGAGGCAAAGCTGCTCAAGCGCGGCGTGCGCCTTGTAGAGCAGTGTACCACCCGGTGTCTCGTACACACCGCGACTCTTCATCCCCACCAGGCGATTTTCCACAATGTCCACGCGGCCGATGCCGTGTTTGGCGCCCAGCGCATTCAGCGCCTGCACAATGCCCACGGGTCCATGCGCCACGCCGTTCACACGCTCGGGAACGCCCTTGCGGAAGTAGATTTCCACATACTCGGGCTCGTCGGGGGCCTTCTCGGGGGCCGTGGTCCACTCGAACATGTCGGCGGGGGGCTCGTTCCACGGGTCCTCCAGCGGGCCGCCCTCATTGCTCAGGTGCCACAAGTTGCGGTCCTGGCTGTAGATGCGCTCCATCGTCGCCTTGACGGGGACGTTGTGCTCCACGCTGTAGTCAATCGCATCCTTGCGGCCGCGGATGTTCCATTCGCGCCAGGGGGCGATGATGCGCAGCTTGGGGTTGAGCGCCATCACAGTGAGTTCAAAACGCACCTGGTCGTTGCCCTTGCCCGTGGCGCCGTGGGCGACTGCATCGGCGCCCTCAAGCTCCGCCACTTCCACAAGGCGCTTGGCGATCAGCGGCCGCGCAAAGGATGTGCCCAGGAGGTAGTCGCGCTCGTACATCGCGCCCGCCTGCATGGTGGGGAAGACGAAGTCGGTGAGGAACTCGAGACGCAGATCCTCCACATAACACTTGATCGCTCCCGATGCCAGCGCCTTCTCCTCGAGGCCGGGCAACTCGTCATCCTGCCCCAGGTTGGCGCAGAAGCAGATGACTTCGCACTTGTAGTTCTGCTTCAGCCAGGGAACGATGATGCTCGTGTCCAGCCCGCCCGAATAGGCGAGCACGCATTTCTTCACGGTGGGTTTGGAGGCGGGTGTAATGGTCAT
>CAYRVP010000118.1:0-13259 GCA_964427845.1 uncultured Caldilineaceae bacterium
TGAGGTGCGCCAAAGCGGCGTGATTCGACTGTTGGGCAGCCATGCGATCGGGTTCGTTGAGAAACAGCACCTGCTTTTCCGCAAGACGTCGCTCCCCTTCCATCCCAACGGTCTGCGCTTCACGGCCTTTGACGCAGCCGGCGCAGCGATCTCCAGCCATGACTACTACTCGGTGGGTGGCGGTTTTGTGGTGGATGAAAGCGCGAGCAGCAGCGACCGCGTCGTCGAGGATGCCACGGCGCTGCCGTATCCCTTCGACACGGCCGACGACCTTTTGCTGTTGTGCATGGCACACGACATGTCCATAAGCCAGATCATGCTCGCCAATGAGCAGGTGTGGCGCAGCGAGGCAGAGGTGCGCGCATCGTTGCTCGCGATCTGGGAGGTCATGCAGGCGTGCGTGCAGCGCGGCATCACGAGCGACGGTATCCTGCCTGGTGGCATGAAAGTGCGCCGCCGCGCGGCCGAGCTTTACCAGAAGCTTGTCGCGCGCCCCGAATCAAACCTTCAGGATCCGCTCAGCGTCATGGACTGGGTCAACGTCTACGCAATTGCGGTGAACGAGGAGAACGCGTCCGGTGGGCGGGTGGTGACGGCGCCCACCAACGGTGCGGCGGGCATCATCCCCGCCGTGCTGCACTACTACACGCGCTTTGTGCCGGGCGCGAGCGATGACGGTGTGGTGCGCTTCCTGCTCACCGCTGGGGCTATCGGCACGCTCTACAAGAAGAACGCGTCGATCTCCGGTGCGGACGTGGGCTGCCAGGGCGAGGTGGGCGTTGCCTGCTCAATGGCTGCGGCCGGGCTGGCCGAGGTGCGCGGCGGCACGCCGGCGCAGGTGGAAAACGCCGCCGAGGTGGGCATGGAGCATAATCTGGGACTCACCTGCGACCCTGTGGGCGGCCTTGTGCAGATTCCCTGCATCGAGCGCAATGCCATGGGCGCGGTCAAGGCCATCAACGCTGCTCGCCTCTGCCTGCGCGGCGATGGCAGCCACCACGTCTCGCTCGACAAGGTGATCAAGACCATGCGTGACACGGGGGCTGACATGAAGAGCAAGTACAAGGAGACGGCGCGCGGCGGGCTGGCGGTCAACGTCATCGAGTGCTGATCGAGATTTTCTCTTCGCGCGAGGCTTCCGCGTTGGCAAATACCGGTTCAATTTGCGTCTGCACCCTTTTGCATGGATTGGACGGATTCCCATTCCGTGGTACACTATGTCCAGTCCAGGTGGCACGCAATTCGGCACACACGTAAGTGCCAGCAGGCTCCCTATTCCTAAGCGTAACGCGCTTGTGCGTCGGTCTGCAATACTTCGCGGTTGAGTCGCGACCAGAGGGCACAAAAGCGCTCTGCGCATTGCGCACCTGGCATTACGAAATCCCCACCACCCAATCCTCAAAACAAACGATTTGCGAGGCTCAGATGAAGAAGATCCTCAATCAGGCAGCCGATTTCGTCCCTGAAATGTTGGACGGCCTGCTTCTCGCGCACCCTGATATGCTTGCCTATGCTGGTGACGACATGCATTGCATCGTGCGCGCCGACGCGCCGGTGCAGGGCAAGGTCGCACTGGCCACAGGCGGCGGCTCGGGTCACCTGCCGGTCTTCCTGGGCTATGTGGGCAAGGGCATGCTCGACGGCTGCGCCGTGGGTGACGTCTTCGCCTCGCCCAGCAGCGACCAGATGTACGAGGTGACGAAGCGCATCTCGGGCGGTGCGGGTGTCGTCTACATTTACGGCAACTACGGCGGCGATGTGATGAACTTTGACATGGCCGCGGAGATGGCGGAGATGGACGACATCCCCGTGCGCACCGTGCTCGTGAAGGATGACGTCGCCTCGGCGCCGCGTGACGAGGCCGCACGGCGGCGCGGTGTGGCGGGGATGGTCTTTGCCTTCAAGGTCGCGGGCGCGATGGCCGACCAGGGCGGCTCGATCGATGAAGTGGTGCGCGTCACCGAAAAGATTCTGGCGGCGACGGGCACGATGGGTGTAGCGCTCAGCCCGTGCACGGTGCCGCGCGCGGGCAAGCCCACCTTCACGATTGGTGAGGGCGAGATGGAGATTGGTATGGGCATCCACGGCGAGCCGGGCATGAAGCGCGAAAGCCTGCAGAGCGCCGACGAAATCACCGAGCGCATGGTGGCGGCGATACTGGACGACCTCCAGCCGGCCGCGGGCGCACGCGTTGCCGTCATGGTCAACGGCCTGGGCGCGACGCCGCCGGAGGAGCTCTACATCATTTACCGCAAGGTGCATGCGCTGCTGGGCGCGCGCGGCATCGCAGTACACCGCCCCTATGTGGGCGAGTACGCCACCTCCATGGAAATGGCCGGCGCGTCGATCACAATCGCCGTGCTGGACGACGAACTGGCCGGGCTGATTGATCACCCGGCGCACACACCCTTCTTTATGCAGGTGTAGCCATGAACTACAGAGGCGTACAAGTTGCGCATGCGCTCAAGCGCGCGGCCGAACGGCTTACCGCCGAGTCGAGTCGCCTCAATGACCTTGACCAGGCGATGGGTGATGGCGACATCGGCATCACGCTTGAGAAGATCGGCATCGCGCTGGCCGAATACGCGCAAACGCAGCCGGTGGATGACATCGGCAAGTGGCTGGGCAAGGCGGGCATGGCGGCCAATAAGGCGGGTTCGTCCTCCTTTGGCACGCTGCTTGCAACGGCGCTCATGCGCATGGGCAAGCCGGTGACCGGCAAGACGGAACTGAGAGATGATGACCTGGCTGCCATGTTTACGGCGGCCGCGCAGGGCATGCAGGAGCGGGGCAAGGCCAATCTGGGCGACAAGACGGTGCTCGATGCCATCTTCCCAGCGGCCGATGCCTTTGCCGCGGCACTGGATCGCGGCGAGACGGTGGCGCAAGCGGGCGCTGCGGCGCTGGCCGCCGCCGAAGCCGGGCGCGACGCCGTGACGCCCCTGCGCAGCAAGATTGGCCGCGCCAGTTGGGTGGGCGAACGCTCCGAAGGGAAGATTGACCCTGGGTGTGAGGCGTTTGTGGTCATTCTGGATGCATTGGTGAAGTGATTGGTGCAGACTGATAAATGATCATTGTAGATTGAGGACTGATGATTGACGACTGGCATCCGGCCTCTGGAAACTGGTGAGTCGCCGCAAGGCCGACGTCGCTGCCGAATGCCCACTGCCCACTCCCTGCTTTTCGCGTCCCACCGCATGCGGGCACACTGCCACCGCAGCGGTTTCAACACTCGATGTTGCTCAAAGGAGAGAAGAATGCGAAAGATCGTAACAATCCTCAGTATCCTGGCCGTCATTGGCATGGTGTTGGCTGCATGTGCCGCGCCCGCCGCTGCACCGGCCGCACCTGCTGCCGAAGCACCCGCTGCCGAAGCCCCTGCCGCCGCGGCCCCTGCAGCGAGTGACCTGACATTCACCACGGTGGTGAAGATCGCCGGCATTGACTGGTTCAACCGCATGGAAGTGGGCGTCAAGGAATTCGGCGAAGAGACAGGCATCAGCGCCTCGCTCGTGGGTCCCGCGCAGGCTGACGCCGCCCAGCAGATTCCTCTCATCGAGGACCTGATTGCCCAGGGCGTTGATGCCCTCTGCGTCGTCCCCATGGACCCGGCGCAGCTTGATCCGGTGCTCCTCAAGGCCATGGATGCAGGCATCAAGGTCATCACCCACGAGGCCTCCAACCAGGTCAACATGGACTATGACATTGAGGCCTTTGACAACACAGCCTATGGCGCCGGCCTGATGGACAAGTTGGCGGAGCTGATGGGCGAAGAGGGTGAATATGCCGTCTTCGTCGGCAGCCTCGGCAGCAAGACGCACAACGAGTGGGCGGACGGCGGCATCAATCGCCAGCTCGAGGCCTATCCCAACATGAAGCAGTACGGGGACAAGAACGAGGCCTTTGACGATTCCTCCATTGCCTACGAGAAGGCCAAGGAAATCCTCAAGGCCAACCCCAACATCAAGGGCTTCCAGGGCAGCGCCTCCACCGACGCCCCCGGCATTGGCCAGGCGATTGAAGAGGCCGGTCTGCAGGATGTCGTTTCCGTCGTCGGCACCAGCCTGCCGTCGCTTTCCGGTGAACTCATGAAGACCGGCGCAGTCGACGTCATCGGCTTCTGGGATCCCGCCCAGGCCGGCAAGGCGTGTAACAAGATGGCGCAGATGATGATCAACGGCGAGACCATCGGCGAAGGCACCGACCTGGGCATTGAAGGTTACAACAACCTGATTGCCCCGCTTGAGAACAAGAACGTGCTCTTCGGCAACGCCGCCGTCTACATGACGGTTGATCAGCTCGACCAGTACAACTTCTAGTGCAAGTCGCGGGAGGGGGTTCAGCCCCCTCCCGCTGTGCTGTCGCCTGGCTTCTTTCTTCGTTTCCTCTTGCCACGCAGGACACCTCTGGCCATGTCTTCAGATCTCGCCCCACATGCCGTTGCAGAGCCGGTATCCATTCGCAGCGAGCCCCTGGTTCACCTGACCAACATCAACAAGTCATTTGCCGGTGTGCGCGCGCTTGAAGATGTGGACCTCGTGATTGAGCGTGGGCGCATTCACTGCCTGGTGGGTGAAAACGGCTGCGGTAAATCGACGCTCATCAAGGTGCTGGCGGGCGTCTACCCGCGCGATACGGGGCATGTGCGCATCAATGGGCGCGACTATGAGCGGCTGGCGCCGATTGACTCGATTCGCGAGGGCATCCAGGTTATCTACCAGGACTTCTCGCTCTTCCCCAACCTCACCGTGGCGGAGAATATCGCGCTCAATGAGGAGTTGGCAGACAACAAGCGCATTGTCAACTGGCGACAGGTGCGGCAGGTGGCGAAGGACGCGCTGAAACAAATCGACGTCCATTTGCCGCTTGACGCGCGCGTCGAAGAGATGTCCGTGGCCAACAAGCAACTCATCGCCATCTCCAAGGCGCTGCGTCAGAACGCCCAACTGATTGTGATGGATGAGCCGACCAGCGCGCTTACCGAGCGGGAGGTGCGCAATCTCTTCAGCGTGATTCACCGCCTGCAGCAGAAGGGGATTGCCTTCCTGTTTGTGAGCCACAAACTGAACGAAGTGCTGGAGATCTCCGAGACCATTATGGTGATGCGCAATGGGCGCAACGTGAGCGTGGGCGACCGCGCCGACTATGACCATGCCCGCCTCGTTTTCGAGATGACGGGCCAAAGCATTCGCGAAAAGAACTTTGAGTACACCGCCACGGCCGGGGCACTGCCGCGTCTGCAAGTCGAAAAACTCAATGTGCGCGGCATGCTGCAAAATATATCTTTCAGCCTTTACGCCGGCGAAATTGTGGGGATTACGGGGCTGCTGGGGTCGGGGCGCACCGAACTTGCGCTGGCGCTCTTCGGCATGCTCCCCATCGACAGCGGCGTCATTACGATTGATGGCACACCGGTGCGCATTCGCACGATTCACGACGCCATCTCGCATGGCATCGGCTACGTGCCCGAGGATCGCCTGAGCGAGGGTCTTTTCCTCGAGCAGACAATTGGCAACAATGTCGTTGTGCGCATTGTTGACAGGCTGCGCGGCGCGCTGGGCCTTACCGACGGGGCGCAGGTTACGCGCGAGGTGGCGCGCTGGGTGGATGCGTTGCGGATCAAGACGCCGTCGCCGGCGCTGGCCGCCAAGACGCTTAGCGGCGGCAATCAGCAACGTGTGGTGCTGGCCAAGTGGCTTGCCAGCAACCCGCGCGTACTGATTCTCAACGGGCCCACCGTGGGCGTGGACATCGGCTCCAAGAATGAGCTGCACGAGCTGATCAAGTCACTCGCGGATGAAGGCATGGGGCTGCTCGTGATCTCCGACGATATTCCCGAACTGCTGCAGGTCTGCAACCGCATCCTGCTGATGCGGCGCGGGCGCATTGAAGATGAGATCCTGCCCGGCGCGACCAACGAGAACGAGCTGGCGGCGAAGTTGATTGAAGATTGAAGACGATAATTGAACATTGATGATTGAAGATTGAGGATGGTGCGCGCGCGTGTGGATGTGTTGTGGATTGCGCGCGCTGATTGCCGGACGATTTCCTGAATTGCCGTCGCAAGGACGCTGCCTGTGAACCTTTCTTTCCTCCGCAAGACCGAATCCATTGTTGCCATCACGATTATCCTGCTCTGCGTCATCGTGGGCATCCTCAACCCCGTCTTCTTCACCATTGCCAACGCGTTTGATCTGCTGCGCAGCTCCATCGTCATGGGCATCTTTGCCATGGGCGTGCTGCTCGTGATCATCTCGGGTGGGATTGACGTCTCATTTACGGCTGTGGCGGTCTTTGCCATGTACTCAACGACCAAGCTGCTCAACGCCTACTGGGTGGAAGCGCCAATCTGGGTCGCTTTCATCATGGCGGCGATTATCGGGCTGGGGCTGGGCTTTGTCAACGCCTTCTTCATTTCGCGCTTCAAACTGCCTACGCTGATCGTTACGCTGGGCACATTGAGCATGTTCCACGGCTTTGTACTGTTCGCGATTGGCAATGGCATCATACGCAACTTGCCGCCCAGTTTCACAGCGTTTGCGCGCAGCACATTGATCGAGGTGCCGCTTTCCAATGGCGGCGTCTCAAGGCTTCATCCCGCGATCTTCCTTACGGTGGCGGCGGCGCTGCTGACGTGGCTGCTGCTGGATTACACGATGCTGGGGCGCGGTGTCTATGCGCTGGGCGGTGCGCGCGAGGCGGCCGAACGGGCCGGTTTCAATCTCCCGCGCATTCAGTATTTCATCTATGGCACGGTGGGGCTGCTGTCGGGGATTGCGGGCATCACCTATGCGGCGCTGGGCCGCCAGGCCAACCCGCAGGATATCGTCGGCTCTGAACTGAACGTCATTGCTGCCGTGGTGCTGGGGGGCGCGACGCTGACCGGCGGCCGCGGCACGGTGCTGGGAACGCTGCTGGGCGTGGCGCTGGTGGTGATCATGAACAACAGCCTCATCCTTGTGGGGATTCCGACCACGTGGCAGCGCGTGGTGCTGGGCATCATTATCATTATCGGTACGGGCGTGCCTGCCCTGCAGGCGCAGCGCGCACAGCGCCGCATTCAGGTTGCCGAAGGGGTTGCCTGATGGGCAGCCGCCGCTTTCTCGCAGTCTCAACTCGCCGCACTGCGGCATGGAACCAACGATGACAGATTCCCCCAGGACGGCCACTCTACCCTTGCGCGTGCGCCGCAACAACCCTGTGTTGCGCCTGGCAATCATCTCGGCACTTATCTTTGCCGCATTCAGCCTGATTCTGCGCGACCAGTTCTTCAGCGTGCGCAACCTGCAGTCGATGTCCGTGCAGTTTCCCGAGTACGGCATCCTGGCAATTGCCATAGCCGTCACCATGATCAGCGGCGGCATCGACTTGAGCGTCGTCGGCATTGCCAACCTTTCGGGCATTCTGGCTGCACTCACCATGACGCACTACGCGCCCGACGGCACGTCGCCGCTGTGGTTGATGGCCGTAGCGATTGGCGTGGCGCTGGTTGTGGGCAGCCTGTGTGGCTTGTTCAACGGCTTCCTGGTAGCGCGGATTGGCATCCCGCCCATTCTTGCCACACTGGGCACAGGGTCGCTCTATACGGGCTTCGGCTACGTCATTACGGGCGGTTATGCCGTGAGGACGGCGCAGATGGCAATCGTGGGCAACGGCTCCGTGTTGGGCATTCCGTATCCAGTCATCATTTTTGCGCTGGCTGCGGCTATCTTTGCGTTGATTCTCAACCGCACCACGTGGGGCTTCAATGTGTACATGCTGGGCACAAACACCACGGCGGCACGCTTCTCTGGCATCCGCAGCATGGTTGTGCTGATTCGCACGTACTGGCTGGCGGGGCTGCTGGGGGCCGTGGCAGGGATTGTCTTCCTGGCACGCGCCAACTCGGCCAAGCCCGACTATGGCGAGTCCTTTGTGCTGCTTTCGGTGCTGATCTCGATTCTGGGTGGCGTAAGTTACACGGGCGGCTTCGGTACAATCGGCGGATTGGTGCTGGCGGTGTTGAGCCTGCAGTTTCTTTCAACAGGGCTGAATATGCTGATGTTGCAGTTGTCCGGCTCGAGCGCAGCGATCTTCTTTCGGCAATTTGCCTGGGGCGCGCTGCTGCTGGGCGTCATGGTATTGAACTACTACAGCCAGCAGAGGCAAAACCGTAGTCCCGGCTAACGATTCATACAAACCAGGCCGGGCGCGCAGGCATCGCTCAGGCCAAATATGCAGGGAGACACTTATGCAAAAGATCGCGTATATCGGCATGGGCATCATGGGGCGCGGCATGGCTGCCAACCTCGTCAAGGCGGGCTACCCCGTAACCGTGTGGAATCGCTCGCCCGAGCGCATGCAGCCGCTGGTGGAAAAGGGTGCGCGGGGCGCAGCGACGCCCGCCGAAGCCGTACAGGACGCCGAAGTCGTGATGTACTGCCTGAGCGATGACGCGGCCGTGACCGACCTTGTTTGGGGTGAAGGCGGCCTGCTCGACGCCGTCCACGCCGGGCAGGTTGTCATCGACATGACGACGCTCCACCCCGAAACCAGCCGCAAGGAAGCCGCCGCGTTTGCCGCCAAGGGCGTTGAGTTTCTCGATGCGCCTGTTTTCGGTAGCAAGAATGAAGCCGCCAATGCGGGTCTCTGGATCGTCGTTGGTGGCGACCGTGCCCTTTATGAGCGCATGCAGCCGATCCTCGCCGTAGTGAGCGAGACGACGCACTACATGGGCGTGACGGGGCAGGGCGCTGCTATGAAACTTGTGGGCAACCTGCTCGTTGCCTTCCAGTTGGAGGCCATCGGCGAGGCGTTGGTGCTCGCGACCAAGGCGGGGCTCAACCCGCGCGACGTGCTCGATGTCGTACATGTCACCGACTTCAAATCACCCATCTTCGACGGCGTGGGCGGCGGCCTGATCGCTCGCGACTTTGAGGTGAACTTCGCGCTCAAGCTGATGTACAAGGACGCGAACCTGATCAGCCGCTTTGCGCAAGACTTGCAGGCGCCCACCCCCGCGCTGGCCGTCATCCGCGAGATGATCAAGGGCGGCGTCAACCGCGGCTGGGGCGAGGAGAATGCTTCGGCGTTCATCAAGAATATCGAGGAGCAGGCGGGAGTGCAGGTGGGCGGGTAACAGCACAGTTGACAATTGAGGATAGACAATTGGGGCTCCGCGTCATTGCGACGCGGAGCCCCAATTATCTATCCTCAATTGTCAACTGTGCTGTTACAGCGCCCGCCGATCATCCGGTAGCGGCAGCGCCACGTGCCTGTTCCACAGGCGGCGGGTGATGGTGGGCGCGTGGGCCTCGACGCCGTAGGGCGCAAAGTAGTCGCACACGCGCTGCAAGTCGCGCTGCAGGATCTTGTAGGCGTTGCTGTTGGCCTCCGCCAGGGTAACCTGCGGGAAGTCAATCAATGTCACCTTGCCCTCCCAGTAGAGGATGTTGTAGGGCGACAGGTCGCCGTGAATCATCCCCATGCTGAGCATGATGTCGACATTGCGCAGCACTTCCTGGAAGAGGTATTCCGCCTCGCGGGCCGATTCAAGCGTCACGCTGTGCAGGATGGGGGCCGGCTGGTGGCGGTCACCGATGTAGCCCATGAGCAATGCGTTTTCGCCCGCGCCGATGGGCTGCGGCACGGAAGCGCCCGCATTCCAGAGGCGGCCCAGGGTCAGGTGCTCGTACATCAGCCATGAGGTATGGGTGATTGTTTCGCCAAAGCTCGTCTTGTTGCGGATCGCGCGCATCTCGCGTGTATCCTGCGCTTTGATGGCCTCGCCCTTGCTGTCCACAAACTCGCGCCCCTCGCGGTACATCTTGTCGTTGCGCAGGTTGCGGAAGGCGCGCGGCCGGTAGACCTTGGCCGCAATCAGCCCGTAGCCCGTTTCCGGCACAGCCTCGCAGAGGTAGACGTTCGCCTCCTTGCCTCCCTTGACAATCGCCAGCACATCCTGAATCAGCGCGCGTTCGGCGAAGGGGCGCAGCGAATCCACAAGCCAGATTGCCTCATAGCGCGCCGGCACGTAGGTAATTGTGAAGTTCTCGTCCAGGCTCTCGGCGCCGTCGGTGAGTGTGTCGATGACAGTCTCGCGCTTGGGCGCGGCCTTCTTTCCGGCCCTGCGTGCGCTCGAGCGCGGCTGCGCAATGCCATCTTCTGCGTATGAAAAGCCAAAGCGCGCCGCGTCGGCATACCAGGCGGCGTCGCCATCGTTCGTATCCATCTCGGTCTTGTAGAGACTCAATGTAGGTCATTCCTCCCCGCAGCGCGGGCGTTGTAGCTGGTTCTGTTCAAGTGAGGAGGGCCGTGCGGCGCGCCGAATGCGCCGCGTGGCCGACGGCCGTCGCTGCGCAGATTTGGGCACGCTGCACAAAGTGTGTTGCGCGCAAGATCAAATCAGCCGCTGCGTGTGTGCGCTGCGGCCGAGGGTGGTGTCTGGGGATTTGCGAGGGTGCGCGAGGCGCGCCTCAACAGAATCGAGGTGACAACCAGATCTCGGACGAGCGCGTGCCGGTCCACATTGCCTGCTGAATCACAATCGCTCGGTGTCCCATGCGCCCTCCCCTCTGGTGGAATCTGTTGAAGCTTGACGCCGCGTGGCCATGCGGCAAGGCGAATTGCTGTTGCTTATGGTAGCATGTCCTACCGGTGGCGTCAATAGCAAGCGCGCCGAACTTATGCGCTCAAGCAACCCCGTCCAGAGCGGATCAGCAGATACAGACCGACTGATGACAGAACTCCTCAGCGATTTTCCCGTGCAGATTGAGATCCCGGTTGGCTGGGGCGAAATGGACGCCTTTGGCCACCTCAACAACGTGGTCTACTTTCGCGACATTGAGAGTGGGCGCGTCGCCTATCTGCGCTCGCTGGGCGATATCGACTTCATGGGCGGAGCAGGCATAGGCCCCATCCTGGCCTTCGTGCAGTGCCGCTTCAAGAGTCCGGTCACTTTCCCGGACACGGTGATTGTGGGCACGCGCATCCGCGAGCTGGGTGTGGATCGCTTCACCATGGAGCACCGTCTGGTGAGCAAGGCGCAGGGGCGCATCGTGGCCGAGGGCGAAGGGCTGGTGGTCGCGTATGACTACGCGGTCGGCGGCAAGGCGGCCATTCCCGAGGCGGTGCGCGCCCGCTTTGTGGCGCTGGAAGGTGCGAAGCGATGAGTGCTGAGGCGCAAAACTCGCCGCCACCCGGGCGCTATCGACACTTCAAGGGCATGGAGTACGAGGTGCTGGGCGTTGCCACGCACTCGGAGAGCGGCGAGCCACTTGTCGTCTATCGGGCGCTCTATGGCGGCTATGGGTTGTTTGTGCGCCCGCAGTCCATGTTTATTGAGATGGTGACGCGCGACGGTGTGACGCAGCCGCGCTTTAGCCGGACTGGCCCCAGCGATCTACGCATGCTCTCGCACGAGGCACAGGCCGAGGCGCGCGCTTTCCTGCTGAACCGGGCGCGCCCCCTCGAGGCAGCGCTTTACGCACACGAATTCGAGGGGGGGCCGCAGGAAGCGGTCTACGCTGCGCTCGCCCAATTCCGGAACGACGACGGCGGCTTTGGTCACGGCCTGGAGCCCGACTGCACAACCGCGAACTCATCGGTGCTAGCCACTACGACGGCGTTGCAGACGCTGCGCCAGCTGGGCGCAGCCGCCGACAACGCGCTGGTGCGCGGTGCGCTTGCATATCTCGGCGCAGCATTTGATGCTGACCTGACGCGCTGGCCGCTGATTCCCCCCGCACCTGCCATTGCCAATGATGCGCCCCACGCGCCCTGGTGGAGTGCGGGTCCCGAGCACGCGACGCTCTTTCGCGAGTACGCCGTAAACCCGCGTGCCGAAGTCCTGGGCTATCTTTACACATGGCCCACACTGGCCGACCCGACCATTATGGCGCAGGTCGAGCGCGCGCTGACCTCCCATTTCGCGCAATTGGACAAGCCGCTCGACATGAATGAGCTGCTCTGCACCCTGCGGCTGCTGGATGCGCCTGGCCTGCCCGCCTCTTTGCGCAGCGTTGCGCAGGACGCCTTCGAGCGCTCGATAGAGACTGTGGTGGCGCAGGATGCCGAGGCGTGGGAGAGCTTCGCGCTGCAGCCGCTGCAGATTGCGCCAGAGCCACTAAGCCCGTTTGCGGCCGCACTCGCACCATTGCTTGCCGCCAATCTCGATTTCCGCATTCTGGCCCAGCAGGATGATGGCTCGTGGGCGCCGCAGTGGAGTTGGGGGCCACTTTTCCCGGAGGCGTGGCCTGCGGCGCGACGCGCCTGGCAGGGCGTGCTCACGCTGGAAGCGCTGCGCAGTTTGCGCGCCTACGGCCGCTTCGCACTCTAGCGTCATCCGGCTTGAAACCAATTCTCAACGCAAAGAAGCGAAGAGAGCAAAGAAACGCAAAGATAGGCATTGGCAAATGACAACGGCGAACGCAAGTGTCGCCGCTGAGGCTGATCCATCGCTCCGCGTAGCCTGTATTGCCTACGCTTCCATAGATCCGACCCCTTATGTCTGCAGAAACGCTACCTGGTCAAAGCAACCCTATTGGCGCTACAGTCACGCCCCTGGGTGTTAATTTTTCGGTCTTCTCGCAACATGCGACCGCGGTCGAATTGCTTCTCTTCGACGGCCCGCTCGACCCCGCGCCTGCGCGCACCATCCAGCTTGACCCGGCCGTCAATCGCACCTTCTACTACTGGCATGTGTGCGTGCCGGGCCTGCGCGCGGGGCAACTCTACGCCTTTCGCGTATATGGCCCCTATGACCCCGTTCACGGCGACCGCTTCGACGGCCAGAAGGTGCTGATCGACCCCTACGCGCGTGCGATTTCGACGCGCGTCTATGACCGCGCGGCCGCCTGCCGCAAGGGTGACAATGTGGCAAAGGCGCTGCGCGCGGTGGTCGTGGACCCCTCCACCTACAACTGGGAGGATGACGCGCCACCAACCAGGACTCACGAGCGCGCGGTGATCTACGAGATGCACGTCGCGGGCTTCACCAGGAACCCCAATTCGGGCGTGCGCGATGAACTGCGCGGCACCTATCGCGGACTCATTGAAAAGATCCCTTACCTGCAGTCGCTGGGCATCAACACGGTCGAACTGCTGCCTGTGGCGCAGTTCGACCCGCAGGATGCGCCCGCAGGGCTGACCAACTATTGGGGCTACAGCCCGATTGCCTTCATGGCTCCGCACAGCCAGTATGCGGTGCACGGCGATGCGCTGGCGGTGGTCGACGAGTTCCGCGACATGGTCAAGGCGCTGCATCGCGCCGGCATCGCCAT
>CAYRVP010000119.1:0-13051 GCA_964427845.1 uncultured Caldilineaceae bacterium
TTGCGCTTCTCCCACTTGGTGGTGCCCACGGGGAAGGTGCCGTCAGGGGGCATTTGGCTGACGGAAATCGAGTCGCCCTGGCCGGCCAGCATCCTCGCGGTTACCTGCTGCACAAAGTCGGGCGCCATGGGCGAAACAGCGGGCGGCATCAGGATTTCGCTCGTGACCTGCTCCGGCGTCTTGACCTCAAAGAGGTGCACGAGTGTGTCATCCACGGCGGCGAAGTTCTTGCGCACAACGGCTTCACCGCGCTTGCCGTAGGTCTTCTTGATGGCTTCCTTGATGCGGGCAATGGCATCCTCGCGCGGCAGCACGTTGCTGATGGCGAAGAAGCAGGTCTGCATCACGGTGTTGATGCGCGTGCCCATGTCGTTGTTGCGGGCGACTTCGTAGGCATCAATCACATAGAGACGCAGCTTCTTGCTGATGATCGTCTCCTGCACATTCCGGGGCAGATGGTCCCAAACCTCATCGGTGGGGTAGGGGGCGTTGAGCAGCAATGTTGCGCCCTGCGCCGCCACGTCCAGCACCTTGTAGCTTTCGAGGAAACCAAACTGATGCACGCCGATGAAGTTGGCGCTCTGAATCTGATAGGTGCCGCGAATGGGACGGGGGCCGAAGCGCAAGTGCGAAATGGTGCGCCCGCCTGATTTGTAGGAGTCGTAAACAAAGTAGCCCTGCGCGTAATTGTCGGTCTCTTCGCCGATAATCTTGATCGAATTCTTGTTCGCGCCCACGGTGCCGTCGGAGCCGAGGCCCCAGAACATGGCGCGCACACTGTCTTCCTGCTCGGTGCTGAAGGTGGGGTCGTAATCCAGGCTCGTATGCGTGACATCGTCATGGATGCCAATGGTGAAGTGGTTGCGCAGATTGGCGCTCGCCAGCATGTCGAGCACGCCCTTGACCATGGCGGGCGTGAATTCCTTGGAGCCGAGGCCGTAGCGCCCGCCCACGATACGGGGCAGCGTGGCAAAGGGCAGCGTGCCGCTGCCGTAGCCTTCGGCCACGGCGGTGACGATATCCTGATAGAGCGGCTCGCCCGTGGCGCCCGGTTCCTTCGTGCGGTCGAGCACGCCGATGACCTTGGTGGTGGTGGGCAGCGCCTTGAGGAAGTGATCCACCGAGAAGGGGCGGAAGAGGCGCACCTTGACGAGGCCCACCTTCTCGCCCTGCGCTGCCAGGTACTCAATCGCGTCTTCAGCCGCACCACAGCCCGAGCCCATCATGACGAGAACGCGCTCGGCATCAGGTGCGCCTTCGTAGTCAAAGAGGTGGTACTGGCGGCCCGTGAGCTCGGCCAGCGTGTCCATCTTGCCCTGCACAATTTCGGGAACGGCGATGTAGTAGGGGTTGACGGTCTCGCGGCCCTGGAAGTAGGTGTCGGCGTTCTGCGCCGTCCCGCGCATGACCGGGGCGTCGGGCGTAAGGCCGCGCGCACGGTGCTGGAGCACGAGCTCTTGGTCATACATCGCGGCAAAGTCTTCGTCGCCCAGCTTCTCGATCTTGTTGATCTCGTGTGAAGTGCGGAAGCCGTCAAAGATGTGCAGGAAGGGAATGCGCGCCTCAAGCGTGGCCGCGTGGGCGACGGTCGCCATGTCCATCACTTCCTGGACGGAGCTGGCAAAGAGCTGCGCCCAACCGGCGCTGCGCGCCGCCATGACGTCGCCATGGTCGCCAAAAATGGAGAGACCCTGGGCGGCAATCGCGCGCGCCGCAATGTGAAAGACGGCGGGCGTCAATTCACCCGCGATTTTGTACATGTTGGGGATCATCAACAACAGGCCCTGGCTGGCGGTGAAGGTCGTCGTCAGCGCACCGGTCGTCAATGCGCCGTGGCAGGCGCCTGCGGCGCCGGCTTCCGACTGCATCTCGACCACAGTGGGGACGGTGCCCCACAGGTTGGGATCCTGGCGTGAGGCCCAGTAATCGGCCAACTCACCCATGCCCGACGAGGGCGTAATGGGATAGATAGCGATGACCTCGCTGAACTTGTAGGCTACGTAGGCGGCGGCCTCGTTGCCTTCAATGGTGACAAGCTCTCGTGGCATGGGGTTTCCTTCTCCTCTAGTTCCGGTAGCCCGGCAGTGCGTGAACAGAGTCGGGACAATAGGTCTCCTGCTGCGCAAGCCGTCGCGGTGTGTAGCGGCCGGCAGCAAGAGCAGGCCGGCGCAGCCACGGGTGGCTGTGCCGGCGGTTGTGTACTAAACCATGCGGGCGTCCAGCACTTCATCGCCCAGTGAAGCAAAACCGGCCAGCAGTGTCTCTTTGTCGACACCGCGCACCTTGAAGAGCAAAATGGCGTTCTGTTGGGCGGTTTCACTCTTGGTGCTGTCATCAAAGGTGCCCAGGCTCATGATGTCGCCGCCCATGTCGGCAATGACGCGTGTCATCTTGGCGAGCGCGCCCGGCCGGTCCGGCGCACGCACTTCCACGCGCAGACCGTGTTCTCCGCCGCTCAGCAGTTCAGTAAAGGCGCGGAAAATATCCGTCTCGGTGATGACGCCGATGACGCTGTTGTGCGCATCCACAACCGGCAGTCCACCAATCTTCTTGGTGACCATAAGCTGGGCTGCGTCCTCAATCGGCATGTCGGGCGGCGCCGAAACGACTTCATCGGTCATCACGTCCTTGATGTGCAACTTCCACAGCAAATAGTTGACTTCCCAAACGCTGAGTGACGTGGCGGGCGAAGGCGCCGCGTGGAGCAGGTCGCGTTCCGCCACAATGCCGACGAGTTTGCCGTGGTCGTTGATCACGGGCAGCCGGCGAAAGCCGCGCTCCTTCATGAGCGAGAGCGCATCCTGAAAGGTCGTCTCGGGCGTGACTGTCACGGCCGGGCTGGACATACGATCGCGTACTAACATGTGAGCCTCCCGCGCATCTGTGCGAGTGTGTGGTGCGGCGTCGCACCACGAATCATGCAATGGCTGGGTGCCGAATCGTCAAAGCCGGCCCGATCGCGCGTACGCCTGCGGGCGCGCTTCGCCAGCACACTTGATTGTACGCCTGCGCGCCACGCGCTGCGTCCCTCTCTGGTTGAGTCCAGCCTTACCCTGCGGATGAGTTGTTGGCCTGGCCAAGTGACCAGGGCGAAGAGCCGGCAATGGGGAGTGGGCAGTGGGCAGTCGGCAGTGGGGTACACCGTCCCCACTCCCTACTCCCCACTCCCTACTCCCTACTCCCCACTCCCTACTCCCCACTCCCTACTCCCCACTCTCCACTCCCTACTCCCCACACCCACCGACAAACAATACCATCTTTGCGCCGCACACCCCGACGCATATACTGAATGGCGCACGCGCGACGCCCGTTGCCGCACGCATCACCCACAAGGTTCACCATGCCCACCAACCCGCTTGTATTTGACGGCCACAACGACACCCTGCTGGACCTCTTCCCGCCGTTCACCGCCACGCCGCGCCGCACCTTCTTTGCGCAGAGCGAACTGGGCCACATAGACCTGCCGCGCGCGCGCGCCGGCGGCCTCGGCGGCGGCTTCTTTGCCATGTACATTCCCAACCGCTTCCGCAAGGGGCATGCCCGCCCACGCCCGATCAAGGTGGACGGGCGGCTCGAGCACCCTCTGCCGCCTCCTGTCGAGCAGCCCTTCGCACTCGCCCTTTCGCTGCACATGGCTGCGGGCCTCTTCAGGCTCGAGGAGGAATCGGCCGGGCAAATGAAGGTGGTGCGCAGCGCCGCCGAACTGGAAAGCTGCCTCAGGCAGAAGACCTTTGCTGCGATTCTGCACGCCGAAGGCGCCGACTTTATCGACCCGCACCTGGATGCCCTGGAACTCATGGTGAAGGCCGGGCTGCGCTCGCTGGGTCTTGTCTGGAGCCGCCCCAACATCTTTGGCGCTGGTGTCCCCTTCACTTTTCCCGGCTCCCCCGACATCGGCCCCGGCCTGACGGCGCTGGGCAAGGTGCTCGTGCGCCGTTGCAACGAGTTGCGCATTATGGTCGATCTCTCGCATCTCACCGAAGCGGGCTTCTGGGATGTGGAGGCGCAGACGGATGCGCCGCTGGTTGCCACGCACTCGGGCGCGCACGCGCTCTGCGCATCGCCGCGCAATCTGACGGACACGCAACTGGATGCCATCGGGCGCTCGGGGGGCATGGTGGGGGTCAACTTCCACAAGGGCTTCTTGCGCGAGGATGGCAACGAGCGCAAGAAGAGTTCCGTGACGGAAATTGCGCGCCACGCCGCCTACATTGCCGAGCGCATTGGTGACGAGCACGTAGGGCTTGGCTCGGACTTCGACGGTGCATGGATGCCTGAAGACCTGGGCGACGCCGCCGGCCTGCCGCGCCTGATGGATGCGCTGCGCGACGTGGGTTTCAACGGTGAATCGCTCAAGCGCGTAGCGCATGGCAACTGGGTACGCGTGTTGCGCACAACCTGGGGATCATAGAGCGCTCAGGGAAGCGCGCGCGGGATTGCACAATTGAAGAATGACAATTGAGGATTGGTGTTTGCGCGCGAGCAAGGCGAAATGCACGCAATCATCAATCCTCAATTGTCATTCTTCAATTGTGCAATCCCGCGCGCTGAAGTTGGCGACTGCGCTAATACACAAATGGGACGAGGCGCTTGCTCACCTGCTGGTAGGCTGCATAATCGGTGAAGTGTGCGCTGAGCAGCCGTTCCTCGTAGCGAATCTTGACGAGCAGTACGCCCACAAGCAGCACCCACACGGCCGCGCGCAAAGCAGAGGGTGCATTGAGCACCAGTGCCCCGCCTGCCATAATCAGCATGGTGTACATGGGGTGGCGAATCCATCGGTAGGGGCCGGCGCGCACAAGCGTCGCGTTGGGGCGTACGTCGGGTGTAATGTTGGGCAGGCTGCGGCGCATGCTCCACAGCGCCCACAACCCCAGCGCCAGCCCCGCCAACTCAAGTGCCAGCCAGATCGGCGTGCGCGCAATGATGGGCCCCGTCATCGCCAGAATGCCCAGCGCTCCAAATTGTAGTGCAACAAGTGTGTAGGAAATGCGCGGGTTCGGCTGCATAGCTCAGCAATCTATCATGTGTACTTGGCCCATGCAAGCAGCCCGATTGAACGAGGGTTTCACCAAATTGGAAGCCGCGCCTTGTCTCAGCAACCCGCCTATTTTGCCTCTTGATTCGCCTAACCCTCGTAGTTATACTGTGATCAATAACCGACCTTCAGTTATCACTCCTCACCTTCAGCCCACGACTGGAACACCACATGTCCAAATACCAGCTAAACCACGCGAAGGTTGTCAACGGCGCTGTGGAACTGATGAACGAGCGAGGAGCGGATGCACTCTCGCTGGCCGAGGTGGCGGCGCGCTTCCACGTGCGCACGCCTTCGCTCTACAACCACGTGCAGGGGCTGGAGGGATTGCGGCGCGACCTGAGCCTCTTCGCACTGCGCACTCTGACTGCGCAACTGCAGGACGCCAGTACGGGTCTCTCTGGTGGCGAAGCGCTGGCGGGGCTGGCCGCGGCCTACCGCGCATTTGCACTCGCGAATCCCGGCCTATACCCCTCGACCATGCGCACGGTTGTGGCGGAGGATGAGGAGTTGTTCAACGCGGCTGAGCACCTGCAGCGCGTGTTCCTGTCGGCGCTGCGCGGCTACAAAATCGCGGGTGATCAGGCCGTGCACGCGGCGCGTGCCGTGCGCAGCGCGCTGCACGGCTTTGCCTCGCTTGAGGGCAGCGGCGGCTTCGACAAGCGCAATGACCCCGACGCGTCGTATGCTGGGCTTGTTGAGTTGCTGGATCAGGGCCTGACACGATGGGGAAGAAACAACTGAGAAGCAGCAATTGAGAATTGGTGATTGACGATTGGCCAGGCGCGCCGGAGAATCGTCAATCATCAATTCTCAATCTTCCTCGCCTACCTGCGGCAGTAGTGCCACAAGCACCTTGTCGACGCGTCGCCCGTCCATGTCCATCACCTCGAAACGCAACTGGCTCCAGTCGAAGGTGTCGCCCGCTGTGGGCACGCGCCCAAGCATTGACATGACGAAGCCGCCCACGGTTTGGTAGTAGCCCTCGTTCTCGTCGGGCAATTCCCTGATGTCAAAAAGCTCCTGGAAGCGGTCGATGGGCGTCATGCCGTCGAGCAGGTAGCTGCCGTCGCTGCGGCGCACCACGTCGGGGTTATCGAGGTCACCCACATCGGGCACCTCGCCGATGATCGCCTCCACAAAGTCAGCCAGCGTTACCAACCCCTCGAGCCCGCCATATTCATCGATGATCATGGCGATGTGTGTGCGCGTCTGGCGCAGCCGCTCGAGGGCCTCGAGCGCGGGCATGGAATCGGGGATGAAGAGGGGCGGTAGCATGACGCTGCGCAGTTCCAGGTCGCGGCCCACAAGTGCGAGTGCAAAGAGGTCTTTGACGAGCACCAGGCCCACCACATTATCGAGGCTGCCGTCGGCGACGGGGAAGCGCGAGTGCGCTGTGTTGCGGAGCTTCTCGGCAATCTCGGCTGGGGTGTCCTGCAGGTCAAGCCAGGAGACTTCAGTGCGCGGCGTCAGCAGGGCGTCCACAGTGAGGTCGCTGAGGCGGAAGAGCTGGCCGACAATTTCCTCCTCGATCGGTTCGAAGACGCCGCTCTCGGTGCCCTGCTCAATCAGGATGCGCACCTCTTCGTCGGATACGGGCGTTTCGGTGGAGGCTTTGGCGCCGATGATATGCAGTACGAGGTCGGTGGATGCGCTGAGGAAACTCACAAGCGGCGAGACCATCTTTGAGAGCACATCCATCACCGGCGCGACGCCACGCGCAATGCGTTCGGCCCCGTTGAGGGCAATGCGCTTGGGCGCCAGTTCGCCCAGAATCAGCGAGAGGTAGGTGATGCTGAGGACGACAAAGAAGAGGCTGACGGCGCGTGCGTAGGGAGCAATGGGCGGCCAGCGCATGAGCACTACGGCAATGCGGTCGGCCAGCGTGGCGCCGCCAAATACGCCCGTGAGGATGCTGATGAGCGTGATACCCACCTGCACGGTGGAGAGCATGCGGCCGGGCGATTCGACCAGGCGCAGCGCCTTTTCGGCACGTGTGTCGCCCTCATCCACCAATTGCTTGAGGCGCACCTTGCGCGACGCGACCAGCGCCATCTCCGACATGGAGAGGAAGCCGTTGATGAGAATCAGCAGCAGAATTGTCAGAACTTCAAACAAGGGATTCATGGGTCTTTGCGCCGCTGACCTGCCTCGCGGGGTCGACTGGGCTGCAGGCGTCGGCGCAGCGTGCCGTTGTGTCGGGTTGTGCAGCGCACTCTTTGACCAAACGCAGCGGCACGATCACTCCCTAGCGCCGCCGTTGGGCAGGTGGTTGGCAATGTGATGGCGCACAGCATAGGCAGCGGCCTCGGCGCGCGACTGCAGGTCAAGTTTGGCCAGAACGGAGGAGACGTAATTGCGCACGGTCTTCTCGCTGAGGAAGACGCGGCCTGCAATCTCCTTGTTGGTCATGCCCTCGGTAATCAGCGCGAGGATGTGGATTTCCTGGTCGGTCAGCGCGCCAAAGGCGGCGTCTTCGGCCTTGCGCGCGCTCTGGCGCACACGCTGGAAAACCTTCTGCGTCACCGCGGGGTCGAGCAGGCTCTCGCCGCGGCCCACGCGCTCGAGCGCCTTGACCAGGTCGTCGCTGCCGATTTGCTTGAGAACGTAGCCCGACGCGCCGGCGGCAATTGCATCGAAGAGCACATCCTCGTCGGCGTAGGAGGTGAGCATGATAACCTTCACATCAGGAAAGAGCTCGGTGATCTCCTGTGTTGCCTCGACGCCATTCTTGCCTGGGAGGCGGATGTCCATCACCACCACATCGGGCAGATGCAGCGCCACCATCTCCATGGCCTCGGGCGCATCGCTGGCCTCGGCCACAATCTCGAATTGGGCATAGCGGGCCAGCAGCGTACGAAGCCCCAGCCGCACAATCTCGTGATCATCCACAAGGATGATGCGCAAACGCGATATCAAACCGTTTCAGTCCTTGCTCGGGGGGCGCACAATGGTGAAACATGGCATGCGCCCTCAATTCGACGTGACTCAGGCGTGAATGTATAATGATTCATTGTATCACACGGATTGCCCTCGTGCGCCGCTGCCGGAGTGTCTTCGATTGCAGGCTCATGTGTTCGTCCATTGGGCACTCGTTCACTGATTTGCATGTCCACCAAAACACTTCGCTGGCTCGGCGTCATCCTTCCCGTCCTCTTCTGGGCGAGCGTCACCGCGCTGCGTGTTTACCTGACACCCTACACAACGGTTGTCGCCGAGACAGCTATCGAACTGCTGCTCGTGGCGCTGGCCGGCGCGCTCTTCTCCAACTGGGTGGCGGCGCGCTTTGACGCGCATGACGTCGAGGCCGAGCAGCGTGTTCAACAAACCGAGGCATTGCGTCAGGCTGGGCTTGCGCTGACATCCGAAGTGGAGCTGGCGGATGTGCTTCAGCGCGTCGTCGATCTGAGCATGCAGTTGAGCCATGCGCGCTATGCGGCCCTGGGCGTGCTCAATGTCGAGGGCACGCGCATCGATCAGTTCATTACGGCGGGCATCTCGCCCGAAGCGCGCGCCGCCATGGGCGCACTGCCCCAGGGGCATGGGCTGCTTGGGGCCATTCTGGCCGAGCGGCGGCCCATGCGCGTGTCCGCCATTTGCGATGACCCTCGCGCGGTCGGCTTTCCGCCCAATCACCCTGCCATGACCACGCTGCTGGGCGTTTCGCTGATTTCCAAGGGGCAGGTGCTCGGTAATCTCTACCTCACCGACAAGTACGACAGCGCCGGGCGCGGCCCGCTCCCCTTCTCGGAGCAGGATCAGGATGTGGTGGAGATGTTCGCCGCCCACGCCTCGGTGGCGATTGAGAATGCGCGCCTCTACAGGCAAAACCAGCAGATTGCCATTATGCAGGAACGCGAGCGTTTTGGCATGAATCTGCACGATGGCGTCATCCAGTCGATCTATGCGCTGGGGCTGCTGCTCGATGACGCCCACCACCGCGCCGATGCCGAGCCTGCCCTCGCCAAGGAGCGCATCGGCCAGACTGTGCATGGACTGAACGAGGTCATCCGCGACATTCGCTCGTACATTATGGACCTGCGCCCGCAGCGCTTTGAGGGGCGCACGCTGGCCGAAGGCATGGCTGAACTCGCGCGCACCTTTAGCGCCAACCCTGCGCTTACCGTGGAGATGGCCGTCGACGCCAAGGCGGCCGCGCGCGCCACGTCGCGCCAGGCGGCGGAACTGCTGCACATTACCCAGGAGGCGCTGGTCAACATCCAGAAGCACGCCGAGGCCGACCTGGTGCACGTGACATTCGTGCGCGCGGGAGGCCGTCTCTGCCTGGCAATTGACGACAACGGCAAGGGGTTCGACGTCTTCCGCGCCGCCGACAATGCGCAGGGCCACGGCCTGCGCAACATGCAGGAACGGGTGCGGGCCCTGGATGGCGAATTCGAGATTGAGTCGGAGGGCGACAAGGGCACGCGTATTTTGCTCTCACTGCCCGTTGCGCCGCGTCCGCTACTCCTCACCACGCCAGTTCCACAGCAAGACAAACCGGAGATTTGACGCGACGGCGCCCCGACGCCAGGCTGCGCAAACAGAAGCAACAACAAGGCCGGGCGTTCTTGTTGTTGCTTTTGTTTGCGTATTCGCGCGTTGTCTTTTCGGGCGCGCGCTGCATCACCGGGGAAGAATGTCACTCGCGGGTTGTGACAATCGCACCTATCGTGCGCACAATACAGGGGTTATACTCGGTGTGCGCAATACGCGCACTGCGCACGATGTGTGGGTCGGCGCATCCTCACTGCCCTTCCGCCCATTGCGTGCGGTATTCCGCCTAGTTGCTGCCCCAGTCGAGCCCCTTTGCGGGCCGCGAGGGGTTGGAGCGTCCCCTGTGACTCTACCGGCCATCACCACCCAGAATCTCTCTCGCGATTATGGGGAAGTGCGCGCCCTTGACCGGTTGAGCATCGAGGTGCCCGCCGGCACCATCTTCGGCTTGCTCGGCCCCAACGCCGCGGGCAAGACAACGGTCATCCGCCTGCTGCTCGGCCTCGTGGAGCCCACGGAGGGCGAAGGCACTGTGCTGGGCTTCAACATTCGCAAGCATGGTGACGAAATCCGCCGGCGCACGGGTGCACTGTTCGGGCACCCCGGCCTCTATGAGCGACTCAGCGCATACGACAACCTCGACTACTTTGCGCGCATTTGGCGCATGCCGGAGGTCTCGCGGCGCGTGCGCATCGAGACGCTCATGCACCACTTTGGCCTGTGGGAGCGCCGTTACGAGATTGTGGGCGCGTGGGGGCGCGGCATGCAGCAAAAGCTGGCGATTGCACGCACACTGCTCCATCAGCCACCGGTGGTCTTCTTTGATGAGCCGACCTCCGGGCTGGACACCATGGCTGCCGCAGCGTTGCGCAAGGAACTGGCCGCACTCAGCCGCAGCGAAGGCGTGACCATCTTCCTCACCACGCACAATCTGGCCGAAGCAGAGCAGCTTTGTGACAGCGTGGGTCTCATGCGCGAGGGCAAACTGCTGACTGTGGGCAGCCCAGCCGACCTGCGTCGCCACAGCCAATCACCCCAACTCGAGATTCTGGGCCGCGGCATTGACGAGGATGTCCTCACGCTGCTGCGCAAACGACCCGAAGTCGAAGCCGCGCACGCGGCCGAAGGCAGCCTGCTGATTGACCTGAGCGGCGATGTGGACACCTCCCCCCTTGTCAGCCTGCTTGTTGAGTCCGGCGTCGACGTACAGGAAGTGCGTCGTCGCACCACGACGCTTGAATCCACCTTCCTCGCGCTGATGGAGGAGATGGCATGATGGAAACAGCCGCCGACGCTTGGACAGTCGCGCAGAAGGAATTGCGCGAACTGTTGGTCACACGCGGCTCCTCGCCCGTTCCTGTGCTGCTGGCGATTGGAATCATCGTGCTGTTGGGTATTGTGTTGCCGTTGTGGAGTGGGCCGCACTGGCTCGACCGCGGGTGGCTGCTTTCTCTGTGGGCATGGACGCCTGTCTTCATGGTGGCCTCGGTTGCTGCCGATTCGGTGGCCGGCGAGCGCGAACGCCACACCCTGGAAACGCTGCTGGCAAGCCCGCTGCCCGATCGCGCCATCCTGCTGGGCAAGGTGGGGGCCGCTGTCATCTTTGGATGGGGGCTGATGCTTGTGACGATCACTACAAGCATTGTGGCGATCAACCTTGTCTATGCGCGCGACCAGTTGCTGCTCTACAGACCCATGCTGCTTGCCGGCGGCGCGCTGCTCAGCCTGCTCACTGCCGCGCTGGCTGCGTCGTTTGGCGTGCTCGTGTCATTGCGCGCCGCAAGTGTACGGCGCGCGCAGCAGGTGATCCTGGGTATACTCGCAGCCATCTTTGTGCTGCATATTGTGGCTGTGCCGCTGCTGCTTGGCACCCTGCCTGCAACGTGGCGGCTATCCCTTGGGCCGTCCAGTGCCTTTGCCAGCCTCTCCATTGTGGCAGGCGTGGCGCTCGTGCTTGTGCTTGCCAACATGCTGGTGCTGCGTACTGCGGTGATCTGGTTTCGCCGCTGCCGCCTGCACCCGTCTTGAAGCAATGAGGACTCCGATGGCCGAGGCTGATGGATGTCCATTCTGCAGCATCCTGCGCGGCGAGGCGCCGGGCATCATCATCGCACGCGACGATGAGAAGGGTTTTGCGCTGATTCGCAGCATCCACCCCGAGAGTGTGGTGCACTGGCTCGCCATCCCCACAACGCATGTGGACAGCACCGAGGTGATGGAGCAGGTGGACGGGCGCGGGCTTCTGGACCTGCTGGAATATGCCATTCGCGAGGTGCGCAGCCGCGTGGATGACGTGCCGCAGTTCGCGCCCGGCTTTACTGTGAAGATGCACTTTGGTTCGTACGAGAGCATCCCCCACGCCAAGCTGCACGTGCTGGCGGCCGAATAGCCAGCGAGAAGCATACATTCCCAGTCTACGCAGCGGGGGGCATCCAACCCTCCGCTTATCTTGCGCTCCGCACGCCGCGCAATTTGTAGCGGAAGGCCTCCCGGCCATCACTTTGGCGCTCCCGCATGTCGGCCGCGCCGTCGTCTGCTGCAGGCCGCAAGTCTGATTCGCATCCTGGGTTATGGGCGCTGCGGGGGACACCTGGCATGGTATACTCTGTCTGCGTCGCGGCGGGGAGCACGCGGAAGCGCCGCGCGCGAAGCAGTGCAGTGTGCGCGGCGTTGTTCGAAGTGAAGGAGCCACCATGAAGCAGCACAATAGCATACAGACCGCACATCGGGCCCCGGTTGGCGACGCGAAAGCCATCCATGATCCATTCGCCGCGCTCAGCAGGCAGGCTGTTGCGCCCCGCTGGAGCCTGGCCCGCCTTGACCCACTGCCTGAGGAGGAGTGGGAGCGCATGCGCGCCTTCCTGGGGCTGGGCGCTGCCGAAACGGAGGCCATGCTCACCACCGTGGAGGCGCTCTTCAAGCGCGGCCATGAACTGGTGGTGGGCACCTACGATGCCCTGCTGGCCAATCCCGACACGGCGGCCATCCTCGGCTGGGAGGGCGGCGCGGACGCCGGGCACCTGAGCGAGCGGCGTCGCTTCTTCACGCTTTGGCTTGCGCGCCTGATTGGCATGGATTTCAGCCGCGACATGGCGTACTATCTCTTCCGCGCAGGCAAACTCCACGCCGCGCACGGGCCGCGCCACACTCATGTGCCGCCCATCTACGTCACCGGTTCCATCAGCCTGGTGAACGCAACTTTCGCCCGCTTTCTCACTGAGGAAATGCCGAGCCACCCAGCCGTGCCCACGGCGCTGGCGGGTTGGAACAAGGTGCTGGCCATGCACCTGCACCTCATGCAATTGGGCTACAACGCCGCACAAATGCTCGACAGCGGCGGGCTGGCCGTGCGTTTTGCCATGTTCGGCGTCATGCGCAGCGTGACGGGCGTTGCAGAGATCATGGCGCACGTGACGGAGGGGGCAATGGTTGAGGACGGGCTGCGCAAATTCTTCAACTACTACCCGGCGGCGCGCGCTGAAGTCTTCGAAGTGGAGTGGCATGCAGGCGAACGGG
>CAYRVP010000120.1:0-13024 GCA_964427845.1 uncultured Caldilineaceae bacterium
GGGCACTCGTTGCGCCAATGCCGCAAGTGCTTGGTCGATGTCGGCAGCGACCGTCAGCGCCAGCGCCTCGGTTGCGTTGGGAAGGAATACGCTCGTGGCGGCGAGCGTCG
Organism: uncultured Caldilineaceae bacterium; assembly: GCA_964427845.1. GTDB lineage: Bacteria > Chloroflexota > Anaerolineae > Caldilineales > Caldilineaceae > UBA5069. Next base: position 111 of record CAYRVP010000120.1, read on the forward strand.
CCATGACGTCGGCGCCCCACGCCTCGTCTGGGTCGTAGCCTGTGTCAAGCGACGTACTCCGCCCCTCGGCCTGCGCCTGTGCAAAGAGTTGCGCCACGTCGGGCCGCAGCCCCTTTTGCAGGAAGTAGCTGCCCACGTGAATGTGGCGCACACGTCGCAGCAACGAGGCATCAACGTCGGCGCGCCCGAAGCTCTCCATGGCACCCATGTGGGTGAGCATAGCCCTGTCCGCGCCGCGATTGAGGTGCACGGTGAGGCCCGTCTTTAGGGCGCGATTGACCACAACGCCGGAGGTGTTTACGCCGCGCGCCCGCAGCGCATCAAGCATGAAGCGGCCGAAGAGGTCGTCACCCACCATGCCGGCGAAGGCCACTTTCAGCCCCAGCCGCGCCGCGCCACATGCGAAGATGGCCGAAGAACTGCCGGCTGTGAGGACGGCATCATCGAGCACTTTCTCCACCTGGCCGAAGACAGGCGTTACGTCGCCGCTCAGAATGATGTCGACGCAGATTTCACCGAGCACAAGGAGGTCGAAGTATGGAGTCATGGAAAAGGGAGACCACAGACTGATGACTGGTGATTGATGACTGGTGATTGATGACTGAGAATCAGAGTCTGGAGGCGCCGAGGCGAGGTCCCAGGAATGCTTTGGGCGGATGACACATTGCCGCAGATTCTGTTTATTGTGCGAGCAAAACTCCTACGATTGTGAGCTTTTGTGCTAACGCTTGACGCCGGAGAGCGCAATGCCTTCGATGAACTGCCGCTGCGCCACAAAGAAGATGGCCATCACTGGGATGATACTCACCAGCGCGCCCGCCATCATCAGCGTCCACTTGCCCGCATATTGCGTTTGAAAGAGCGCCAGCCCCACCGTGATCGTGGTCTTGTCCAGGTCGGCGGGCAGATAGATGAGCGGGCGCAGCAGGTCGTTCCATGATGCAAGAAAGGTGAAGATGGCGAGCGCAGCCATGGCCGGCCCTGCGAGCGGCAGGTAGATGCGCGCAAAGATCTGCAGAAGTGTAGCGCCATCCACACGCGCCGCCTCTGCCAGGTCAATGGGAATTGTCAGATAGTACTGGCGCAACAAGAAGGTGCCGAAGGCGCCGCCCCAAAACGCGGGCAGCCACAGGGGCGCTTGCGAGCCAATCAGCCCAAGCCACTTGAAGAGAATGAAATTGGGTACAAGCGTCACGTGAAATGGAATCATCAACGTTGCGAGGAGCGCCACAAAGAGGGCGTCGCGGCCGCGGAAGCGCACCACCGCAAAGACAAAGGCCGCCATGGCGCAGGTGAGCATTTGCCCTACGGTGGCGAGCACGGAGATCCATAGACTGTTGAAGATGAGGCGCGAGAAAGGCAGCCGTTCCCACAATTGCGCAAAGTTCTGCAGCGTGGCGGGGTTGGGAATGAGCATGCGGGTGTACTGGTCTGCCGGCTCCTTGAGCGCCGTGGATACCATCCACACGAAAGGCGCAACCATTATCACCGAGCCGGCAAGCAGCAGGATGTAGACAGCGAGATCAAGCGTCACGCGCTGCGAGCGCATTGAAGATGATTTACTCATAGACCACCCAGCGCTTCTGCAACTGGAAGTAGCCGAGTGTGAGCGCGAAGATCAGCAGTGTGAGCACCAGCGCCTGTGCGCTGGCAAAGCCCATGCGGAAGAAGTCGAACCCGTTGCGATAGATTGAGTAGACGAGCGTGGTGGTTGCGCCGTTAGGACCACCGCGCGTGAGCACATAGATAAACTCGAAGGCCTGAAAAGCATGAATTGTGGTGATGATGAGTTGGAAGAAGATGCTGGGCGTGATCAGCGGCAGGGTAATGCGCAGCAGCTTGGTGCGCTCGCCCGCGCCATCGACCTCAGCCGCCTCGTAGTAGGTGCGCGACACCGCCTGCAGCCCTGCGAGAAAGATGATCGCACCCTCGCCCACCGCTCCCCAAACATTCATGATCACCACCGACGTCATCGCCCACTGTGTGCCCAGCCAGTTCACGGGCTGCCCACCCAGCGCGGTGATGAGGTTGTTCAGGAGCCCTGTGTCTTTGGCGTAGATCCAGCTCCACACCAGCCCGATTGCCACCGCGGACGAGACGGCCGGCAGGAAGTAGATGGTGCGGAAGATGCCCACACCCATCAGGCTGCGGTTGAGCAGCAGCGCCACCGCCAGTGAGCAGACCATGACGGCGGGCACATACATGGCCGAAAAGACGAGTGTGTTGATGAGCGCCTTCTGAAAGAGCGCATCGGTGAAGAGGCGCGCGTAGTTCTCCAGCCCGGCAAAGCGGGGCGGCGTAATCAGGTCCCAATGCAGAAAGCTGATGCCGAGCGTGGCGAAGACGGATCCCACCGCGCCAAATGCCAGCCCAATCAGCGTAGGCGCGAGCAGAAGCCACAACCAGAAGCGCTCGCGCCCCAGCGGGCGCAACCCTGTTTGCATGGCGCAATGCCTCGGCGAAATCGGAAACCAGCGTGTGGCCCACTACCTCAACGCAATGGTGCAAAGAGCGCGCGGCGAACGCAATGTACAACAAGCGCAAGCGGCGTGTTAGTGATACGCAGGCAGCAGGTCGCCGTGCGCCTCGATCAGGTCGTCCACAAGCGACCAGATCTGGTCCAGGCTCAGTTCGGCGGCGGTGTGCGGGTCGAGCATAGCGGCATGGTAAATATGCTCGCGCTTGCCCGTGAGCGCCGCCTCCACAGTCAATTCCTGCACGTTGATGTTGGTGCGCATCATGGCCGCGAGTTGCGGCGGCAGCGCGCCCACCTTGGTGGGCTGCACGCCGTTCTTGTCCACCAGACACGGCACCTCGACGCAGCAGCCATCGGGCAGGTTGTCAATCAGCGCGCGGTTTTCGACGTTGCCGTAGATGACGCGCGGCACGCCCGTCTCCATGCTGTGGATAATGAGCGAGCCATACTCCTGGCTCAGTTCAGGGTCGATTTCGAAGTCGCCCCGCTCGAGCGCGGCGCGATCCGCCTGCCATCCCGCAATCTGCTCCTCGCAGCGTTCGATGTATTCATCCAGCGGCACCTCATACTGCTCGATCAGTTCTGGCCGCGCCTGATTGATAAACCAGGGCGTGTACTCGGCGAAATGCTCGCTCGATTCGGTGACGAAATAGCCCATGCGCTGGAGGATTTCGTAGCGCACCTTGTTGGCAGTGTTGCGATAGCCGCGCATGTAGTCGCCCGCTTCGGCCACGGCGCGAATGCGCGGGTAGAGATTCTCCACCTCACCATTGATGCGCCGCTCGAAACGCGTGTAGAAGGCCATGTGGTTGATGCCTGCACAGGTGTAGTTGATCTCTTCGATTGGCACCGCGATGTCGGCGGCAAGCCGTTCAGCGGTGCTCTGCACGCTGTGGCACAGGCCCACGGTCCTGATGTTGGTGGCGCGGTTGATGGCCCAGCAGTTCATGGCCATGGGGTTGACGTATTGCAGAAAAGTGACATCGGGGCAAAGTTCGGCCATGTCGTTGCATATGTCAAGAACGACGGGGATGGTACGCAGCGCGCGCATAATGCCGCCGATGCCCAGCGTGTCGGCAATGGTTTGGCGCAGGCCGTACTTCTTGGGGATCTCGAAGTCGGTGACGGTGGCCGGTTTGTAGCCCCCCACCTGGAACATGCTGATGGCGTAGTCGGCGCCATCGAGCGCGCGGCGGCGGTCAGTCGTGGCTTCGATGTGCGCGTCGGCGCCAAAGAAATCGGCCACCTTGTGGGCCACGATCTCGGAGGTCTCGAGCCGATCGGCGTCGATGTCGAAGAGCGATAACGTCGAGCCGCGCAATTCAGGAAAGCTCAGAATGTCTTGGAGCAGGTTCTGGGCGAACACGGTGCTGCCGGCGCCAATAAATGCAATCTTGGGCATGGTGCGATTCTTTTCCATTAAAGATGGGTTAGAACGAAAGTCCGAGCGATCACCCTGGGCGTGGCGAGCCGCGCTGCGGCCAGCCACGCCCAGAAGCTGCGTGTGTCACGGAATTGTACGTGGTCGTGGAAAACCTGCCTACTGCGCGTTTTGCGCGAGCACCGCATCGGCGGCGGGCACAATTTCATCCAGCGCCGCATCGATGGTCACTTCGCCTGTCCACACGGGCGCTAGTGTGTCCCCCACCACGGTGGCCCACTCGTCATAGCCGCGGAAGGAGGGCTTGACGCGCGCATATTCCACCGCATCGAGGAATACCTGCTGGCGAATCGGCGCGCTCTCCTGCTCCAGATAGGTGGCGCTCTCGGCCACACTCTTGACGACGGGCAGCGCAAAGCCCATCGCAGTCAACTTCTCCTGGCCGGCCTGGCTGAGCGCGAACTCGAGGAACTTCCAGGCCGCGTCGGGCTGCTTTGAATCCTTGGCAATCACAAAGCCGGCGCTGTTCACGCTCGTGGCGCGGCCATTGGGCCCGGCGGGAAACGCGGCCACGTCCCATGCGAAAGACGCCGACGCATAGTCGGGCACCGCCCAGTGGCCGATGGTTGTCATGGCGGCGACGCCCGCAGCAAAGGGGTCACCATACTGGGCGAAGGTATCGGGGTCGGGCACCGACTTGTCCACCGTCACCATATCACTGATTAGACGCCACGCCTCGCGGGCCTCGGGCTCGCCCAGCAGCGTCCTGGTGTAGTCGGGGCTAATCACTTCGCCGCCGTAGCTCCAAATGGCCTCGCTCCAGAAGAGCTCCATGTCCCACAGGTCAAGCGCAAGGCCCCATTGCTCGGGTGCACCGTCGCCGTTCTCGTCAAGCGTGAGCTGTTTGGCGGCGGCGCGCAGGTCGTCCATCGTCCAGTCGTCGGTGGGATACGCCACGCCCGCAGCGTCGAACATGTCCTTGTTGTAGAAGAGCACAATTGTCTGGAAGTCGCGCGGCAGGCCATAGTAGCCGTCTTCCCGGGCGTAAGTCTCCAGTGGGCCGGGATAGAGGGCCTCGAGGAAGCCGGGCGTGGCGTCAATGTAGGGCTGCAGGTTGAGGAGCACGCCGCGCGACTGCCAGTCCGGATAGAGCGGGCCATCCATGGCAAAGATGTCCGGTGGCGAACCGCCTGCGAAGAGCGTCTGCAACTTGTTCCAGTATGAGTCCCAGTCGGAGACATCCACCTTGACGTTGATGTCGGGGTTGACCTTGTGGAAGTCATCCACAATCGTCTGCCAGACGGCCAGTTCATCAGGTGAGCCCCACAGCATGTAGGTGACTTCGGTCGCGCCGCCCGCCGCGGCCGCCTGATCGCTCTGCGTCGCCGGCGCAGCACATGCCGCCATCACGAGCAGGACCATTGCGAGCACCAGCATGATTCGCTTCTTCATCATCGTCTCCCCTTTGCTTCGCTCCTACGCGAGCACGAATATGGTGGCGAAAAGTCTGCAGGATACCAAGAACTCAATGAGATGCCTTGTGGTATACGTCATTGCGGAGTTTGGTTGTGCACCTTCACGATAGGTCACTGTGCTCAGGTCGTTTGGCACGTCGCGTTTCAGCGCCTACTCACCCAGCACCACCCGTTCTGCATTTGCATGGTAGATCTTGCGCAGCACATCCTCGGGCAGGTAGAGGCCATACGCGGCCCAGCGCCCCTGCGCCGGCACCTCGCGGCCGTCATACGCAAAGTACTCGTCGTCGCTTTCCAGAAAGCGGTAGTAGAGACGGTAGGCGTCGAGGTCGGGAGAGGCGTCTGTGCCGAAGAGGATGCGGTCGGCATGTTTGATGAAGAAGCGGCGGGCGCTGTAGGGCTGGCGCCCCAGTTCGCCAATGCGCGCACTGAAGTCAACATACAGATTGGGGCAGCGGTCGAGAAGTGCCGAGACCCAGCCCAGGTTTTCGGCATAGCAACCAACATGCGCGCCAATGAAGGTGGTTTGCGGATGGCGCTCCACCAGGCGTGCGAAGCCTTCAAGAATGTGCAGGAAGGGCGGAAAGGGCGGGCTGGGGAATTGCCAGTCGGGGTGGGCGTGCAGTTCTTCCCAGCGCTCGTTGGTTTCGTCAAGGGGATCGAAGAAGGCCACGGGGTCGGCCACATGCACGAGCACGGGCAGCCCCAGTTCGCCCGCGGTGGCCCAAATTGGATCCAGGCGCGCATCATCCACGTCCACCAGGCGACCCATCTCATCGCGCACGTGCAGGCCAAAGGGCTTCCAGATCTTCAGCCCCTGTGCGCCGCGCGCCACTTGTGCGCGCAAACGTGCGGCCGCCCACTCGCCAAAGCGATGGCCTTGTGCGGGCCACGCTTCCCATGCCACGCCGCCAAAGATGCGGAAGCGGTCGGGTGCGTGGGCCTTGAAGATATCCAGGTGTTGTTCGAGGATGTCTTCGCCCCAGCCACCGTCAAGGTCCACGTAGACGCGCACCTGGGCCTCATCGAGCAGGTCAATCAGTGCGGGCAGCGGCTTCTTGTCCCAGCCGCCGCCAAAGGGCTCGGTCAGGTGGTTGTGGGCATCAATCACGGTGAAGCGCGGGGCAAGCAGCTGAGTGCTCTTGGTAACAAGCGCCGGCCGGGGCCGGAAATCAGCAAGTTCCATCGTTGCCTCGGTTCTCACTTCAGGGGTGCACTTGGGGAGCGACAATCAGGCAGCAATCACGCGAACGCCTTGCGCCTCGAGCGCCGCACAAAAGTCGGCGGGCGTCGCTGCATCGGTAATCAGCAGATCGACGGCAGAGAGCGGCGCGACGAAAACTGTGGAGACGCGCCCGCACTTTGTATGGTCGGCAAGCAGCATTACCTTGCTGCCAATCGCCATAATGGCGCGGTCGATGAGGCTCTCCTCCAGGTAGGCGTTGGTCAGGCCGGCGTCGATGTCAATTGCGCGAATGCCCATGACAACGTGGAGCGAGCGCAGGTCGGCCAGCGCCTGCTGCGTCATTGGCCCGATGAATGAGTGTTCTGATGCGCGCAATGTGCCGCCCAGGCCAACGAGCGTGATCCCGGGCATGCCGGCAAGCGCATTGAGAACGAGCAGCGAGTTGGTAATCACCGTGAGGTCGCGGCGCGCGCGCAGGGACCTTGCCACCAGTTCCACGGTGGTGCCGCTACCCAGAAAGACGGTTTCGCCATCCTTAATCTGTGCGGCGGCGGCTATGGCAATACGTTGCTTCTCGGCCACCTGCTCGACGGCACGTGCGGTCACAGGTGCTTCAGGCGGGGCGCGACGCACGGCCAGCGCGCCGCCGCGCACCCGCTGCAAGCGCCCCTGGCCGGCGAGCGCATCCAGGTCGCGGCGCGCCGTGGCCTGGCTGACACCGAACTCGTTCATGATTTCGGTAATTGAGGCGCGCTGCTGCCGCTGGAGCCACTCCAACAAGTGCTGCTGCCTTTCGACAGCGGAGACGGAGAGCAATTCGCGCACGAGTGGCTGGCCTTCATTCGAGGATGTGTCAGAAAACATCACCAACAATCACAATGTATCATGCCGCCAACTGGGTGTCAATCGTCAATTTCGCGCTGCATCTCAACCGCGACACAAAAGCGCAAAGGCGCAAAAGGGCGAATGCAGCGACCGCCGGTGGTTTGTGATAAAATAAACAAATGCGCGGTTGCTTCCAATTTGTGCACGCGCACGACTGTTCGGCGCCCTTACTTCATTGATTGCGAGACGCGACATGCACACCTATTTTGTGGAATACTTGCAGGCGCTGCGCAGCCAGCACGCAGCGCTGAAACAAACCCTGCAGGACGCCCCTGCGGCGGCGCTGGACTGGTCGCCTACACCTGACGCAAACTCGCTGACGGTGCTGGTGGTCCACGTGGCCGGCGCACAGCGCTACCTGCTCGGCGACTTGCTTGAGAGACGACCATCGCAGCGCAATCGCGACAGCGAATTTCTCACGCAGCAGGTCGATGCTGCCAGCCTGATCGCCCTACTCGACGCCGCCATGGCTGAGGCCACTGCGTTCATCGAGCCGCTCACGCTCGATGACCTGGCTCAGGAACGCCACTCGGCCCGACATGATCGCAACTTCACGGTTGCCTGGTTGCTCAATCATGCGCTTGAGCATGCCGCACAGCACGTCGGCCACGCCCAACTTACACGCCAACTCTGGGACCAGCAGGAATCCGTCTAGCTCCGGCTGGCCGGGATCATTACAGGAGAGATCCAGGTCATGGGAGTTCAGGAAACAATTGTCCTCTATCCCGCTGCGGACCCGCATGATTTGGGACCAAAGCACGTCGACATCCATCTCTTTCCCGCCACAGTCAAAGGCGCCGCCCACGCCCTGGAGGCAACGCTGCCGGTTCCGGGGGCAAGTGGCATCGGCCACACGATCTTCAGCTATCCGATCCGCAACATGTCGCTTGTGGCGGTTGCACCCGGCATGATTCACATCGAGAGCATACAGCACAGTTCGCTCAACCTCTACTGTCTGGGTGGCTATGCCCACGTGCAGAATGACGAGATGCGCAGCACGATTGAGCTCGAGTCCACGGCGCCCATCGTACTCGTGGGCAAGTCCATCTACGACAATGACGTTGATCCGATTGACCTCTTCGTGGATGAACTGGGCGCTTGGCTCTCAATTTTGCGCGCCCGCGCCCGCGGCAAACTAGAGCGCTTCGACAAACTGCTGCTCAAGGTGCCCCCCATCACGCTCTACGTGCAAGGGCTTATTCTCGCGGCTCGTCGCCAGGGCTACGTTCCGATTGATGAACGCAACGAGCGCTACTGGCACTCCTACCACGTCATCCACAACGCGCTCAATGCGGCCAAGCAGCATCCCGGCTATCCGCAGGCAATGCCCAACTTCGAGCAGATTCTATCGGTTACGTAAGGGGTGAGCCGACCATGGCGCAGATCTTGGTTGCGGGGCTCGTCAATCTGAAAACCACGCTGCGCGTCGATGGCTTCCCTATTGACTACCATCCGGTAAGCTACCCTTGCTTTGGCATCGGTGCAGCGGCGGCGGGCGTTGGCTACAACGTAAGCAAGGCGCTGGCCGTGCGGAGCAACTCGTCAATCTGCTTTCGTTGCTTGGCGACGACCCCGAGGGCGCGCTCGTGCGCAGTGCCCTGGCTGCCGCCGGTCTGGAAAGCGACGGCGTCATTGCCATGCTGCCGCAGAGCTGCCAGTCGGGGATCCTCTACGACGCTGCAGGCAAGCGACAGATCTTCACCGACCTCAAGAATATCCAGAATAGCCGCTACCCAGAACTCCGTTTTGAGGCAGCGCTGCCCCAGGCGGCTGGCTGTGTGCTCTGCAACGTCAATTTTGCGCGCCCCTTTCTGGCGCGTGCGTTTGCCGCGGGCAAGCCAATCGCCAGCGACGTGCACGCGCTGAGCGACCTGGACGACGCGTACAACGCCGACTTCATGCAGGCGGCCAACATTCTCTTCATGAGTCACGAGCAGTTGCCGGCGCCCCCTGCCGAATGGGCGCACGCAGTCATGGCGCGCTACGCGCCCGAGGTGCTGGTGATTGGCATGGGAGCGGAGGGCGCGCTGCTGGCCGAGCGCCCCGCTGACGCACCGACCCATTTGCCCGCCCTTGCGTCCCGGCCAATCGTGAGCACCGTCGGCGCAGGCGATGCGCTCTTTGCCTGTTTTGTGGACGGCTACTGGCGCGGCATGCGCGCGCACGCCGCGTTGGCGCGCCATGCGTTTTGCCGCCTGGACCATCGGTGTCGCCTCGGCCAGCGAGGGCTTCCTCACCCCCGCCGAACTTGATTGAGCCGGAACCGAGAGCAGGCGGAAACGACAGACGCAGCATGGAGGATGCTTTCCATGCTGCGTCTGTCGTTTCCGCCTGTTCCGCGTACTGGCCCCTAAATCCTACCCCGCCACAAGGCGCCAGAGCCAGAAGATGGCCATACCCAACCCAATCGTCAGCAGCAAATTGCGCGTGCGCCAGCCAATCAGCGCTGCTGCGATGCCCGCCACCAAGTACCCGTTGCGCCATGTGAGTTCAATGGGCGCGCCACGGGGCATGAGCAGGGCCGGCACAATCATCGCCGCCAATACCGCAGGCGGTATATAGCGCATGGCGTCGAGCAAAAGCGGATGCAACTCCATGCGGCTCACCAGCGCAAGCACCGGATAGCGCACGGCCACGGTCACGGCTGTCATGCCCAGAATCAAGATCCACTCATACGTGCTCATGCGCGTGGCTTCTCGACTGGTGCACGCGCATCAAAACGGCGCGTCGCCATGCCTGCAGCCACGCCCAGCAGCGCCGCCGCAATCAATCCCAGGTTGTTGGGCAGCCCGGCCAGTGCGATCGCCGCACTGCCGGCCACCACAACGCTCCATACAATCGAACGTTGGCGCAGCATGGGCATGAGCATCCCGATGAAAGTGACTGAAATCGCGAACTCGAGTCCCCATGACTCGATATTGGGGATGGAGCGACCCGCTTCAATGCCGATCCAGGTGCACAAGTTCCAGTTGAGGTACATGATGAGCGCCGAACCCAGAAAGTACCAGTGTTTCCAGGGTGACGCATCCATGCGGTTGAAGCGCTCGACGACGACCACGAAGCTCTCGTCGGTGAGCCAGAAGCCCAGCGGCGCGAGCCAGCGCTGCGGCAAGTGCTTCATGTGCGGGGCCAGCGTTGCTGCGTAGAGCGCATGGCGCAGGTTGACCACAAAGGTCGTGAGCACGATGATGGCAATCCCTGCGCCGCCGGCCACCAGCCCGATGGCGATGAATTGTGAGGCCCCGGCAAAGACCAGGGCCGACATTGCCATGGTGGCCCACGCCGAGAAGCCGCTGGCCATCGCCACCGCGCCAAAGATGATGCCGAAGGGAATCGCCCCCAGCACCAGCGGCAGCGTTGCCCGCAGCCCGGCCCAGAATTCGCTGCGACGCGTCGCCCCGGCAGGGTGAGCAGCGGCCATGCCATCAGCGATACGATCGAGTGCCTGTTCCTGCGTCTGATGCATCCATCACCTGCTAATCGCGATAGTGAACTGGTAAGCCGTACACAGACAAGAACAATACCTCAGGAAACAACAGTGGTATGAAGTCACCACTTGTTTCAGCTTCTCCTGCCGCGAATATTCCCTGCGGTAGGTAGCGGAAGGCCTCCCGGCCTTCAATGTGGCGTGAGCGAAGTGAAGGCCGGGAGGCCTTCCGCTACACTCACGAGCCCATTTTTCATTCAGCGTTGTGCCGACAAGGCCCGGAGGTCCGCGTGCGGACCCTTATTTTCGGGCCACGAAGAGCGCGCCGGGAATCGTAAAGTGCTCGCCGGCGTCGTCAATATCCAGCGCGGCGCGCACCTCAAGCGGCGCGGCCGCCATGCGTGTGCGCAGCAGTGCCACGGCGGGCGCCGGCGTGGCCATGCGCGCCGTCCAGTCGGCAAAGTTGAGGCGACAGGGAAAGGCATAGGCCACCTCGGCGGCGAAACCGGCGGCGTGCAGCAGCGCCAGCCACTCTGCGGGGGGATGGTCGCGCACGTGCGATGGGTCGCGCAGCAGTTCAATCGTTTGCAAGTGCGTGTCCACGGTGAAGTCATCAACCGAGACAATGTCATCGAGCAGGAAGCGCCCGCCCGGTTTGAGCACACGCCATATCTCGCGCAGCGCCGCCAGTGGATGAGGCCAGTGGTGCGCGCTGTAGCGACTCACCACCAGGTCGAAGGCGGCGTCGGCAAAGGGCAGCGCCTCAACGTCGCCCTGGCGCGTGGTCACGTTGGCGAGGCCACGCTCGGACGCGAGGCGCGCCGTCACGGCAAGCATCGTCTCGCTCAGGTCCAATGCGACAACGCTGTGCGCAAAGGGGGCCAGCGCTGCCGCTGTGTGGCCGGCGCCGCAGCCGGCATCCAGCACCGCCTCGCGGCCAGTCAACGCCGCCACCTCAATCATCATCTCGAGGTCAGCCCCGCCAGCGTGTACACTGCTCGTGCGGTATGCCTCGGCCGTGCGGCTGAACTGCCCTTCCACTGCCTGCTTGAGTGTTGCCATCAACGCGCCCCTCAACCTGTGGACGGGTAGACCGGCGTGAGCCAGTGACTGTAACCTGACTCCTGCCCGCGCACGATGCGGAAGAAGAGGTCGCGCAGATGCGTCGTAATCGGCCCAATGTGGCCCGCGCCGATGGGGCGATGATCGACCGAAGCAATCGCCGCCACCTGCACGCCTGTGCCGCAGAAGAAGGCTTCATCGGCGTAGTAAACCTCCGAACGGTCGATTTCGCGCTCGAGCACAGGCACGCCCAGCACATTCGTGGCCAGGTGCATCATCGTATTGCGCGTAATGCCCTCGAGCACGTTGCCCTGCACGGGCGGCGTAATCAGCGTGCCGTTGCGCACGATGAAGAGATTCTCGGCGCTGCCCTCGGCCACGTGGCCGGCTTGATCGAGAACGATCGCTTCGTCAAAGCCGTTGAGCACCGCCTCACTCTTGATCAGCGCGCTGTTCATGTAGGAGCCGATGAGCTTGCCGCGCGGGGGGATGGCTGTGTCATCGACCCGCCGCCAACTGCTGGTGCAAACCTTCGCGCCTTCCTCGGCTTGAATGTAGCGGCCGAAAGGCTGGCTGAAGATGGTGATCGCATCGCGCAGATCGTGCAGGCGCACGCCGATGACCTCATCCGCCTTGTAAAGAATGGGGCGAATATAGCAGTCTTCGCGCCAACCCTCGCGCCGCAGCAGGTCGAGCGTAATCGCGACGAGGTCGGCCGGCGTCTCCTGCACGTGCGCCATGAGGATGCGCCCGCTGTTGAGGAAGCGGCGGTAGTGGTCCTCAATGCGGAAGACATAAAGCTGCTCGTCGGCGCTGTTCCAGTAGCCGCGCAGCCCGCCGAACGCACCGGTGCCATAGTTGAACGTGTGCGTGCGCACGCTCACCCGCGCCTCGTCTATCGGTCGAATTTGCCCCTCAAAGTATGCCCACGCCGTCATGGCGCTCCTCCTTCAGACTATGCGAATGCTGACTGGTTGACTGGTTGACTGGTTGACTGGTTGACTGGTTGACTGGTTGACTGG
>CAYRVP010000121.1:0-12691 GCA_964427845.1 uncultured Caldilineaceae bacterium
CGCCGGGCTCGTTGTAGTTCGTCCATGTATCGTGGAAGAGGATCAAACGGGGAATGGGGAGTAGGGAGTGGGGAGTGGGGAAACGTGCAGCTTCCTGTGCAAAGGTGCGGCGGGCGTAGAGGGGCAGCGTTCGCTCGGGTGAAACGCCCAACGCCGGCTGGACGGCGCGCCGGAAGAGGCGCGACTGGAGCACGCCGTTGAGCGCACTCACCAGCAGCGGCGTCAACGGCGGCGCGGTCCGGTAGAGAAATTCGCTTAATTGCGGCAGCCGCCCCATGAGACGATTGAAGAGGGGCAGCCCGTGGGCATGGTAGTAGTGCACAAGGAACTCGGCCTTGATGCGCGCCATGTCCACCGACGACGGGCATTCGCTTTTGCACGCCTTGCAGCCCAGGCAGAGATCCATTACACCAGCCATGCCTTCAGAGAAGAGTTCTTCGTGGGGGATGCGCCCGGCGAGCGCGTTGCGCAGCGCGTTGGCGCGGGCGCGCGTCGTGTCCGCCTCGTCGCGCGTCGCCATGTACGAAGGGCACATGATGCCCGTCTCGGTCTTGCGGCAGACGCCCGCGCCGTTGCACATCTCGATCGCGGGGGCAAAGCCGCCGTCGGCCTTCCAGTCGAAAATGGTCTCAATCGGAATGGTCGCGTAATCCGCCCCCATGCGCAGGTTGGCGGTGAGGGTCGGCCCGTTGACCACTTTGCCGGGGTTGAGCAGATTGCGGGGATCGAAGATCTGCTTGACCTGCTGCAGCGCGCCATATAATTCAGGGCCGAAGAGGCGCTGGTTGAGCGCGCTGCGTGCCAAGCCGTCGCCATGCTCGCCGCTGAGCGCACCGCCATACTCGAGACAGAGCCCGGTGGCAAAGTCGGCCATGGCCGCAAGCGTGGCCACCCCTTGCGCCGTCTTCACATTGACCACAGGGCGCACGTGCAGGCAGCCTGCCGAGGCGTGGGCATAGACGGCTACATCACGCACGCCGGGTCGCTCGGCGCACCAGGCGCGCACGCGCGCAATGTAGGCAGCCAGTTGCTCGGGCGGCACGCTCACGTCCTCAATGCCGGGCACGGGCTTGAAGTCACCGCGGCGGCTCATAAGCAGATTCAGCCCCGCCTTGCGCACGGCCCAGAGGTCGGCCTGATGCTGTGCATCGGTGACGCGCACGACCACGCCGCGATGGCCGCGCAGCGTCATGTGATCCGCCAGCCGCTCGAGCCGCGCAGCAAGTTCCGCCTCGCTGGCCCCGTAGAACTCAGTGAGGAGCACCGCTGCCGGATCGCCCGCCACAAAGTGCAGGCGGCGCGCCCACTCGGGCTGGCGGCGCGCCAGGTCCATCAATTGCTTGTCGAGCAGTTCGCACGCACTGGGCTCCATCTCCAGCACATCGGTGATGGCAGCGCAGGCGGCTACGATGTCGTCGAAGTGGAGCACAGCCACAGCGGTGCGCGTGGGCCGCGGCACAAGGTTGAGCGTAATCGTCTTGAAGATAGCCAGCGTGCCTTCGCTGCCCGCGAGGAATTGCGCCAGATTGACCGTGTCGCGTCGCTGCGGGCTGCAGATTGCGGGGCGGAAGCGGCTTGCGCCGTCGAATTGCGCGCGTTGATCGGGCGTTGCCTGGGCGGCGGCGAGGCGGTCGAGGTTGTAGCCCGAGGCGCGCCGCCAGTGCCTGGGCCATTGGGCGATGATGGCGGCTGTCTTCGCAAGCGCCAGTGCGGTCAAATCCCGGTAGATGGCTCCCTCCAGCCCGCCGCGCCGGGCGTAGGCCGCCAGATCGGACGGCGCCACAGGGCTAAAGTGTGCTGGGGCGCCGTCGGCCAGGAGCAGGTCGGCGGCATGCACATGGTCGGCCATCATGCCATAGAGGATCGAGTGGCTGCCGGTGGCGTTGTTGGCCACGGAGCCGCCCAGCGTGGCGCGCTCGGCGCTGGCGGGGTCGGGGCCGAGCATGAGGCCGAGCGGCGCGAGCGCGCGATTGAGCACTGCCACGGTGACCCCCGGCTCAACCAGCGCCGTACGCGCCTCCACATCAATTGCCAGGATGCGGTCGAGATACTTGCTGGTGTCGAGCACCAGCGCCGCACCCACCGCCTGCCCCGCGAGCGAACTGCCCGCGCCGCGCGCCAGCAGCGGCACATTGTACGCTGCGGCCACCTCGAGCGCGGCGTGCAGGTCGTCACTGTGGCGCGGAATCACCACACCCACGGGCTGAATCTGGTAGAGGCTGGCGTCGGTGCTGTAGAGCGAGCGGCTCCAGCCGTCAAAGCGCACTTCCCCGACGACGCGACGGCGCAGGGCCACATCAAGCTCGCGGCTTTCAGCGGCCACGCTGCGCATTTCGGCTGGAGAGAGCGTGGAGGTGGGCATGGGGTGCGAGGGGTGGTGGGTTACGCAAAGCGCAGTTGCCGAACAATGGTAACTGTAAAGTCAGGTTGATTCAAAAGTCGGAAACGCGACGCGAGCCGGCGCGAACAGCACCCCACCCCCGGCCTCTCTCCATGCGGAGAGAGGCCGGGGGTGGGGTGTTCTGCGGACAATGAGTAGCAAGCAACCGGCCGGCCAGGTGCAGACAGACCGAACCCTGCATCAACGCGTAACAGTGGGCAGATAGACCTTGCCTTGACCCACCGTCGCCGTCGTCCCGGCGATGGCGGTGAGGTTGCTGTTCTCGTTGATCTCCGCCACCGTGTTGGCTGGGTCCAGCAGCAGGTAGGCTGCGCCGGTGACCTGGACTGTGGCCGGATCGGCCGCCACCGCCGCAACCGCGCCGCTCAAGTCGGCATGCGCGCCGGGTGCGAGCGGAGGCACGGCGATGCTCCCGAGCTTGACCGCGCCGGTCGTCACCGGTGGTGCGCTCCATACTTCCAGCACCGTAGCGCCGCTCGGCCAGTTGCCCACATTTTGCACGCGCGCCCTCACCGTGTCGCCCGCCACCACCGTGAAGTAGGGGTTCACGTAGAGATCCGGCGCCACGATGGCGAGGCTGGTGGCGACGTTGTTGCCCGGGTTCGGGTCGCGCACCGGCCCGTCGCTGACGATCTCCCACTCCAGAATGTGCTCGCCCGGCCCCAGGACGGCGGGGCTGATGGGCGCCGTGACCGAGATCACCGCCGAGGGCACGGTCGACAACCGCGCGCCCACGCTGGCGACGACCGGCCCGCCGCGCCCCTTGCGGACGAGCACGTCGAAGGTGGCGGCGTGGAGCAGCGGCCCTTCCTGGCCCACGTAGAGCGTGGCGACGGTGGCGTTGGGCGCGTAGGTGGTGGGGCCGCCCATCCGTGCCGCGGCGTCGGTGGGCAGCGCTACGACATTGGGCTTGCAGCCGTAGACTACGTCAGAGCAGCCGTTCTTCATCAGTTCCAGGTCGAGCAGCGCGTTCGCCGGGAGCGCGGGCACCGTCAGCGTGACGGGCACGCGCGTGTTGTTTGGGATGCTCACCGGCAGTTGCGCCAGGGCGACCGAAGCGGTGCTGGGGCGGCGCGCGACCAGGCTCAGCGCGAAGTCGGGTACGTCCACGTCACCCCTGTTCTCGACCGTGGCGACGACGCGCAGCGGCGTCCCCGACAGCACGCGCACACTGTCGGCGAGGATCGTCACCGAGAGAGGAAGCGTCGGATCGGGCAGGGCGACCAGGTCGCGCTGGATCACTACCGGGAAGTTTGGGTACCCGATGCCGCCCAACGTGCGCGTGATCTCGGCGCTGGTCTCCAACAGCGCGACGTGAACCGGAGCCGTGCCGACACGCAGGGCCGGGTCCGGGTGCTCGCTGATGGCCCACGCGGTGAAGGCATGGGCAGGGATGCGGTTGCCAGTCGCCAGGACGCGCGGGTTCGTCCAGGCGGTGGCGCCCGCCAGCAGGCGCACGCTGCCGATGCCCTCGGGCTGCGTCCATGCCACCACCAGTTCGGTGGGGAAGGCGCGCGTCGCGAGGCTGAGCGACCCGGCTTGCTCCGGCAGCGTGGCGATCGCCTGCGGCGTGCCGCTCCAGCCGGTGGCGCTGGGGCCGCGCAACACCATCAGCGTATTCCCCGCGCGCCAGACGGCTACCATCTCCATGCCGCTGTTTGCGTCGCCGATGTACTCGATCTGGACGTCGCTCTCATTCACATCGTTGTTCGTCAGTTGCGTGATTGGTGTCCAGCCGAGGCTTGACAAGTTCGTCGGCGTGCGCTGGAGCGTGTAGTAGATCTCCACATCGTTCTGCGTGGCGGGGTTGCCGTCGCGGTCTGCGGTGAAGATCAGTGCCGTGCCGTTGAGAGTCGGGTAGGCGCTGGTGTCGCGCCAGGAGCCCAGGTCAAAGTCGCGAATGCCCGGGACCGTGCCCGTGATTGCCTGCGCCGGCGACCATGTCGTAGCGTTGGTGCGAGCGTCGTAAAACGAGTACATGAAGCGGTCGGGGTTGGCCGCGTCGCCCTGCAGCCGGTTGGCCGGATTGTTGACCCAGACGGCCAGGAACTGCTCCGTGGGGTAGAGGCGCGGCGCGACCTGAGGCCGGTGGTTGATCGACCCGGATAGGCTGATCTGCGTAGGGGTGAGCACCGGGCTGGCGGCATTGTACGCGAAGGTGCTGGCGGCGACCTGCAGGTGGCTCAGGTAGCCGGTGGGGTCGCCAGGGAAGTCGCCGGGGGTAGGCGTGTCCATGCGCTCCCACACCACCATCGGCAGGTTCTGGACGAAGGCGATCTGCGGGTTGAGATCGCTGCGGTTGTCGGTGGTCATCAACGTGTAGCCACTGGGCGGGCGATAGTTCGGCGCCGACCCCAGGTTGGCTAAGGCGATCTCGTCGCTGTTGGCGGGGGTGATGCCCGCGCCGGGATTGTCCGGCCGCTCGTGGGACCAGAGCAACCACTGCTGGTAGTTGCCGTAGTTGGCAAAGGCGGGCCGCGCCTGCGGGCTGGTGCGCAGCACAAGGTCGCCGCGCACGCTCTGGCTGGCGTTAAGCGGCCCAACCCACTGGCTGTAGCCCGGCTGTGTCAAGTAGGAGCGGTCGCTCAGCACCCAACCAGTGGTGTTGGTGTAGACGGGGCCGGCGGCAATCGCCGCCGCCGCCATGTCGGCGGTCGTCTGCGGAGCACCATCGGCGGCTATCGTTGCGCCGGCGGCCATCGCGCCGCCTGGGTATTTGAATACGTACGAATTCTCGGCGTTGAACTCCCACTTCATCACTGCGGCTGTCGCCGACGCCAGGAATTTGAGCTCGATCGACTTGAGGTAGTCGGGATTGGGTGGCACGGCGAAGGTGAAGACGGTGTCGCCGCCCACCTTGACCTTACCCTCAAACTTGCCTTCGATCAGGGTCAGCGTGCCCTCGACGCTGAAACCGACCCCGGCCTCGACGGTCGTGTCGCCGAACTTCCAGCCGTCGTTCACCGGGTCGCGCACCAGGGGGAATTTCGGCCCCAGGCTGCCCTCGACGGCCAGTTCGACCTCGGCGCGCTTCTCGAGGAAGTCGGCGGCTTCTGTGGAGAGGGCGCGCACGAGGATCATGGGCACCCTCAACGCGGGGATGGCCGTGAGCAGCGACTCCTTGCGCTTGGCCTTGACGACCAGCTTGATCTCCAGGCTGCCGCCCGTAAACTTCACGCCCGCGGGCTGGACCACGAGATCGCCCTTGACGGTGATCTTGCCGCCGCCCCCGCCCCCCATCAGGTCGATGAGGATGATGCCGTCGCCCTGGAGGCTGCCCTCGCCGGTGGACTTTAGCTCGAGCTCGGCGTTGGCCTGTGCCTCAGCAATGCCCAGTGGCTTGCCGCCGAAGAAGGGGATGAAGGTGGGCACTTTGTCGATGCGCCCCTTGAAGGGCTTGTCGGGCACGCTGATCTTGCACTTGTAAGCAACGGCTCCGCCCTGCTTGGCCGCGCCGTATACCTCGCAACGTTTAAACTTGCGTGTGACCACGATCTTGAGCGTCTCTTCGATGGTGCTGCGGTCGAGCGCGTCGGTGCCCTTGACGGTGACGGGGTGCTCTCCCACGCCAATCGTCCCCACATTCACCGCCTTGTTGATCGTGGTCGCAGGCGAGAGGGGCGTCGTCTCCGGGCCGGTGGGCAACCGCCAGTCCGTCTTGCCGCCGCCCGCCGTCTGCCAGGCGGCCTTGGCGATGAGGGCGTCGGGCACGGGCACCTGGTCCATGAAGACGCTGCGTTCGAGCAGTTCCACGTCAAGGTTAAGCGTGGGGTCAGTGCCAACCTCGAAGATGCCGATCTCGAAGCTGATCTGCTTGCGCTGACAGCAGAGGTACGCGAAGTCGAACTTCTGCGTATCCTCGACCAGCACGCGCCCGTAGGTCTGCACGGGCGGCCCTTCGAAGCGCATGCCGACATTGGGCGGCAGGAACGCTTGGGCATGGCTCGGACCGGTGTGCGTCCACAGCCAGCCGCCGTCGGGATCAAACTGGATGCCGGTCATCGTCCGAAAGGCGCGTGTGGTCTTGTCGGATGTACTGAGTTCGAACTTGACGTTGCCGCCATCGCGCGTGCGCTTGCCGGTCACCGGGAGTGTGAAGGAGCCGCTGCCGGGCTGCAGCGTATTGTTGCAGTCGTAGCCGTGGTAGGAGTTCTCGGCGACGGCAGGCAGACAGTTGCTCCTGGCCGCCTGCTGCATGGTGTTGGAAGCGCTCCAGCGCACCTTGAGGCTGCCGGTGATGTTGCCGGCGCTGTCGACGTAGAGGTCGTAGGCGGTGGTGCTGGAGCCGTCGGCTACCTCAGGTCCGTACCACTCGGGGTAGGGGAGGTGCTGGGCAAATTCGACATGGCCGTCGACCTGGGCCGTGCCGATCCAGTGCTCGACAAAGGCGGCGGGGGCAAACGGTGCCTCGGGCGCGGCCGGGGCGGCAGGCTCCTGGGCGAGGACAGGCAGGGGGAGCAAGGTCAGGATGAGAAGCAGGCTGACCAGAAGGCGTACAAAGCGTATGCGCAATGCCGGGGAAGGATGCATGGTTAGCGACTCCAGTCTGCGAAAACAAACAACCGGGAACGCGGGGAAATCCACGGTGGCAGGAGAGGGCGCTATCCTACTGCATGACATGCTGGTTGGCAAACTTTACGATAAAGCGCGCGTCGCCCTTCCAACAAGTTGACTCACGACCCGTTCTAGAGAAGGTGACGTGGCCGGAAGAGTTCGCCCTCCGCAACACGCATGAGTATGTGGCCCCATTCATGAATCACTAAACCGATGCCGCGGTGAAAGCCGCATTTTCAACGCAAGGGCGCAAGGTGCGCGAAGACGCAAGGAAAAGCAAAACCAGGAACACCATCATGCTCTTTGATTGTCGTCCAGAGGCGCCGGACGGAAAATCACGGCCATTTCCTGCTTTTGTTTTTCCTTGCGTCCTCGCGCACCTTGCGCCCTTGCGTAGAAAAATGTGAAGCCCATAACGGTTTCAGTTTAATGAGCAGCGATGCCGCGCATCACGAACCAATCGCCGCGCGCAACGTCGCGGCAGCGCCGTAGCCGGGGTAGAGGGAGAGCGCCTTGTCGAGCGCAACGCGGGCGTCCGCGATATCACCCTGGGCGGCCAACGCACGTGCTTTCCAGTAGTAGATTTCCTCGATGCTGTCGGTGTTGATCAGGGTGGCGTCGGCCAGTGCCAGCACATCGGCGTGGCGGCCGACTGCACTGTAGGCGGCAAAGGGCGCGAACTGGTACCAGAGCATGCGCCAGGGCAAGCCTATAGCGCGCGCCTGGTCAAATGCCTCTGCGGACTCGGCAGCGCGGCCCTGCGCCCAGAGTGACGAACCCAGGTTGAACCACGCAAAGGCATCCGCCGGCGTGGCCGCAATGGCGGCGCGTGCGCCGGCCTCGGCGGCCGCCCACTGGCCGGTCGTGTCGAAGGCATTGCCCAGGATGGCGCGCACCGCCCCTTCGGACGTGGGCGGATAGGCGAGCACGTAGGTGTGATTGAAGACTTTCCACCAGGTGGCGGCCTGCTCGTAAGGGAAGTAGATGCCACGGTATGCGTCCGCCGCGCTGCCGTCCTTGGCGCCGCCCCCCAGAACAAGGCCGCTGCTCACATACGAATCATAGGCAATCCACGCCTGCGCGGCGTCATCGTAACCGGTGATGAGGCGGTAGTGACCCATGCCGTCATGGGGGTGTTCCTCGAGCCACGTCTCGATGAGCACAGGGTTGCCCGCCGCCACCAGCGCGCGCAGCAGGTCGGCAGAGCCGTTGACGCGCACGCTGGCCTGCATGCCCTGCGCCTGGGCGAATGCCGCCAGTTCTTCTGGGCTCACATTTTTGTCGTCGGCCGAGCGACGCAACACGGCGCCGATCGCGGCCTGGTCGAGCGCGCCGCCAAAGTAACTCAGGTTCATGGCCAGCGTCGCGGGGCCGCAGTTATTCCAGGTTTGCCACTCGTGACGCAGGCCCGTGAGTGCTACGGCCGCGGGCAACGCCTCAGCTGAAGCAGGCGGCGCGACGGTGGGCGGGGCAGTCGCTGCAGGCGTCGTCGTGGGAACCAGCAGGTCGGCCTCAAGGGGCAGCGGCGTAGCCTCGAGCGTAGGCGTCGCGACAGGGGTGGGCGGCCGCGGTGTGGCAGAGGGTGGAATCAGCGCCGGGTCCCAGCGCGGTGCACCGGAGTCGCGCGCCGGCGTCACGGCGGGCAGGAGCGCGGCTGGAGGCGAGCGGTGCGCAGCCACGGCGCTGCGCAGGCGCAACTGCAGCCCACCCATGCCTCCATAGTGGACGACGCCTGTGAGCACAATCGCCAGCGCGCCGGCAGCCAGCATTGCAGTCATAATTAGAAGTGGTGAACGGAAAAGCCGCATAACCCATGCGCCGCGCGGGCGGCTCGATCAGAGTGCAGGCGCGCGCCGGGCGCGCCGCGTGCATTCACAGTTTGCCCCAATATTGAGATAATTGCATGTCGCTGACCGGACGCATTGCAGTCGGCTGTCGGGTACCGGAAGAAGAGGCCGCCGCAATTGGCCGTGTGCGCGGCACGCGCAGCCGTTGCGCTCTGCACGCCGGGCAGGTAGAGTACGCCTGCATATGTGGCATGTGTGCGCATGACAGGCTGATGCGCCGTGGCCAGACGGATTGAGTCGCTCCCGCATTTGCGGGAATTTCAGACGGTTCAGGAGTCACAAGAGGCCATGATTGAGAACGAAATGGAACGAGGGGAGACGGCGGAGCCAGCGGACGTGGTGGGCGTCGTCGCGTCGGCGGCGGTTGGATCGGTGAATCCAGTCAAGCGCGAGGCCGCGGCGCGTGCGCTGCGCAGCCTCTGGCCCCATATGCTGGTTGAAGCTGTGGAGGTGGACTCGGGCATTGCCGAGCAGCCTCGATCGGCGGAGGAGGCTATCGCAGGCGCGCTGGCGCGGGCGCGCAGTGCACTGGCGCTCTGCCGCAGCGAAGTGGCGGTGGGGCTGGAGGGCAATGTGGAGGAGACGCCCTGGGGCATGGTCTCCACGGCATGGGTGGCAGTAGTCCACGCCGACGGACGCATTGGGCTGGGCAGCAGCGGCCGCTTCTTGCTGCCCGCCGGGGTGGCCGAGGCGATTCGCGCCGGCGGTGAACTGGGCCCGCTCATGGATGCGCTGCTGGGCGAGGAGAACGTGAAGCACAAGCAGGGCGCCGTGGGGGCCTTCACGGGCGGGCGCATCAACCGCGTCGATGCGCTGGAGGAAGCGGTCCTGTTGGCGCTAAGCCCCTTCGCTGCACCGCAGTACTACGCTGTCGCGTGACAAGGGTGTGACCCGCCGCAACGAACCGGGCGCGGGGCGGCATGCCGCCCCGCGCCCGGTTTTCGGCTGATTGTTACCCGCTGCGTACGCTGCGGCCTACTCCTCAATATCAATCTGTTGCTCGGTCATCCCCTGTCGCCAGATGCCGTTGGCATCACCCACGGCCCATGTAGAGCGAATGTGAATGGAGCGGCGCGCGCGCGCGACAATGGGCTGCGGCTCGCCGCGCGTGAGTGGCTGCGGCGCAGGCGCCGGCTGCACCTTGAGCGCGGCTGTGGCCGCAGGCAGGCTGCGCTCGCGCACCAATTTCCAGACCATGCGTGCAATCAGAGTGCCCGCAGTCACCAGCATGGGTACGGCGGCCTTGCCCACCACCATGGGCAAGCCGCTATTGGTCTTCATCGGCAGCCCTGCTTGCGTGTCGTGGCCGCAATGTGGACAATGCTGCGCTTGCAGCGGCACATCCTTGCCGCAAGCGGCGCAAATGCGATGGACAGTTGACATGGGACTCCCCGTTTCTCAACGCCAACGCGCGTGCGCCCATAATAAATGGCTCGTGGCATTTGTGCAACCGGACACCAGCAACCTCGACGCAAAGTCGCAAAGGAACGCAAAGAACGTCAACAACAGGAACTGCCCTTCTAGCTTTGGCTATTCTTTGCGTCTTTGCGCCTTTGCGTCGGGGTTTCTGCTCAGCGCGTCTCGGTTACCTTTTTGAGGCCACGCGGCGCGTCCACATCAAAGTCGCGCGTGTTGGCCAGGTGCATGGCAAACATCTGGCCAGGCACAATTGCGGTAATCGGCGAAAGCCACTCGGGTACAGGCTGCGGCATGCGCAGCGGCGTGCGCGCGTTTTGCAGCACGGCGGCATCGTCGCTGATGACGAGCGTCTCGCCGTGCAAATCGCGTATATGGGCAACGAACTCGGCCATTTCGCCCGCGAGCCTGCCGCTGGGTGCAATCACCACCACGGGGAAGCCCTCCTCCACCATGGCCACGGGCCCGTGCAGAAAGTCGGCGCTGCTGTAGGGCTCGGCAATGGTGTAGGTGAGTTCCTTCATCTTGAGCGCCATCTCGAAGGCCGTGGCGTAGTTGAAGCCGCGGCCAATCACCACTGACGCGGTCATGTAGCGATAGCGGGGTGCAATCGCGGCGATTTCGTCATTCATCGCCAGCGTCGCCTTTACGGCCGCGGGCAGATGGTCCAGTTCCTCAAGCCGCGCAGCGTCCTGCGCGAGCACGGCGCTAAGCAGCGCCACCGCCGTCACCTGGCTGGTGTAGCTCTTGGTGGCGGCGACGGCGCGCTCATCACCCGCCTGCACGTCGATCACAAAGTCGGAGACAGCCGCCAGCGGGCTGCTGGTGGCATTGGTGATGCACGCGGTGAGCGCGCCCTGCGCCCTGGCCTCCTCCAGCACGGAAATGATGTCGGGGCTTTGGCCGCTCTGGCTGATGCCCAGCACCAGCGCGCCGTCAAAGCGGGGCGGCAGCCCGTAGACAGTGTGCAGGCTGGGTGTGGCCAGCGCCACGGGCAAGCGGTTGTAGCCGCCCACCACATAGGTGGCGTAACGCCCGGCGTTGTCGCTGGTGCCGCGCGCCGAAATCACCACGTGCGTAATGGCGCGGCGGCGCACTTCGGCCGAGAGCCGCTCGGTGACGTCGCGCTGAGTGCGCAGGCAGCGCTCGATAACGGCGGGCTGCTCGTTGATCTCGCGGTAGGTATTTGTCTGCTCCAGGCTTGTCACCGAGGGCTCCTCGTACTTTCCAATTGCTTGTGGTTTCCAAATGATTGTCGGGTTGAGATTACGGCTGCGTGCCCGTCATCATCTCTGTACCGGTCATTGCGGATGTGCCCATCATGGCTGCTCCATCCTCGGCCGGGGGCGCTGCGGACATGCCCGCCATGCCTACCACCGGGACGGTGAGTTCGACGACCTTGCCGTTGTCAAAGTTGAGCGTGAGCGGGAAGCTATCGCCCTCCACCAGCGGCTTCACCAGACCGAGCAGCATGACATGCTTGCCGCCGGGCATGAGGATGACGCTGCCGCCCGCGGGAATCTCGAAGCCTTCGGGCTGCGGGATCATCTTCATCACACCATTCTCGTTGACGGTCTCGTGGAGTTCCACATGGGCCGCGACGTCACTGGCCGCGCTTGTGAGCCGCACAGGCGCGTCTGTGCCGTTGAGCAGCGTGAGGAAGGCGCCACCGTTGCCCCCTAGCAGCGGCGCGGGGCGGGCGCGCGCATCCACCACGGTCACTTCGCCTGGCACGACAATGGGCGGCGCTTCAGCGGTGACCACATTGCTCATGTATTCTGCGGCGCCCGGTATAGGCAGCGCGCAGCCGGCGACGACGATAAGCAGTACAGCCATGACGACGAGACGGGTCGAAAACCGCGCGGTTCGCAGCATGACAAAGGCCCTCTCCTGAGCCTGTGGGTGGATAAAGATGTGTGGGAGATAGTGCACCGGTCGATTGGGGCACGTCTTCATTCTAGCACAATGGGCAGTGGGGAGTAGGGAGTGGGGAGTGGGCAGTGGGGGGTGGGCAGTAGGTAGTAGAGATTAGGGAGTGGGGAGCGGGCAGTGGTTCCGTCGGATTTGTACTCACGTTGCTCGGACGCGCGTCTGCGCTTCCCTCCACTCCTCACTCCGCACTCCGCATTCCGCATTTCTTTTCGATTCGATTCAGCAGTTCCGCGTACCGCTCGGCGACTTCTTTCATCGACGCCGGAGGTTTCGCACAGATGGCCTCGACGACGAGGGGGTTGAGCGGCTTTTCCGGATCGGTTGTGGCGGATAGCTTCGCGCACACGGACGAGGCGGTCGCAGCGAATTCCGCCTCGGGAATCGCCGCCAGCGCATGCCAGACGGCCCAGACCGGGTCGTGCTGCCGACGGGTCTTCTGCAAGTAGAGCCAGTAGCGCTGCACGACGGTGGGGTGAATGTCTCCCTCGGGGATCAGCAGCATGAAATCTAGGATCGGGACAGCGGCGATGATGTTCAGGAA
>CAYRVP010000121.1:12701-13008 GCA_964427845.1 uncultured Caldilineaceae bacterium
GGAACCGCTCCGGTGGAATCCTTCGCTCGGCCAAACCCAGCTCGTAGTATTCGAACGCTTCGGTCGCCGGCATCGGCTGGAACCGCGGGGGAACCATCGGCTCGGTCGCGCTGCGGAATACCCCGTAGAGGCTGTAGTAGTCGGCCTGTCCGATGGGATCGTACTTGTGATCGTGGCAGCGGGCGCAGGTGACGGTCAGCCCGAGCAGGCCGCGGGTGACGACGTCAATCCGGTCGTCGAAGATATCATGCACGTTGTTCATGAAGTGCCCGCCGACCGTCAGGAACCCGAGCGCGGCGAGCGACGT
>CAYRVP010000122.1:0-12934 GCA_964427845.1 uncultured Caldilineaceae bacterium
ATGACAGCCACCTTTGCTTAACCGACTGTCCACTAAACTCAGGTAACCCCATTTCTCTGCGCCTTTGCGCCTTTGCGTCGTAGTTACGAGACGAGTGTCTCGAGACGATCGACCAGGTCGGCGAGGACGGCGAAGGTCTCCACCACCGGCTGCGGCGTTGTCAGGTCGACGCCGGCGCGCTTGAGCACATCCAGCGGGAAGAGTGAAGAGCCGGCGCGCAGGAACTCGAGGTAGCGGTCTGCTGCACCCTCTTCACCGGCAAGAATCCTGCCCGCCAGCGCGTGTGCGCCCGAGATGCCCGTAGCGTACTGGTAGACGTAGAAATTCATGTAGAGGTGGGTAGAAAATTCCGCCCAGGAAATGCCAGTGCGCTGACGGTCCACCACCACGCCGTCGCCGTAGGCCTCGGTGAAGAGGTCGGCCATCAGATTGATCATGATATCGGCGGTGAGCGGTTGGTTCTGCTCCACGCGCCGGTGCACCTCCACCTCGAAACGGGCGAGGGTGGGCATGATGAAGAAGTAGCGATGGAAGTTGGACATTGCCTCCTCAATCACCGCAATCTGGAAGTCGCGATCGGGCTGCGTGCGGAAGAGATAGTCGCGCACCATCGCCTGGTTGAAGTTGGAGGCAACCTCGGCGACGAAAATTGTGTAGTCCGAGTAAACGAGGGGCTGGTTCTGCCAGGTGTGCCAGGAGTGGAGAGAGTGGCCCAGTTCGTGTGCGAGTGTGCTCATGCTGAAGAGGTCATCGTTGAAGCTCATGAAGATGTAGGGTGAGGTGCCTGGCGTGCCTGCAGAATAGGCGCCGGCGCCCTTGCCCTTGTTGGGGTAGATGTCCACCCAGCGATCCTCAAGGCAGCCTTTGCGCAGCGTGGAGACGTACTCTTCGCCCAGGGGCGCCATGCCGGCGCAAATCCAGTCCACCGCCTGCTGATAGCTCACATGCGGCTTGCCGGCGGTGAGCGGCGCCTTGACATCATACTCGTGAAGTTTCTCCAGCCCCATGGCCTTGGCGCGAATCTTCCAGTAGCGGTGCCATGTGGGCAGGTTCTGCTTGAAGGTCTCAATCAGGTTGTGGATGACCTCGGGCGGGATGTAGTTGCCGCCCACGGCCGCCTCAAGCGCCGAGTTGTAGTTGCGCGCCCGCGCCTTGAAGACAACCTGCTTGATGCCGGTGGTAATGCAGTTGGCCTGCGTATTCTTCATGGCCAGGTGGGCGTCGGCATAATTCTCCCAGGCCGTGCGGCGCAACTCGCGGTCGGAATCGGTCGTGAGCGCGCCCACGGTGCCCTGCGCCACCTCGAACTCCTCGCCCGTGCTGCTCACGGCGGGCTTGAAGGCCATTTCGGCGTTTGTGAGGATGCTGTGCGTGGCGCTGGCGGTGCCGAAGGGATCGCCCACCATGCCCAGAATTTCCTCCACTTCGGCCGAGCGGATGTGGGGGGCGATGCGCTCGAGACGGTCAAATTCGTGGCGATAGTGGGCCAGGCGCGGCTCCAGGTCGGCCCATGCGCGCAGCTTCTGCAAGCCGATGGCGAGCAGCGTTGGCTCCACGAAAGCAACGGCCCCGCGCACCTGTCCCTCGAGGCTGCGTGCGAGCCCGAGACGGCCTGCGGCGGCCTGGTCGTTTGTGTCCACGCTCTGCTCGATGCTGGCATACATGGCGGCGCGGTAGGCGCGCACGGTGTACTCTTCAATCTTCTCCAGGGCATCGGCAAGCTGCACAGGACCCTTTGCGAGGGCGGGCTGCAGCGCGGCGATGGCGGGCAGTTGCGCAAGCAGGCGCGCGGCTTCGGCCTCAAAGTCGGCAGGCGTGGCGAAGACGGCGGCTGTGTTCCAGGTGTGCTCTACGGGGATTTCGGCGCGCGCAGGAATGCTCTGCTGATTCATTCGTGAACCTCGGCATAATGGAATGGGAGTATGTGTGGCGGACCAGCGTTCCCATCAGGCAGGCCCGCTCGTCCAGTCTACCACAGGCGAAGCGCCAGTACGCAGAAAGGACTGAAAAAGCGGAAACGACAGGAAACAACTACGGACCTGCATTTCATGTTGTTTCCAGTCGTTGCCGTCTTTTCTGCGTACAGGTGCTTCACCAGCATGGTACAATCGCAGCAGGAGGAAGTAATCATGGACGAGACCCGTCGCAACATCTACATGGACAATGCCGCCACGACGCCGGTGCGGCCCGACGTGGTGGAGGCCATGCTGCCCTACTTCGGCGAGGTGTACGGCAACCCCTCAAGCATCCACTCGACAGGGCGGCAGGCGGCCGCGGCGCTGACACAGGCGCGCCGCACGATTGCGGCAACCGTGGGCGCCCGCCCCGGCGAGATCATCTTCACGGGCTGCGGCAGCGAGAGCGACAACGCCGCCTTGCGCGGCATCGCGCTGGCGCGCCGCGAGCGCACGGGGGCCAGCCGCATCGTCACCAGCGCTGTGGAGCATCACGCCGTGCTCACCACGGCGGAAGCGTTGCGCGACCACGCCGGTTTTGCGCTCACCGTATTGCCTGTGGACAGCGACGGGCTGATTTCACTGGATGACCTGGACGCAGCGCTGGCAGGCGGCGACGTGGCCCTGGTGAGCATCATGTTGGCCAACAACGAGATCGGCACAATCATGCCCCTGGCGGAGATTGGGGCGCGCTGCCGCAGCGCAGGTGTGCCACTGCACACAGACGCCGTGCAGGCAGGGGGCAAGCTCTCGTTCGATGTGGAAGCACTGGGCGTGGATGCGTTGAGCGCGGGTGCGCACAAGTTCTATGGCCCCAAGGGCGTAGGCTTCCTCTATCTGCGCGGCGGCACACCTTTTGTGCCGGTGCAGACCGGTGGCGGCCATGAGGGGGGCCGCCGCGCCGGCACCGAGAATGTGGCGCTGATCGTGGGCATGGCCACGGCGCTGGGTTTGGCTGAGACCGAGCGGCTCGACGAAATGGCGCGCCTGCGCGTCCTGCGCGACCAACTCATCGGCGGCATTCTCGAGGGGATTCAGGGGGCGCGGCTTACCGGCCACGCCACGCAGCGGCTGGACAACCACGCCAGTTTCCTGATTGAGGGCGTTGAGGCTGAGGGGGTGCTGATAGCGCTGGACATGGCCGGTGTGGCGGCGAGCAGCGGCAGCGCCTGCAACAGTGCAGCGCAGCGCCCCAGCCACGTGCTCGAGGCGATTGGCGTACCCGCACGCGCCGCCGCCTCCGGCCTGCGCTTGAGCCTGGGCCGCCACACCACCACCGCCGACGTGAACTATGTGCTCGAGCTTCTGCCGCAAATTGTGGCGCGGATAAGAGGATAATAGATGACTGAAGATTGATGACTGGGCGCGCGCCCGAAGGGCAGCGCGCCCAGTCATCAATCTTCAGTCATCGATTATTGTTACAAATGCTGGAGCAGCGATTGCGCCGCCGCGTAGGGGTCGCTTCGGCGGGTGCGCACGGCCTCGACCAAGGCGCTGATGCCTGTGGCGGGGATGCGCTGGAGCATGCGTCGGTTGAGTTCGGCGCGCACGATGTTCTCAATGCTGTGGGCAATGCGCAGTTGCTCGCGGATGACAATTTCACCCGATTCGTGCAGCCAGCTACGGTGCGCCTCAATGCGCGCGACCAGTTCGGGGACGCCGCCGCCGTCGGCCGCCACGGTCTTGAGCACTTGCACCTTCCAGGCGCGCGAGCCCTCGCCTGCCGCTTCGGGCAGGTCCGGCGAGTCGACGCGCAGAATTTGCCCGTGGTGGCGCACAAGGCGGGGACCGTCGCCCTCAATCTCTAGCATCATCTCCAGGGCGCGGATGGTGCGGTCGGCCCCCGGCCTGTCGGCCTTGTTGACCACGAGCACATCGGCAATCTCGAGGATACCCGCCTTGATTGCCTGCACCTCATCGCCCAGCCCCGGCGCTTCGACAACAAGCGTGGTGTGCGCCGTGCCGGCGATCTCCACCTCGGCCTGGCCCACGCCCACAGTCTCGACCAGAATGCGGTCAAAGCCCGCGGCATCGAGCAGCAGCACGGCATCGTTCGTGCTCATGCTCAGCCCGCCCAAACTGCCGCGCGTGGCCATGGAGCGCATGAAGACGCCGGCATCACCTGCAAGTGCACGCATGCGCACGCGATCACCCAACACAGCACCGCCTGTAAAGGGGCTGGTGGGGTCGACCGCGACGATGCCCACGGTCAGGCCCTGGGCGCGCCAGTTTTGCGCCAGGGCGGTGACGAGCGTGGACTTGCCCGTGCCCGGTGCGCCGGTGACGCCGACAATGTGTGCGCGCCCCGCATACGCGTAGGCCGCCTGCAGGATGGCAGCGCTATCGCCGGATTGATTCTCGACGTGGCTGATGGCGCGCGCCAGCGCCAGCCGGTTGCCCGCAAGCAACCCCTTTACAAGCGCAGAGGCTGCTGTCGCTACCTTCTCTGAAATCACGCCGGCACGCCCACGTGCGCGCGAATGAAGCCCACATACTCCTCGGAAGAGGTGCCGGGGCCAAAGACGCCGTGCACGCCTGCCGCCTTGAGGGTGACAATATCCTCCTCGGGGATGATGCCGCCGACGACGACAACCACATCATCTTGTCCCTGCGCACGCAGCAGTTCGACCACCTTGGGGCAGAGCGTGTTGTGCGCGCCGCTGAGGATGCTCATGCCCACGACGTCGACATCTTCCTGCAACGCCGCCTCGGCAATCATCTGCGGCGTTTGGCGAATGCCGGTGTAGATAACCTCAAAGCCCGCATCGCGCAACATGCGCGCCACCACCTTGGCGCCGCGGTCGTGGCCGTCGAGGCCGGGTTTGGCCACCAGTACGCGTATCTTTCTGTCGCTGGAAAGCGAGTCACTCATGAGTTCTCCTTGCGCAACGGCCCCACATAAGGACCAGGCAACCGAGGAATTCTTCAATCAGGATTTCGGCAACAAACGGGTCGGCTGCGGCGTTTTAAGATGCGGCAGCCTGTCGCGCAGAGTGTACCACCTTCGGCGCGCGCGCGCATCTGACAATCGTCTGCATTTTCGTGGCGCAATGTCCCTTTACGGCGAAACACGGTCCGGGAGGCCTGGATCAAGGCAGGCAGAGCATTCTCCTTTTGTATTCCGGAGTGATAGAATTTTGGCATGATCACGCGCGCGGCCGAATGGGTGGTTCGACTCGAACTGCCCATATTGCTTCTGGCAACCCCCTTTCTCATCTTTCCCAACGCCGCCCGCTCGCCGGTGATGCTCGTCGTGCCGCTTCTCTGGATGGCGCGCATGCTGGCGCGTGGCCGCTTCGTTCGTCGCACCCCAAACGATTGGGCTCTGGCGCTGCTCCTGCTCACGGTGCTGGTCAGCGTCGTGGTGACCTTCGACATTCTCTTCAGCCTGCCCAAGATTACAGGAATTCTCCTGGGCGTTGGCCTTTATTATGCAATGGCCGAACTGGAATTCAAGTGGTTTCGACCGGCGCTCGCGGTCTACCTTGTCGGAGGCGTGGCACTGGCCGTATTAGGGATTTTCGGCCTGCAACTGGGCAGCAAACTGCCCTTCATCAATGGACTCGTCGCACGCATTCCGCCGCTCTTCAGCGGCCTGGTCAATGCTGAAAATGGGTTGAATCCCAATGAAGTGGGCGGCGCACTGCTCTGGTTTGTGCCCGTCTACTTTGCACTTGCGGCCAGTGTAATCACACGGCGCCGCGGCAGCCAGCGCGTCTGGCTCGCCGTGCTCCTCCTCACCGGCGGCCTCTTTGGCAGCATGGCGCTATTGGTTGGCCAATCGCGCAGCGCAATCCTGGGGCTGGCGTTGTCGCTGCTGCTGCTGCTCTGGCTGGGCGGTCGCTGGGGGCGGGTCGCAGCGCTGCTGGTTGTTGGGGCCGGGATGGTTGCCTTTGTGGCCATGGGCGCACCGCAATTGCTTGACGCCGGCAGTGACACGCCTGCGACGGCCGCGTTTATGGGCAGCCTGGATGCCAGCAGCCGTGTCGAAATCTGGACGCGCGCCCTCTATACCATTCATGATTTCCCGTTTACGGGCATGGGTCTCAACAACTTTCGGCGCGTTATGCCCATTCTCTACCCCACGTTTATCATCCCGCCGGGGCTGGATATCGCACATGCGCATAACCACATGCTACAGGTTGCAGTCGACCTGGGGCTGCCCGGTCTCGTCGCGTGGCTAGCGCTATGGGGCGCAACGGGGGTCATGCTGCTTGTGATTTGGCTGCGCTCTGCGCCCGGCCTGGAGCGCGCGGCCGCGGCCGGTTTTGCCGCCGCCCTGCTTGCATGGGCCGTTTACGGCATGACCGACACCATTGCGCTGGGGGCAAAGCCCGGCATCGCCTTCTGGATGCTGCTCGGTCTGATTGCACTTTTGTTCCTCGCCCGCCCACACAGCGAAGTGCAGCGATGAGCGCAGTGCAGCGATGATCGACTGGCTCAACGTTTTCACCAATGCGATCTGGCTTGTGGGGCTGGCCATCTGCATTGCCACAATCAGCTATGCTGACTGGCAAGCCTGGGCCGCTGGCGCGCGTCTTCGATCCCTGCTGGAGACGCCCCGGTACGCACTTGCGCTCTACGGTGGTCTCGCCCTCGTCGGACTTGGCGCAGCGCTTTCCACGGAGCAATGGTGGGAGCGCCTGGCCTGGGCGCTGATTGCGCTGGGTTTCGCCTACTCAGCCTGGCGCGCACGGGCTGTGCCACACAAGGAGTAGCGCACGGGCAGTGCGTGCCTGCCATGTGGGCCACCTCATGCCGGCAAGAGTGCGTGGCCAAAGGAGTGTTCCACCGTCATGGACTTTCCGCGTACAGAGAGACAGGACGCGCTCGTTGCGACGGCACGCGATTTGGCGGTGCGCTTCGATGCACGCGCCGCTGCGCACGACCGCGCCGGCGACTTCCCCTTTGAGAACTACGCCGACCTGCGCGCCGTCGGGCTGCCCGCGCTAAGCGTGCCTACCGACTTCGGCGGCATGGGCGCGTCGCTGCTCGACAGCATCATGGTGATTGAGGAACTGGCGCGCGGCGACGGCAGTACGGCGCTCAGCTTTACCATGCATGTCCAGACTATCGGCAGCGCCGCGGAGGCCGACGCCTGGCCCGCGCCGCTCTTCGCGCGCCTCTGCCGCGCTGCTGTGGAGGAGGGCGCGCTGGTCAATTCTGTTGCCTCCGAGCCGGCGCTGGGCAGCCCCAGCCGCGGCGGCAAGCCGCAGACGACAGCCACGCCGGTGCGCGACGGTGCGGGCCGCATTGTGCAGTGGCGCATCAACGGCCACAAGAACTTTGCCAGCATGAGCCCCGTGCTGGCCTACATGATTATCCCTGCGGCTCTGGAGGATGGCAGCGACGAGGTGGCCCGCTTCCTTGTGGCCGCGGGGCTGGGGTTGGAGATTGTGGAAACGTGGGATGCGCTGGGCATGCGCACCACCGGCTCGCACGATGTCTACCTGCGCGACGTTTGCGTGGAGGACGACGCCATGCTCAACCGCGGCGCCGAGGGGCCGTCGGGCAAAGGGCCAAAGAGCGTCAACGCGTGGTTTATGGGCACGGTGAGCGCCGTCTACCTGGGCGTGGCGCAGGCCGCGCTGGATGCCGCAACATCCTATGCGCTCGAGCGGGCGCCCACCGCGCTGGGCAAACCCATTGCCGAGGTGGAGTCCATTCAGCGGCGGCTTGGGCAGGCGGCCTTTGCGATTGCACAGGCGCGTCTTGCGCTCTATCAGGTGGCTGAGTTGTGGGCGCGCTTTCCGAGCGAGCGCGCCGACAGGCTGGGCGCGCTGGTGGGCGTGGCCAAGGTGACAGTCACGAACAATGCCATCGAGGCGGTGGACCATGCCATGCGCGTGGTGGGTGGCTCTTCCATGAGCAAGACATTGCCGCTGGAGCGCTATTACCGCGACGTGCGCGCCGGGTTGAATCACCCGATTAGCGACGACCTGCTCTTTGTGCAACTGGGCAAAGCGGCGGTGAACGCGCGGCGCGCCGGCGCGTAGGCCATGCCTCGGGCGTGGCGCAATCGATTTGTTGCGCATCCCAGCCTGGCGTAGGGCCGGGGCCAGGGCCACAGCCGTGCTTGCAGAATCGCGGATGACTTTGCGGCCCTTTTTGCTTGTGCTATACTCTGCGTGACTCTGGGGACACGTAATGTCGTCAGGCAGGCGTTGGCGCCTGCACCACCTGCCCGTATGTGCCACCCGGCGCTCCAAACGACATGTCAGCACCCCGCCTGTGCCGTGCGCCATTGCGGTGGTGTTTTTGTGGAGACGACCATGATCGAAGTCACCATCGACAGCATTCGCGTCAGCCTCATGTCGCAAAACCGCATCGTCGTGCTGCGCGAAGACGAGGGCGAACGCTTTCTGCCCATCTGGATTGGCCCCTTTGAGGCCGACTCAATCACAATGCAGTTACAGGGCATGGAGGTGCATCGCCCGCTGACCCATGATCTGCTCAAGAATGTGATTGAGACGCTGGGGGCCGAGGTGCTGCACATCATCATCAATGGCCTGGAGAAGAACACCTACTTTGCCCGCATTGTGCTGGATGTGGATGGCGACTCGGTGGAAATTGACAGCCGCCCCAGCGACGCGATTGCGCTGGCCGTGCGTGTGAGTGCGCCCATCTATGTGACGGAGGAGGTCATGGACCAGGCAGCCCTCCAGCCCGAGGAAGAGATGAACATGGGCGAAAGCAGCGAAGAGAGCCCTGCCCGCGAGCCCGCCGCCGAGTCGGACGAAGATCTAGGTGCATTCCGCGATTTTGTGGAAGGGCTGGACCTGGACAACCTCCTGGGCAATTCATAGGCGCGCCAGGCATTCGCGGCGCAACGAGACCGACAAACCTGCACTCTCTGAACCGAACGGCGACGCTGCACCCTGCAGCGCGCCGTTTTTTCACCCCACCCAACAGCCATGAGCATGAATGACTTGCCCGACCTGCCGCCCGACGATTTCTCCACCGAGCCGCCCGACGTGCTGCCCGACGATATGCGCGACGCCTTCTTTGGCGAAATGCCCGACGAGTCGGGCAGCGGGTTTGTCGTCGAGAACGGCGATGCACCCGCACTGAGCGGTTTCGCGCCCGCCGCGCGCGCGCGTCAGGAGGAGCCGGCGCGCATCCAGCCGGGCGCGCGTGCAGGTGGCGACGGGGCCATGCGCACTGGTGTACGCGAGATGCGCGCCACACCGGCCAAGGCCATCCCGGCCAACCTCGAGGCCGAGCAGGCGGTGCTTGGCTCGCTGCTGATTGACCCCGACGCCATTGTCCAGATCGCCAGTTTCCTGCGTCCCAAGGACTTCTATCGCGAGCGCCACGCCTGGCCCTACGAAGCGATTCTCAGCCCGCACGAGCGCCACGAACCGCTCGACTTCATCACCGTGGTGGACGAACTGGAACGGCGCGGCCAGATTGAGGAAATCGGCGGCCCCGCCTTCATTGCCGACCTCATCAGCACGACGCCTACGGCGATGTATGTGGACTTCTACGCGCGCATTGTCGAGCGCACGGCGGTGCTGCGCCGCCTCATCACGGCTGCCACCGAGATTGTGGAGCTCGCCTATGACGAGAGCCAGGAGGTTGACCAGGTAGTCGACCGCGCCGAGCAGATCATCTTCAATGTCAGCGAGAGCCGCATTCATCGCGACCTGACGCCAATTCGCGCGATCATGGGTGATGTGATCGACAACATCGATTTCCTCTCGCGCCATCAGGACCAATTGATGGGCGTGCCCACCGGCTTTGCGTTGCTGGATAGATATCTGGGTGGCCTGCAGAAGAGCGACCTGATCATCCTGGCCGCCCGTCCGGCGATGGGCAAAACAAGCCTTGCGCTCAACATTGCGCAGAACGCCGCCGCGCAGAACCAGCGCGTGGCTGTCTTCAGCCTGGAGATGAGCAGCGAGCAGTTGGTGCATCGCCTGCTCTCCACCAAGACGGGCATCGACAGCCACCGCCTGCGCCTGGGCGCGATTGACGACGAGAACGAGTGGACCATTCTGATTACGGCTGCCAACGACCTGGCCAACACGGCCATCTACATCGATGACACGCCCGCCGCCAGCGTGACTGAAATTCGCACCAAGGCGCGCCGCCTCTATTCGGAGACGGGGCTGGACCTGATTCTGATTGACTACATGCAGTTGATGTCGGGGCAGAGCAGCGCAGGCTTCAAGAACGAGAATCGCCAGCAGGAGATCAGCTTCATCAGCCGGTCGCTCAAATCGCTGGCGCGCGAACTCAACGTGCCGGTGATTGCGCTGAGCCAGCTCAGCCGCGCCGTTGAAAGCCGCGCCGACAAACGGCCAATGCTTTCGGATTTGAGAGAGTCGGGTTCGATCGAGCAGGACGCGGACGTCGTCCTCTTTATCTACCGCGATGACTACTACGACGAAGCCAGCGAGCGCCAGAACATCGCCGACGTCATCATTGCCAAACACCGGCACGGCTCCACCGGCACGATCAGCCTGCTCTTCCGCAAGGAATTGACACAGTTCAGCGACCTCGAAATCCAGCGCACCGAATTGCCCTAAGCAGCAACATCGGAGTACAGACCTGCAATGCCCCTGAGACAAACCGGATTCATCGGCTTCCCCGAAGGCAAGCTCAAGGCCGTCAAGGTGCCGGAATCCTTCTTCACCGACCTGTTGCCGCAGATTAATGAGCTGGCCGAACTCAAACTGACGCTCCACGCCTTCTGGCTGCTCAACACGCAGGATGCCGAGGTGCGCTACCTGCGTGGCGACGACCTGCGCAACGATGAGGTATTGCTGCGCGGGCTCGAGCTTGACATCGAATTGCGCACGGCGCGCGCGGCGCTGGAGGATGCCCTGCAGCGCGCAGTAGCCCGCCAAACCTTCATCCGCCTGGAGGTAGAGACGTCGCAACAGGACAAAGCGGGGCCGCAGGGGCAGGTGTGGGAGGATTGGTACTTCCTCAACACTGTCAAGGGGCGGCAGGCGGCGGCCATGATTCGCACCGGCCGCATGCACGACATTGCCCCGGTCACCTCTGAAGAGGCGCGGCTGCGCGTTGAGCGGCCCAACATCTTCATTCTCTATGAGCAGAATGTGGGCGTGCTGACGCCGTTGCTGGCCGACCAGCTGCGCGACACGGAAAAGAGCTACCCGCCCGAGTGGATTGCCGAGGCCTTTGACATCGCCGTGGCGGCCAACAAGCGTTCGCTGCGCTACATTCAGGCTATTCTCAAGCGGTGGGAGACGGAAGGGAAGCAGAGCAGTGAGAGCCATGAGCGAGATAGTGCCGAAAGCCGTCGGCGCAAGTACACCCCTGATGAACTCGCAGGGTACCAATCCGAAGCCGGAGCCGACGGTCGATCCGGGGACGAGCCGGACGGCGCGGCAACCGGCGCAGACGCCTCCATTATCTGAGGGCGACGCAGCCGACGCAGCCGGCGCGGTGCCCCGCCGCAGCCTGCTGCTTGACCCGACCACGCCGCAGCCGGCGGCAGCGCCTGCGCGCGCAGCAACCGCATCGGCATCTTCCGTCGAGCCACTCTGCCCCCTGTGCGGCGGCGCGGGCTTCGTCATCCCTGATGTTCCCTTTGGTGACCCGGCTTTCGGCAAGGCGGTGCCCTGCACGTGCAAGCAGCGCGAGCGCCTCGAACGAAGGCTCAAGTCGGTCAGCGCGCTGGGCGGGCAATCCACCGTCAGCCACCTCACTTTCGACACCTTTATGCCCGAAGGCAATGGCCTGCCCCCCGAACGCGCCCATAACTTGCGCCGCGCCTACGAGAGCTGCCTCTCCTTTGCGCGTGACCCCCAGGGCTGGCTGCTGATTACCGGCGCCTATGGCTGCGGCAAAACGCACCTGGCCGCCGCGATTGCCAACGCGCGCCTCGCGCTGGGCCACCCCGCGCTCTTCCTTACCTTGCCCGACCTGCTGGACCACCTGCGCGCCGCGTTTGGCCCTACCAACGCCATGCCCTATGACGCACTCTTCGAACAACTGCGCAGCACGCCGCTGCTCGTGCTCGATGACCTGGGCGCGCAGTCGAGCACGCCCTGGGCGCAGGAGAAGCTATTCCAGTTGCTCAACCATCGCTATAACCTGCGGCTGCCCACGGTGATCACCACGAACCAGCGACTGGAGGAGATGGAGCCGCGCTTGCGCAGCCGGCTGGGCGACATCGGCCTTGTGCTGCGCGTGCCCATCCTGGCGGCAGACTTCCGCACAGGCATGGGGCAAACGCAGAGCGACCTTAGCAGCCTGGCGCTGCACCGCGAGCGGCGTTTCAGCACATTTGACGCGAACCGCAGCGACCTCTCGGGCGACGAGCGGCTCAACCTCAAGCAGGTCTTCGAAGAGTGCCGCAACTTTGCCGATGGGCCGCACGGCTGGCTCATTCTGGCCGGCACCTATGGCTGCGGCAAGACGCACCTGGCCGCGGCGATTGCCAACGAGCAGATTGAGCGCGCGCGCATGGACGTGATGTTCGTCGTTGTGCCCGACTTGCTGGATTACCTGCGCGCCGCCTTCAGCCCCCAATCGGCCACTTCCTACGACAGGCGCTTTGACGAAATAAAGCGTACGCCGCTGCTCGTTCTCGACGACCTGGGCACCGAGAGTGCGACGCCCTGGGCGCGGGAAAAGCTCTTCCAACTCCTCAACTACCGCTACGATGCGGCGCTGCCCACGGTGATTACCACCAGCCGCGAGGAGAAACAGATTGACCCCTGGCTGCGCACACGCATGCTGGACGTGGCGCGCTGCAAGTTCTGCCCGATCATCGCGGCGGGCTACCGCGGCAGCCGCAGCCAGCAGCAGGCGCAGCGGGGTAGAAGAACGACATGATTGACGATTGACGATTGACGATTGATGATTGATGATTGATGATTGATGACGGATGATTGGTTGATAGGGCGACTGGTTAGTTGATCGCGTGGCGCGAGTCGCCCGATGAACAAATGAGTCTGCTGAAACAACGTACGGTTGCGAAATCGACGGATGAACAGAATGGC
>CAYRVP010000123.1:0-12717 GCA_964427845.1 uncultured Caldilineaceae bacterium
TCCACCAGTCCACCAGTCCACCAGTCCACCAGTCCACCAGTCAACCAGTCCACCACTCAACCAGTCAACCAGTCCACCAGTCAACCAGTCACCAATCGTCAATCGTCAATTATCAGTAGTCAATCGCCTCCTGGCCAGCCTTCCACTCAACCCGCCACTCCATGCGCCTGCTCTTCGTCTCCGCCCAACTGCCCGGCCACCTGGACTGGGGCGGCTACCTCCAGACCGCTGCCGCACTTGCGCAACGCGGCCACGAACTGCTCTGGGTCACCGGCGCGGAGGTTGAGGCGCAGGTCATGCACGCGGGCGTGCCCTTCCACGCTGTTGCAGAGACGGGCTGGCGATGGCCGCCGCCGTCCCCGCTGCCCCGCGGCGAAATGACCGACGCAGCGTGGGCCGGCGCGCGCGCGCGGCGGGCCATGGATCAGTGGCTCGACGTCGGGCGTGTAGCCGCCGCCGCCGCCGAACTTGAGGCCGTCGTCGCGCCTTTTCGCCCGCACCTCATCGTCACCGAACCTTTCGTCGCCGCAGCCGCGCTTGTCGCCGAGCGGCTTGACCTGCGTCTCGTCGTCGCCGGCTGGCCCGCCTACGCGCAGCAGCGCGCCGCACAACCATTCTTGCAGGCGTTAGAGGAGGATTTCCAGGCGCGCATTGCAATTTGGCGCAGCGACGGCAGCTATTTCACAAAGTGCGGCCAGCCGGGTATCGAGTCGCCCTACCTCCACATTACCTACTGGAGTCCCGGCTGGTATGCAGCGCCCGATACGCCGCCCCTGGGCACGCAAACCCGCCATGTCGGCGGCCAGCCGCCGCCGCCCAAGCCCCCGCCTGCCGGCTTTCCCGCACCGGGGGCGCGCCCCTGGCTCTTCATCACCCTGGGCACGGCCTTCAACCGCGACCCGGGCTTCTTTGCGGCCGCCACCCACGCCGCCGAGGCCGTGGGTGCGCAGCCGATTGTGGCCACCGGCGCGCTGCCTCAGGACGACAGCGACGCGCTCAGGCAGCGTCTGCCCCCGTCCACCCTCATGCGCCCTACTGTGGACTTCGCAGCGCTTCTGCCCTACACGGCAGCGGCCATTCATCACGGCGGCGCAGGCACCACGCACGCGCTCGTCACCCATGCCGTGCCGCAAATTGTAGTGCCCCACGCCGGCGACCAGATGCAGCAGGCTCTGGGCGTGGCGCGCACCGGCATCGGCCTGCACATGCCGCCGCGCGCCGTGACAACGCAAACGCTGGCGGACGCGCTTGCGGACATATTGCCCGCCGACAGCGCCCCTCGCCGCCAGGCTGCACGCCTGCGCGCCGAATTTGCCGCAGGGGGCGGCCCCTCTCTCGCCGCCGACTTGCTTGAGAATCAGGCAGCGGCGGCCAGTCTCACGTGAAATCAGACTCTTCACTTTTCGGTGATACCAGCAGTCAAAGGGGAAAACGATGGAGCAATTGGTAGAGCGGATTCGGATTGAGGGGCGCAACCTGGGCCGGGGCATTCTCAAGGTGGATGGCTTCGTCAACCACCAGCTTGACCCCGAACTGACTATGGAAATGGGCCGCGCCTTCGCACGCCGTTTTCGCGACGCGGGCGTGGCCGGCGTCACCAAGATCATCACCGCCGAGGTCAGCGGCATCGCGCCCGCCCTCACCTGCGGCATGGTCCTCAACGTACCCGTCATCTATGCCCGCAAGACCCGCCCCATCACCATGGCGCAGGGCGTCTACAGCGCGCAGGCCCCCAGCCACACCAAGGGCGGCATCGTGGAGCTCATCGTTTCGCCCGAGTATCTGCGCCCCGACGACCGCGTCCTGCTCATCGACGACTTCCTTGCCACCGGCCAGACCATTGCCGCCCTCGCCGAGCTTGTAGCACAGTGTCACGCCACGCTTTGCGGCATCGGCTGCATCATCGAGAAGAGCTTCGAGGATGGCCGCGCGCTGCTCGCCCACCTGAATGTGCCAATCGTTTCCCTTGCCATCATCGAAGCCATGGATGGCGACACGATCACGGTCCGCAACCCCGAAACCGACGCGTAACGCTAGCGCCCAGCGTACTCGTTTATTCACCCGTAGATATCGGCGCGGCGATCCTCAAAGACGGGGATGCGTCTGCGTGCGCCGTCAACCGTGGCCAGATCGATTGTCACGGTCAGCAGCGCCTCGGTCTCTCCCGCCTCCACCAGTGTCTCGCCCCAGGGGTCGATTACCGCCGACGCGCCGAAGAAGTTGGCGCCGTTTGTTTCGCCCACGCGATTGCACGCCGCCACAAAGCACTGGTTCTCAATCGCCCGTGCGCGCAGCAGCGTGCGCCAGTGCGTGCGGCGCGGGTGCGGCCATTCCGACGGGATCAGCATCAGCCGCGCGCCCCCCAGCGCGTAGCGCCGAAAGAGCTCAGGGAAGCGCAGATCATAGCAGATCGCCATCCCCACATCGCCCCAGGGCAGCTGCGCAACCACCGCCTCTTGCCCCTGCGCAAGATACTTCTCCTCCTCCATCAGTCGAAACAAGTGCAGCTTGCGATAAACGGCATACAAGCGCCCATCCGGCCCATAAATCGTGAAGCTGTTGTAGAAGCGCCCGTCCAGCGCCTCGAGAATTGATCCCGCCACCCAGATTCCCTGCGCCTGTGCAAGCGCCGCCAGACGGCCAAACCAGTTGCCCGCCGCGCCCTCGCCCGCCTGCTGCACCAGCGGCGCGGCCAACTCCGCCGCCCGCCCCAGATCATACGCGGTGCTCCACAATTCCGGCAGGAGCACCAGGTCACTGCCGCGGCGTGCGGCCTCCACGATAAAGCCCTCGGCGCGCGCAAAATTGTACGCCGGGTCACCCAGCCTGCAGTCCATCTGCGCCATCGTCAACGTGAGTACGCCGCTGTTTGCCTGCATGTCTTTCTCCAGTCTGCTCCTGCATGCGAACATGGCTGCCAACCTGTGCGCCCGTGTAAATCCTGCTATGCATCGGGATCATCAAACACCTGGATGGATGCCCCCACCGCTGTGGGCACGCCCTTCGTCTCGTCGAGCGCAGCGTTGCGGACCGGAGCCGGCGCGCGGTTGACCTCCATTTTGGGCGCGGGCCTGCTGCGCAGTGCGCGCCATCCAATCACCAGGCCCACCGCAATCGCCAGCAGAGGCCACCAGCGCATTGCGCCCTCACCACGGCTGCCACCCCCCAGCACAAACAACCCAAAGAGCAGCAGAATGCTCCCCGGCACCAGCGCCCACCAGTGGCGCATCTTGCCGCCCACAAAGGCCAGCAGCAGGAAGACCAACCCCAGTCCCCCAAAGAGCACCGCGCCCAGCAGTTCAAGCGACTGCACACGCGCGCTCAGCGCAATCACCGCACCCAGCACGGTGAGGAAGCCGCCCGGCAAAATGGCCCACCAGGCGTCGGCACGTGCCCGCACATAGATGTGCGCAAAGGCCAGCCCCAA
Organism: uncultured Caldilineaceae bacterium; assembly: GCA_964427845.1. GTDB lineage: Bacteria > Chloroflexota > Anaerolineae > Caldilineales > Caldilineaceae > UBA5069. The sequence goes on from CAYRVP010000123.1 coordinate 3,428, forward strand.
TCCCCAAAAGAGCACCGCCGCAATCACCTGCCCGCGCGCGGCGTCCCACGTACTCAACATGATCATCGACGCGAGCGCCAGCAGCGTCCACGCGGGAATCAGCCGCCACCACGCCACAGGGCTGCGCGCCACCGATAGGAAGACGCCTAGCCCGCCCAGCGCCAGCGCGCCCGCAGTTACCCACTGCGCCAGCGGCTCGTAGGCCTGCAGGAGCCCAAAGTTGAAGACCAGCAGCAGCGCCCCGCCAATCACAAGAACGGCAGCCCACAGGAGCTGACTACCACGACTCTCACTCATGCTTACGTCCTTTAGTGCTGCATTCTGCAAGTGAGACGGTCTTTCGTAGCGGCTGCTTTAGCTGCCGTACTGACCAATCGCACAGTGACAAAGACGAACGGCGGCTGAAGCCGCCGCTACGAATCCGCGACGTACTTGCAGGATGCAGCAGTTAGCGCGCCTGCTATGAAACCTGCCTACCGCGAACCTGCAAAAGCGGGGCGTGAGCAATTGTCACGCCCCGCACCACCTCACCACAAACGTCAGCTGCACAGCATCAGGACCGTAAAGTGGTTTTTCCTGCCGTCGCCCTTCTTTGCGTTCCCTCTGCGCCACTGCGACTCTGCGACTCTGCGGCGCATTTTGGCAGTCTAGTTCGTCACCGGCAGCGCCTCGACGCCGCCCGCAACCGTCACCGCCGACGCTGCCACCCAGCCGCTCTGCCCACTGGGGATCGTCACCTGCACCCAATTGCTGTCGGCCGTGCGCCCGGTGGCGTCGCCGCTGGTGTTCCACGAAAGCTGGACAATCCCCGGCACGTCATTCGACGGTTGTGCGCGCACGTTCACGCCCATAATGCCCGTCACCGTAAAGGGGGACGTTGCGCCCACTGCCACCGGCCCAGCAGGTGCGGGCGTCGCCGCGGGATCGGGCGTCGCCGCGACACCCGGCTCCACGACAGCATTTGCCGCCACAGCCGTTGGCGTCGGCAGCAACGCAGCCACCGTGTCCGTCAGCGGGTGGGATGTCCCTGCGGGTATCGTATTCACATCGCCCGTCACCGTGACAAAGTCCGTCGAGGCCCAGCCACGCGTCTTGTCCGCCATCTCCAGTTGCAGCCACGCGCCGTCCGCCGAGCGCCCAATCACCGAAACCGCGGTGGCATCCGCCACTTGCACAATCACATTGTCACCCAACTCCGGCGCGCGCCGCAGATTCAGGCCGCCCGGCGCCGCAGTCACCGCCGACAGCCTTACGGCCACGTCATCAGCGGGTGCAGCCGGGGCCGCATCGACAACAGCCTCTGTCGTCGTCGGCACATTCGTCGACGCAGGTTCGGCCGCCACACTCCCGGCGGGCGCAGGCAGCGCCAGCCCCACAGTAGCCAGCAGCGCGGCGGCGTCGGCATACGGCAGATTCTGCACAGTCACCGTTATGTAGTCGGCCGAGACCCACCCGCGCGCTTTGTCCGGGAGCGCCAGCTCATACCAGCTTGCACCCGCGGCGTCGGTCGTGGGACCGCTTGCCACCACATGTGTCGACTTATCGTCAAGCGTAGCCAGCAGCGCGCCGGTAGCCGCCGCTGTGGCGCGCATGTTGACGCCAAACTGGGAATTGACCACGGCCTGGCGCACCTCGGCGGTCGCCGGCAGCACAGGCGCCGCTGTCGCAACCGGCGCGGCTTCGGCGGTCGTGTCAGCCACAACCACAGCTGCGGGCGCTGCGGCCGGCGCCGCCTCCGCAGCCGCCGGCGCGTCAGCCGCAGCGGGCGCTGCGGACTGCGCCGCCGCCGTCTCGGTTATCGCTGCCGCAGCCGCCAAGTCCACGGCTGCGGTCGCGTCGCGTGACGTGTCGGCAGTCGCAGCCGGCGTATCGCCGCCGTTCAGAAACGCAAACAGGTCTGTGGGCCCGATGTAGAACCAGGCCAGATAGCCGGCTACGCCCAGCAGCGCCACCACCAGCAGCGCGCCCAGCGCCGTGCCGCCCCGCCGCGATTTGCCCGTGGCTGCCGCCTGCATGGCGCGATAGTCTATCGGCTGCCACGCGGCATCCATCATCTCCGGCTTCTCATACTGATCCTGCAACTGCATGTGCGAGGGCAGGCGCTGCTCGTCGTCCTGCAGCTTCCACTGGTCCAGCGATTCACCCGTGTCTTCAAGCTGCCATTGATTTGGAACTCTCTGCTCTGCCATGATTCCCTTCTCCTTCAAGGTGGCGCGTCCTATTCAAGTGCGTCGTTGAGGCTGCCAGGCTGTGCGCCTGCCTATACGCAGGACAATGCACGCAGCCATGCAGGCCGGGCGGTACCTATCGATGTAGAACAGGAAAGTACAACCATCGCCCCCCATGCAACCAGCGTCCACGCGGGGGTGCGCGGCAACGCTGCCGGCTCTAGTGGCTGCTCTTCGCCACAGCACCGGCCGGCCTGCTCATCCAGAGGCCTAATCCAGAGTACGCTCCATTCCTCCACGCGGCTTCCTGCTTGCGGCGATGACGGCTCGATGTGATTCGACAACCCGGCGCAGAGGAGCGGCTCGGCAATGCCGGATTGACTCCAAATCTCCTGACTGTTAGTATACACGCACTTTGGGTTCCTGAAAACAGCCGACTTCGCGCTTTCATCGCTCCATTCCGCCTCCAGTCGCCTGCGCCTGTGGTCATCACGGCGTGAGACGCGCAAAGGCTCATCGCAGTTCGCCATGCGCGCACCGCAACGCGCACCTTAATCAACTGGTGTTGCGGTCCCAGATTTCCTGTTCTTTCCACCATCGCGTCGGGCCGTATCTGTTTCACTGCGGCAACACCCCAGGCGTATTTCGGCGCCGGAAAGTTCACGGGTTCATGCCAATCACAGACCAGCACGCTGCGGCGGCCGGCCATTCAACCTATGATGTTGCTGTTGTCGGTGCGGGCGCCATCGGCGCGGCCGCTGCCTATGCGCTCGCGCGCCGCGGCCGGCGCGTCCTCCTCCTCGAGCAGGAACAGGTGGGCCACTCAAAAAGCAGCAGTCACGGCGGCTCGCGCATCTTTCGCTATACGCATCCTGCCGCTGACCAGGCGGCGCTCATGCCCGCGATGGCCGCACTCTGGCGTGAACTTGAAGCCGAAAGCGACGAATCGCTGCTCGAAATGTGTGGCGGCCTCTTTATTGCGCGCCCCGACGACCCCTTTCTTGTCGAATCCGCAGCCGCGCTCGATGCGCTGGGCATGCCCTACGAACAGCTTGGCCCGGCTGACATGGCCCGTCGCTATCCGCAATTCCGCCTGCGCGACGACGAAGCGGCGATCTTCCAGCCCCGCTCGGGCATCCTTGCCGCCTCGCGTGTGGTGGCCGCAATGGTGCGCGGCGCACAGCGCGCCGGCGCTGCCGTACGCACCGGTTGCCGCGTCCTCGCCATTGCCCCAAACGCCACGGGCGCCACGTTAACCTTCAGCGACCACGGCCAGCTGGAGAGTCTCTCCGTCGCAGCGGTGGTGGTCGCTGCCGGCCCCTGGGCCAAGCGCATGCTTGATCCACTGCTCGCGACGGACTTGCCCCTCACTGTCACCCATCAGCAGGTCGCCTATTATCAGGTCAATGATCTGCAATCCTGGTCCACGCAGCGTGCGCCGGTCTACATCTTCAGCGAAGAGCCACACCTGTACGGCTTCCCCATCTACGAGCGCCCCGGCTATCTGAAAGTCGCGCTCGAACTGGTCGACAGCGTGGCAGACCCCGACGCGCCGCGCACACTGCGCCAAGCCGACGTCGACCGCCTCAGCGCGACCGTGGCCTCGCGCCTTGCCGGCGTCAACCCCGAACCCGTAAGCGTTGAACTCTGCCTCTACACCGAAACGCCCAACCGCAATTTCATCATTGACCGCCACCCCGAACATCCTCAAGTCGTCTTTGCCGCGGGCATGAGCGGTCGTGGCTTCAAATTCGCCATTGGCCTCGGCCAGCTCCTCGCCCATCTGGCGAGCACCCCGGCAGACAACTATGCGCACCCTTTCTGGCTGCCTCAATTTGCCCTGGACAAGCACGCCCAGGGCGCAGCGCAACCCTCAAACTCGGCATGAGAGACAGAACCCCGACGCAGAGAACAGCAAATCCGACGCAAAGGCGCAAAGACGCAAAGGGACGCAAAGAAAGACAGAAGCAGGAGGGTCCATTTCCCTTTGGTGGCGCACTGCAACCTCACCCCCGTCCCCTCTCCATTGTTCTGGAGAGGGGAGCAGCGCACCTTGCGCACAGCGTGGCGACCGCCAGCACGGCTTTTCTCCCCCTCGCCAGTTTGGAGAGGGGGCCGGGGGGTGAGGTTGCAGTGCGCCACCAAAGGGAAATGGACCCGAAGCAGGAAGGAGCAGGAACGGTTCTTGCTTCTGCCTTTCTTTGCGTCCCTTTGCGTCTTTGCGCCTTTGCGTCGAGGTCCTTGGCGTCGGGGTTCTCCCACCTTGGTCTTTCGCATGCGCATTGCCATTGACGCCTCGCGCGCCATTCGCGCCCACCCCACGGGCACCGAGCGCTATGCGCAAGAGATCATCCGCGGCCTCCTGCAATTGCCCGCCGCGCACGCACACCAGTGGCTTCTCTACCTGCCCACTGCCATCGCACCCACACACCCCATGCTCGCCGGTGGCGCACCAGCGATCCAGCGCGTGCTGCCGCAAACGCGCGCCTGGACCCATCGTCGACTCGCCGCCGCCATCCAGCGCGACCGCCCGGACGTGCTCTTTATCCCCGCGCACGTGCTGCCCCTTGTCGCGCCGGGCCGCCTGCCCCCCAGCGTTGTCACCGTACACGATCTCGGCTACCTCCACCTGCCCGCAACCCACACACACAGCCAGCGCCTCTACCTCGACGCCAGCACCCGCTATGCCGTCCGCCGCGCAACCCGTCTCATCGCCGTCAGTGAAGCCACGGCAAACGACCTGCGCCGCGCCTATCATGCCGCGACCGCGCAGGTGCGCGTCATCCACGAAGCCGCGCCGCCGGCGCCCGTCGTCACCCCAGCCGACAGCGCAGACGCACGCGTTCGCCATGGCATCAGCCGTCCCTACGCGCTCTTCATCGGCACGCTGCAGCCCCGCAAGAATCTGTTGCGCATCGCCCAGGCATTCGCCACCCTGCGCGCCGCCGGCCATGACCGCTTCGACCTCGTCCTCGCCGGCGCGCCCGGCTGGAAAAGCGAGCCACTTCTCGCCGCCATTGAGCGCCTCGGCCTGGGCAGCGCGCTCCACCGCACCGGTTACCTGAGCCCAATTGATGCCGCTGCACTGTTGCACGGCGCGCTTTTCTTCTGCTATCCTTCTCAATTTGAAGGCTTCGGCCTTCCCGTGCTCGAGGCGCAACAAGCAGGAGTGCCCGTCTTGACATCCAACAACTCGTCTCTGCCCGAAATCGCAGGCGATGCCGCCCTCCTCGTCGACCCTACCGACGTCGATGCAATCGCCGCCGCCATGCTGCGCCTGAGCATGGACGAAGAATTGCGCGCCCAACTGATTGCCGCCGGCCACGAAAACGTCAAACGCTTCTCCTGGCAGAAAGCCGCCGCAGAAACGTTGGCGATCCTTGAGGAAGCCGCGCGCACATCGACCCAACGCCGCTGACATAGCTTGCTTTTGCTTTGCCGTTCCTTGCTTTTCGTTGTCATCCTGTGCGCCTTTGCGTCGGATTTCCCGCTTCACGGACACTGAATCATGACTCCCGAGCCACGCCCCGAATTCGCCCGCTACCTCAACATCCGCAGCGCCGTCGCACCTGTGCTCGCCCCCGAGGGCGGACGCGTCGCCTTCCTCACCGACGTCACCGGCACCTTCCAGGCGTGGAGCGTGGGCACGCGCGGCGAGGGTGACGCCCGCTGGCCGCGCCAACTCACCTTCATGAGCGAAAAGGTTTGGGAGCTCTATGGCACGAGCGCCGCACCGCACCTCATCGCCGTGAGCGATGTGGGCGGCAACGAGCGCTACCAATTCCACCTCATCTCCAACTTTGGCGTTGATGCCGAAGGTCACGAAACCCACGCCGTGCGCACGCTAACCACCAACGCCGACGCCATCCACACCTTTGGCGCATGGAGCGACAACGGGCGCGAGATCGTCTACACCTCCAACGCACGCAATGGCGTCGATTTCGACCTCTACCGCATGGAGCTTGCCACCGCCACCGCCACCCTTATCCACGAGGCGCGCGGCCTGCGCAGCGCCGTCGCCTGGTCCCCCGACGGCCGCATAGTCCTCTCAGCCGAAGAAGTCGCCACGCTCGAGGTCGACCTCTTCGCGCTGGATCTTGCCACCGGGACCGAACGCCGCATCACGGCGGGCCACAAGCCCGCCCGTTACTGGGCCTTCGCATGGACTGTGCGCGGCCTCTATATGCTCACCGACGCCACACACGATCGCGGCGCGCTCTGCCGCATGGATCCCGATGGTGGCTCGCTCACGCCCCTCTTCAGCGCCGACGACGAACCAGGTCACGGTGAACTGGAGCTCTTTGCTGTGGCCCATGACGGCCGCACCGCCGCTTTCACCATCAACGTGCAGGGCTACAGCCACCTCTATTTGCTTGACCTGCTCAGCGGCCGCCGACAGCGCGTCGACGACCTTCCCGACGGCGTCATCTCCTCCATCCGCTTCAATGCACGCGGCACCTTTCTGGTCTTCGCGCTGCAAACCCCTGTCGCCACCTCCGACGTTTGGTCGGTGCGTGTGCTCGATGCCACAATGCGCAAACTCACCTTCAGCAACCGCGCCGGGCTGGACGTGACCACCTTCAGCGAGCCGGCACTTGTCGACGTTCCCACATTCGACGGCCGCCGGATTCCCGCCTTCCTCTACACACCCAAGGGCGACGCGCCCGCCGGCGGCTTCCCCTGTGTACTCTACGTTCACGGCGGCCCCGCCAGCCAGTTGCGCCCCGAGCTCTTCGTCACCTTCCAGTACTTCCTCAGCCAGGGCTTCGCCATCCTCGCGCCCAACGTGCGCGGCAGCACAGGCTATGGCCGCGCTTGGGTTGCGCTTGATGACGTTGAACTGCGCATGGACTCCGTCGCCGATCTCAAGGCCGCCGTCGACTGGCTCCACACCCAGCCCGCCATCAATGGTGACCGCATTGCCATCTATGGCCGTTCCTACGGCGGCTTCATGACGCTGGCCGCACTCACCGAATATCCCGAAGCCTTCGCCGCAGGGATCGACGTTGTCGGCATTGCCAATTGGGTCACCTTTCTCGAGCGCACCGGTCCCTGGCGGCGCGCCCACCGCGAGCGCGAATATGGCAGCCTCGCCACCGACCGGGATTTCCTCGAGCGCATCTCGCCCATCCACAAGGCCGAAGCCATCCGCGCCCCGCTGCTTGTGCTGGCAGGCGAAAACGATCCGCGCGTCCCCATTTCCGAGTCCGAACAGGTGGTCGAGCGCGTGCGCGCCAACGGCGGCACTGTCAAATTCGTCCGCTACGCTGACGAGGGACACATCTTCAGCAAGCTCGCCAACCGCATCGACAGCTTCACCCAAATGGCCGATTTCCTCAACCAGCACCTCAAGTAGCAAGCCAGTTGGCAGACAAGGAAATGAGAACGGGAGATTGATGATCGATGATTGATGATTGCGGCGTGCGTGACCGTGCACCCAGAAGCGTGAATCATCAATCATCATTCATTGAGCGTTCGATCTTGCCTCCTGTGACTGTCTCGTCTGGCCAAAGAATAATGAAGCCGTCTTTTGCCGCTTACCGTTTCCATGCTAGAATGACCGCACGAAGCGTTCCGGCGTTGCGCATCCATGCCGAGCCTACACCGCGCCCACGTTGATAGGATGCCATGCACCAGGTTAATTGCACCCACTGCGGACGAATCGTTCAGATTTCCCCGGACGCACCGCGCTGTTCCGTCTGTGGTCAGGACCTCCATACCCTCATCCCCGAGGGCTACACGGCCCCCTACTTCTACCATCGCGCCGCTGACCTCGCCGCACGTGGCGATCTGCCCAGCGCCCTTGCCGAAGCCGAGCGCGGCCTTGACTACATCGAATCCTCCGAACTGCGCCTGCTCGCCGCCATCCTCGCCAAGCGCCTCAACGACATGGACACGGTGCGCTCCCACGTGGCCGGCATACCCGTTGATGATCGCCTGCGCCAGGAAGCAGAGTGGCTGCTCCGGTCGCAGATAACAGTACGGCCCACCGTCAACGCACTTGATGAGCCGGCCGCGCAGACCGCGCAGACCGCGCAGACCGCGCAGACCGCGCAGACCGCGCGCGCCGCCGCAGAGCCATCCACGGCGCGCGCCAAGTCCCCCTCACCGCTCGAAGGTACAACAGCGTCCGAGGCCGACGAGGCTGGACAGCAACCGCACGTCCACCCTGCTCCAAACGCAACGACCGGCGCAAGAAGCGGCACCCTTTGGGCACAGCGCCTGTGGGGCACGGTCGCGCTCGTCCTCGTGCTTGTTGCCGGCGCCATGGGCTGGACGCTCCTCTCGAGCGGTCCCGACGCCCTCATGGCACTCCTCCCAGGTCTCAGCGAAGCCAGCCCCGTCGTCCAGAGCCAACCGCTCGAGGCCGTCACACCCATGCCGCTGGTCTTGCCCACGCCCACACCCCGCGGCGCCGCGCCCGCCGTCCAGGTACAACCTTCCCAGCCCACAATCCCCGCCGATTTTGTGCTTGCACCTACCCCGGAGCCTGTCGCCGCAAGCGGCCTCGCCGCCGCCGCCGGCATCGCGCCCACCACGCTTGACTTGCCCGCGCTCCTCGTCAACAGCGGTCGCGCCGACCTGGCCATTGCCGACTTGCGCGCCGCCATCGAGGGCAACAGCGTGCGCCTCTCCGGCATCCTCACCAGCACAGCCGACCGCCAAATGATTATCGACCTCCTCGACAACATCCCCGCCCTCGACGACGTCAACGCCGTTGACCTCATCGTGCGTATCCCCGTCACCTACACCGTGCAGCCGGGCGACTCGCTCTGGAGTGTCGTCAGCAAATTCTACGGTGTTGATAGTGACCGAATGGCGCAACTCATCCAACTCAACAGCAGCGCCTTCGGCGAGAACCCCTCTCTCCAGGTAGGCGACGTACTGAAACTGCCCCCGCTCAACTAAAGTCATACCGCGATACGCAGACTGATCGCAAAGAAGGATATTTGGGGATTAATGAGTCAGTTTACGCAGGGGCGCATGTTTGTGTAGCCGGGGGCTTCCCAGCCCCCGGTCTTCTTCCCTGCGGACTTGGTTCTGCGCGCATTCACGGAGTCTACATGTGCATCGCTCCTGCACTCCGGGGGCTGGGAAGCCCCCGGCTACACAAACATGCGC
>CAYRVP010000124.1:0-12619 GCA_964427845.1 uncultured Caldilineaceae bacterium
ACCCATGGCAATCATCACGCGCTGACGCATGCCGCCGGAGAACTGGTGCGGGTAGTCGTCGAGGCGCGCATCGGCGCCGGGGATGCCCACGAGTTCAAGCAATTCCACGGCGCGCTTGCGCGCCTGCTCCTTGTTCATGTCCAGGTGCAGTTCAAGCGCTTCAGTAATCTGGCGGCCGATGGTGAGCACGGGGTTGAGCGACGTCATGGGGTCCTGGAAGATCATGGCAATGCGATTGCCGCGGATCTTGCGCAGATCCTCCTCGCTAATCTTGAGGAGATCCTCGCCATCAAACCAGACTTCGCCGTCAACAATCTTGCCCGGCGGCTGGGGGATGAGGCGGATAAGCGACATCACGCCTACGCTCTTGCCGGAGCCGGACTCGCCGACAATGGCTACGGTTTCGCCGGCGCCCACCGAATAGGTGATGCCGTTGACCGCATGGACGACGCCGTCCTGCGTGAAGAACTGCGTTTTGAGGTTCTTCACTTCCAGCAGTTTTGCCATGTTGCCGAGTGCTCCTGCCGTAGATTCAATTGCGAAGGTGGTCAGAGCGGTGTAGCGGGCACGCACAGGCGGCGCGCGAGCCATCGCTCCCCACGCAATTTGGGTTGCTGCTGCGAATTGGAGTGGGAGTGCCGAGAAGGCCGGCCGCTGCCGGCGCCGCTGCGCCGTACTGTGAAGCCGCCGTTGTGCAAGCGGTTGCCGTGAGCATTGGCATTTGTATCAGTTGCGTACCAGCAAGAGGAATTCGGCGCCCAGCCCGTCCAGCACGGGCGGTTGGGAGAATCGATCAGTCCCCATCCTTGGGTGCGTTTGTGGCGGCATTGCCAGCAGTAATGTGCCGCATATCCTAGCAGACAACAGGTAGGGTGTCAAACAAATATAAAACCCGCTCGCCCCTCAACCGTTGCACGCACAGAAGAGCAACCCCGACGCAAAACGACAAACCCGACGCAGCGGCGCAACGACGCAAAGGACAACAAGAGCAAGAAAAGCATCTCTTGACGTTGCCTTTCTTTGCGCTCCTTTGCGTCTTTGCGCCTCTGCGTCGACATTATATTTGTCCTCAGAAGCGAAACTCGGCGCTGAAGTAGCGCAGCGGCGCCAGCGCACCCACCAGGCAGAGCAGGAAGAGCACAACCAGCCCGACACCCGCCGCAGCTCCCAGGTCGTCCAGTTGGTGGCCCAGATAGGCCAGCAGCAGCACCAGTGCAAGCAGCGCATGGAAGATCAGGCAGGGGAGGAGCACGAAGAGGTCCAGGTCGCGCACGCCGGCTGCCAGAGTGAGGAAGAGGCCAAAAGCAAACAGCGCTGCCCCCGCCACGCGCCAGCCCAGCGGCGACGCATCCGCCGCCAGAAGCCCCAGCCCCGCGAGCCAGCGGGATGGCGCAATCAGCATGTAGAGGCCGAGCGAAAGCCCCAGCAGCGCACCGTTGATGCGCATTACGTACCGCAGGGGGCGATAGGGGTCGGCGAGGGAGTAGGCCATTGGATTGTCACGCGTCGTTGAGCGATGATTGATGATTGAGAAGTGGTGTGCGCCAGCGCCGCAGCGCAGGCAAATCGCTGCACTGCGCAAATCGGCCTGTAAGTGTAGCGGAAGGCCTCCTGGCCTTCACTTTGCGCGCCAGGTCATCTGTGCGCCACCCTGAAGGCCGGGAGGCCTTCCGCTACGATCCGCGCGGCCACTACCGGGCGGAACAGCGCGCAATTGACGAACTGGGTTTATCGACTACTGGTATTCCACCAGCAGCCCGCGCGCAAGCGCATACTTCACCAAGTCCACGCGGCTGCTGAGAAAGAGCTTGCCCATAATGCGCCCGCGATAGGTTTCCACAGTTTTGGGGCTGAGCGCAAGCTGGTCGCCCACCTGCGCCGCCGTGTGGCCCAGCGCAATCAGCTTGAGCACCTCGCGCTCGCGCTCGCTCAGCGTGTCGTAGGCGTCGGCGCTGCGGCCGCTCTGGCGTTGGCTGAGGTAATCCTCAAGCAGCATACGCGTGGCCGAGGGATAGAGAAATGCGTCGCCGCGCGCCACCGAGCGGATGGCATCGAGCAATTCCGTGTCCACTGTCGACTTGAGCACATAACCCGCCGCACCCGCCTTGAGCACGGGGAAAAGATAGCGCTCCTGCGCGTGCACGGTGAGAATGAGCACCTGTGCCGCGGGGTTCTCCTGGCGAATGCGCCGCGTGGCCTCCAGCCCATCCATTTCGGGCATGGCGATGTCCATCACCACCACATCGGGCTGGAGTGTGCGCGTCTTCTCCACGCCCTCCACGCCATTGCCCGCCTCGCCAACCACGCGCAGGTCCGGCTCGGCATCAATCAACGCCTTGAGCCCCACGCGCACGACCATGTGGTCGTCCACAAGCAGAATGCGGATCGGGTCGTTCATGCTCGCTCCTGCGCGCTGTGTGCATCCCGGACAACGGGCACTGTCGCGCGAATCATTGAACCCTGGCCCGGTGCAGATTCGATCAGCAGTTCACCGCCAACGATGGCCATGCGTTCGCGCATGCCCAGCAGCCCCATGGCACAGCCGCGCGTGGCCGCGGTGGCGCCGCGCACAAGTGACGGGTCAAAGCCAACGCCATTGTCGCGCACGGCAAGCGTCACACTGCCGTTGCTGCGTGTCAGCCCCACCTCCACGCGCGTGGCAGTGGCGTGGCGGTGCACGTTGCTCAGCGCCTCCTGCCCCACCCTGTAGAGTGCGAGTTCGATTTCGCGCGGGAGGCGCGCATCCATGCCGTGCACGGAGACCGCGCCCTGCGTCGCACCCTCTTTGTTGAATTCGTCGACGCGCCATTCGAGTGCCGGGCCAAGCCCCAGGTCATCCAGAATGGTGGGGCGCAGGTCCAGCGCTACACGACGCACATCCTCCAGCGCCGTGGCGGTGAGTTCGCGCAAATCATGCACGCGTGCCTGCGCCTCTGCGGGCGTCTGCGCGTGCTCCAGCAGGCGCAGACGAACGAGCAGCGAGGTAAGTGATTGGGCCGCCTCATCGTGCAGTTCGCGCGCCAGCCGTTGCCGCTCCTCCTCCTGTGCGCCAATCAGGCGGCGGGTCAGCCCCTGCATCTCGGCGGCGCTCTGCGCCTGGCGCAGCAGCATCGCGTTGAAGGTTTCGGCCAGGCGGTCGAAGCGCTCGTCGCTCACGTCGCCCATCACCACGCGCACGTCCGCTTCACCCGAGCGCACGCGGTCCACGGCATCCTGCAGGTTGTCGAGAGGCGCGAGCGCCTGTTTGAGCACCCAGCGGTTGGCCAAATAACTCAGAATTACCCCCGCCGTGGCAAAGAGAATGATGAGTTCAAGATGCAGGTCCTGCGGGAAGGCGCGCACATGCCAGATTGTGATGATGGTGCCCGCGATCGCGCCCAGCCCCACAACGGCAAGGTTGGCAAAGAGAATCTTGTCGAAGAGGGGCCGCCGCAGCAGTCGACGGTAGAGAGTCGGTTGAGGGGTCATGGCGTGAAATCATTCTGAAGGCACGTGCACGCAATGCGCAAGGGGGGCATTATAGCATGGGAGCAGGGAGAGCAGCGGCAGTGGAAGGCTATGCAGGGTCTCTCAAAAGTCATCGCACCGCAAAACTGCACCTCACCCGCGCGTGCCGCGTTCCTGACTTTTGAGAAGCCCTGGCCAATGAGGGCCAAGTTTGCTTGTCCGCTTTGGCGCACTGCGTCATAATGGCTGGCTGAGGACTATTCAAAACTCAAAACGATTGAGGAGCTATTCATGAAATTGCGCCGTTTTGCTGAACGCCATCCCTATTGGTTTGCGACAATTCTGGAAGTTGTCGTCGTGTTTGACTATCTTGTGGCAGGCACAATTGCCCAATTAGCCCACCTTTCAGATCTATGGCTCTATGGGTTGGCGCAAGTGGGCCTTGCACTCATCGCCGCTCTGCTGCTGACCGCCATGGGCTGGTGGAGAAAGGTAGGGTATCGTCCAGCATATGCGCGGCGCGACCTGATTTACTTTCTCGTCCCCTTTCTGCCCATCATCATCAACTTGATCCCGGGCGTGGAATTTGTCAGCCTGGGCCAGGTGAGCGCTGTGTTCGCCGTCACGCTGCTGGTGGGCTTCGTGGAGGAGAGCTTCTTCCGTGGGTTGATGTTGCAGCCGCTGAAGGCGCACGGACTCTGGCGGGCAGCCATCGTCACGACGCTGCTTTTTGGCCTCACACATATGATGAATCTGCTTGCGAGCGAAAGTGTCCTGGACGCTGCACAGCAACTCTTCTACGCGTCGGCAATAGGCTTTGCCTTTGCGGCGCTGGCACTCAAATTCGGCATCATATGGCCGCTTGTGCTGGCGCACTTCCTGATTGACTTCGCCGGCATGATTCAGCGGCCCGGTTTTGCCCTCTCGACCACCTGGTCGGTCACGATTACGGTGGGCACAACCCTCGTCTTTATCGTTTACGGCCTCTACATCATGCTGCGGGTTGGCGAACGGCCGGTTGACGTGGCTGGACACACAGTCGCGGCCAGGTGAAGGCGAGGTAAAGTCACCAGTCTGGTTATTCCCAGCAAATGAGCTCGGTGCAGCCGGTCTCAATGGCGCGCAGCCATGAGCGTCTCGCGCGCGTATTCTCCCGCCAGCCGCAATATGGCCCCCACGTTGAAGTTGAGCAGGCGGCGGCTCCAGAAGAGTTCGCTCTTGTCGCAGACGGTTGAAACGCTGAAGGCGTTCACCTCACCGCGGAGCGCCTCTTCCGCCGCCCGGTCAGGCGTGTGGCTGCGCGCGGCGGCGTCAAGCCGGGCGCTCAGGTCGCGCGCGCTCTGAATGTGGCGCGCCACCATATCGCCTTGCGCCCGTTCGATGCGCCCATAGCGCAGCTTGAGGGCGTTGAGCGCCTCGCCCGCGTCGTAGGTCACAGCGGCCATTTCGTCGCGCGTCATCCATTCGGTTTCATAGTTCAGAATCTGCACCCACGAGGGCTTCACAAGCTGTTGGCGGTGCTCCTCCAGCGTGCGCGCAAAGAGGCGATAGCCGTAGGCAGCGGGCGCTTCAAAGGCGCGGCTGGCCGGATCCAGAAAAGGGCCCATCGGCGAGATGAAGCAGGAGAGGCGTGCGTCGGTCATCTCGAAAAGGTGTTCGCAGTAGTCAATCGACTGCATGACGGAGGCGCTCGTCTGGCCCGAGAGACCGATCATGAAGAAGACATCCACGCGCGTGCAGCGCAACGCCAGGGCCTGCTGGATGATCGCCTCCATCTCGGCATTTGTGAAAGCGACAGTCGCATCCTGGCGGCGGCGCAGACTCTCATCGTGGCTTTCAGGTGAGAGCTCGAGGCTCCAGTTGGCCACGGCGGCGTCAATGGCCGCGAGGTAGTCGACAGGCGGCATGGCGAAGAGTTCGAAGACGATCTCGTTCTTGAGTTTGGCGCTGCGCAGCAGATCAAGCACGGCATGTGCGTAGTCATCGCCTGCCTGGCGCAAGTCACCCACGAGGAAGATGGGGCCGCGCGAAATGCGGCTGATGGCGCGCATGTTCTCCACCAGGTTGGCGGGGCTGCGGTAGATCGGCTGTGGCCGCACGCTGAGGATGGCGCAGGCATCGCGCGAGTTGCCGCAGGTCACGCAGCGGTGTGCGCAGCCGCGCACCGTGAAGGTGGCCGTAATTGGATTATGCCACCAGCCGTTGAAGGGAAGCACGCTCTGCAGGTCGCGGTAGCGCAGCACCATTTTGACGAGGCGTTGCGGCGCAAGGTTGGCGTAGTCGAGTGAGTCGGGAATGAAGCTGGGTGGGTTCACATGCACGCCCGCCGCGTCCTTCCAGGTGAGGTTGGAGACAGCGACCGGCGCACTGCCCGCAAGAATGTGCTGCATGAGGTCGTAGAGCGGCGGCTCCACCGAATCGCCGCGCAGCACATAATCCACTGCAGGATACTCGATCAGTTCAGCGTGAAAATAGCTGGAGGAGAGGCCGCCCATGATCACGGGCACGTTGGGGTGCAACTGCTTGACGATGTTGGCAATCTCGATGGCGCCGTGGGCGTGGGGCAGCCAGTGCAGGTCAATCCCCACCGCCCGCGGCCTGAGTTTGGCAAGAAAGCGCGCGACGTCGAAGCGCGGGTCATTCATCATGCGCAGCGCGAGGTTGACGATGCGCACGCGCAGGCCACGCGCTTCCAGATAATCCGTCATCGTCAGGAAGCCCAGCGGGTACATCTCGAAGACGGGCGAGGAGGGGATGAGGTCGCTCACGGGGCCATACATGATGGCGCGCGTGCGGAAGTCGTAGACGCTGGGCGGATGGAGCAGGAGCAGGTCGATCGGGGCCATGAGATAGCGCAGCCGCACCGGCAAAGGGCACGGGCCGACAATGCGGCGGCTGCTCTCAGTCTAGCACAGAACGCGCAAAGCGATGCTTCCGGTAGCATCGCTTTGCGCGCTATTTCTTCACTGTATTCTCCTTGAAAGTGTCGTACTTTGCCACCGCCTCGCGCACATACGCCTCGACCACGCCCACGTCAATCTTCTCAATCGACGCGTAGTCGAGGTTGCCGATCGTGGTGGAGCCGGGGCGCAGAAGCCCGGCCTTGTCCTCCAGCAGGTTGCCCCACAAGAAGCGCAGGGTGACCACCTTGCTGGTCGCGCTGATCGCGCAAACCCAGTTGCGGTAGTCACCGATGATGCCGTACATGAGGATACCGTAGCTGATCCTGGGCGCTAGCTCGGGGGCGGCGGCGCGCACGGCTTCATCCAGCCGCAGCACCAGGGGCGCGAAGCGCACGTCGATTGACTCAATGTACGCGCTGCGGACTGCGGCGCCGCCTGGGTCGCTCATGCGCTTCTCCTTGATGAATGGGGCTGCTGCAGGACAAGTTGCCGGCGTGCTGCCCGCAGTATAGCGCAGGCGCAGGGACAAAACGAGACTACCAGGACGTCTGCCGCCACAGTGCAGCGGGGAACGCATTCACGCCGCGACCGCCGCCGGGTAACCCAGCAGCACCATGTTCTCTGCGCCGATGTTCTGCCCCAGCGCCGCCTGCATGTGCGCAATCAGCCCGCTCTGGCCGCAGCATGCGCCTGTGTAGCCCGGCAGATACTTGCCCGCAATGTACCGATCGTGCGGGCAACCGCCGTTGCAGATGTCGTGGTACTGGCAGCCTGCCAGTTTGTCGAGGTTGCGCCGCTCATTCTCCTGCAGCTCCTTGAAGGGCGCGCCGGCGCGAATCGAGTTGAAGTCGTCAATCAGGATGTTCCCCAGGTTGTAGGCGCTGTCGCCCAGATACTTGTCGCAGTGGTACACGTCGCCGTTGGCCTCGATGTGGTAATTGCTGCCCAGACAGTTGCCTGCCAGCGTGCACACCTGCGGATTGCCGCGCAGGATGGAGCGCGCAATGCCGTCAAGCTCGCGCACGTGAATCTCCGGGTCATCCAGCGCATACCAGTGGTCAAATATGTCGATCATGAAACGCTCGTAGTCGGCCATGGGGAAGTAGTCAGTCGTCGGGCGCTCGCCTGATTGCGCGTCGGGCATGTTGTCGGGCACGGCAGGCAGAAAGGAGAAGTTCTTCACCTTGAGGTCATTGATGATGAAGTCGAAGATCTGCGCCGCCGCGAGCCTGCGCGTGTTGTCGTTGAGAACGAGCAGCACGCCGTGCGGCAGGTCAAAGTCTTCAAGCATGCGCAGGGCGCGCACAACATCGCCAAAACTGCCTTGGCCTGACGCGTAGGAGCGGTTGAGGTTGTGGATGGCTTCAGGGCCGTCCACGCTTACGCCCACGTTGAATTTGTTGCGCTTGAAGAACGCGCACCACGCTTCGGTCAGTAGCGTGCCGTTCGTCTGCAGGCTGTTTGTCACGTACTGATTCGACCGCAGGAATGTCTCCTGGATGGTGAGGACCTTGCGGAAGAAGTCCTGCCCCAGCAGCAGCGGCTCGCCCCCATGCCATATGAAGTTGACAAGCCGGTATTGGGGGTTTTGCAGCGCCTTGGCAATCACATTGGCAAGGACCTCAAATGAGATGAGGTTGGCCCGCGAGCGCCAATCATGACAATAGGAGCAGCGCAAATTGCACTTGCGCGTTGACTTTATGATGAGATTCAGGGTTGTGTCCACAGAGTCACCTCGCCTCAACAGTCGAGCAGCCGGAGTTGAAAGGTGGGCGCACGCCGCGCGCTGATCTGACACTGCGCGGCGTGCGCCCGAACATGCACCAGCGTCAGGGGTTACTGCGCAATCTTCTGCAGCCGCCCCACCAGCGCGGCTTCCTCATCGGAGAAGGCCAACTGGTCGGCAAAGTCGCGGAAGCGGTTGATGGGCGACGTCTCGAAGGTTGTGTCGAAGATGACGCGGAACCAGAAGCGCGCCCAGATGCGCAGCCAGATGCGCAGGTTAAGGTACTGCACCAGCGCGTCCTGCAGCGCCACGCCCTGGGCGTCGGTGGGCACTTGATCGCGCACCTGCGCCGGCACCACGTCTCCCTTCTTGACCACCAACTGGAGATCCGGGTTGGCAATTTCCATCCCCTTCTTCTCCTCATAGACAGCCTGGGCAACCTCCTGCACAAGCCTCTTGCCCAAGTCTTGCTGAGCCGATTTGTCCCCGGCCAGCTTCTCCAACGCATTCACCTGGTTTTGCAGCATCCGAACGTCCATGTGCTCTCCTCCTGACTGAAAGAACCTCTCCACAGCGATGCGGTTTCTGCAACTGCGCCGCTGCGCTTGGGCGCGCAAGCGGCCACAGCAGAACCTGATTTCGGGTGCATCCTCACGACCGGCATGGGCGCGCAGACACACGTGTGTGGGGGTTGTTCACAGCAGTGAGGGCAGCGCAGGAGGAATACGCAACGATGTGGGGGTCGCAGCCGCGCCGGTGCGGCGCGCTGCAGGTCATGCGTGTTCGGGGATGGGGGTCTGTGGGGAAATGGCGGCTTGGAAATGCGGCAGAATCAATGGCTGATCTTCATCAGCAGAGCCTGTGACAATCTGCGCATGGGGCAACCGTTGGTCGATTATGGCATAGAGTCGTGGCAAGGGTGAAGCACCCGGATCACACCAGCCTCGTGCTGTAGATCACAGCCGACCCATCCCGGCAGAAAGCAGCCTGCCATGGCAAGAATCGCGCGAATCGACACCGGCAGCCGCAGCGCGCGCACACATCACATCGTAACCGGCCACGGCGTGAGATGCACCCGTGGCGCCTTGACAGCACTTCCAACTCATCCTATAACAAAGCGGGTGTTATGCAGCGGGGGCGCGGCGTATGCGCACGCGTCATTCCGAATTGGTGCGAGCCCTCTCTTCCCGTCGCGCGCGCCCAGCCATTCAGTGCCCGCAGCACCCGCCGACTGATAAGCCGTTCCCACCAGGAGAGAGCATGGACTACGACGCTCCCCGCGTGCGCCTGCCGCGCACCGTGCATGATGCCATTGTGGCCCACGCGCGCGCCGGCAAGCCCGAAGAAATCTGCGGGATTGTGCGCGGGCGCGACCTGGAGGCGTATGAGGCAATCCCCGCACGCAACATCGCCACCGAACGCATTGAAAACTACACTGTGGACCCGCAAACGCTGCTGTTGCAGTTTGACTTTGAGGATGCGGGCGACGTGATGATGGGCATCTACCACTCCCATCCTGTCTCGGTCGCCTATCCGTCGGCCACGGACGCGTGGAACGCCCACTACCCCGAGTCGGTCTATCTGATTTGCTCGCTGGAGGATGACGACGCGCCGGTGGTGCGTGCATGGTGGCTGGTGGCCCAGCCCGATGCCGCGGCATGGGATGCGGCCGTCTGGCAGACAGTGCGCGCCGCATTGCCCTTTCGCGAGGTGCGCCCCGGCCTGTGGGGCTGGTTCGCCGCCGCCGATGTCCGCTTGCCCGCCAACGCGGCCGTCGTGGCTGCGCCGTACTACCTCGTCTTCGCGCTGAGCGACGCGGGTGAATGGGTTGACGGCCGTCTCGTCACCGTGCGCGAGTCACCTGTCGAGATCACCTGAATTTGCGCCGTGGATTGAGCTGCTGCTTCAATGATGGCGCGCAGGGTGCTTGAAATACCGCGCTGTTTGTAGCGGAAGGCCTCTCGGCCTGCACCTGCGCGCACCACAATGAGCGCCAGGAAAAGCTCCGCAACAGACCACGAGCGCACTACTTCAACGCAAGAGAGGGGTGCAAGGGCGTTTCAGCCCTTGCACCCCTCTCTTGCATATGATCTATGGCCCTGCCGCGTTGCTACGGGCGCAAGATAGCCGGCAGGAAGATGCTGTTGTCCGTCCCCCCGTTCGGCTCCTTGCTGGGCGGCGCCGAAGTCGGGCTGCAGGGCAGTTGCTCTACCGGCCCGCCCAGCAGATAGGCGACAATCTGACCGCCAAAGAGTACGCGCACCTCCTGCAGATTGTCGACGTCGCCATCATACGAGAAGGTAGTCGGCGCCCCTGCAACCAGATTCAAATCGAGCGTGCTCACCACAACGCCGCCACCGGGTCCGTTCTCCACAAACTCAACCACATACGCGCCGCTCTGGTCGGCCGTCAGCGTCCAGATCGCGACACCCAATTGGCATACGTTGACAATGTTGATGTCGGGCAGGCGACAGTTCAACGTCACGCGCGCGTTGGACTGTTGGCCCGTCTGCGTAATCTCCACCGTATTGTCAACGATTCTCTGGAAGAGGTTGGTCTCATCGTAGACAATGTCGGTGCAAGCGAAGGGTACCTGATAGCTTTGCGTGCCGCTGCTCGCAAAGACCCACGGCTGGCCGGTGGCCGGGTTGGTGTCGGTCACGGTTACCGAAGCAAGCGTTGTCTGGGAAGGCTGTAGACTGGCAAAGGTGTAGGGAACAACGGGGCTGTTGTAGACAATGCCCGTGGTCGCGGTGATTGTCGCGGTGATCGTGCCGTTGGCATTGTTGGGCACGGCGGTCGCGTAGGTGCAGATCAGGCTCCCGCCGGCGGGCACGGATGTGGCAGGGCACGTAACGGTTGCGCCCAGGCCATTGCCCAGTCGATCCGCTATCCCCGTCAACTGCAGCGCTGCGCCTGGGTGGGGGTTGACCACGGTAATTGTCCCGAAGACGCGGAAGTTCTCGTCGATGGGCGCTGATTTGGTCAGCGTAACCGTGTAGGTGACGGGCGCGCTTTCGCCGTCGGCCAGGTCGAGTTGCTCAACCGAAGCGCGCTTCTGGATCTGCCACGTGAAGCGCCGCGTGAAGTCGGGATCAACCGTCTTCTCGACGGACGGGCGATAGCAGTTGACCGTCATCGTGGCATCTGCGCTCTGCTCGGTCTCCACGATGCGGGCGGTGTTTGCGCGCGCATAGGTGGCCACGCCATTCACGTAATTCAGGCCACTGCCGCAGACAACCGTGCGCGTGTACACAAGCGAGGTCGATGTGACGACCTGGGATGCAAGCGGCGTCGGCGCGCCGCCGTTGTAGATATCGTCGATGGTGACCGGATCGATGGTCAGCGTTGGCGCACCAAAGACCACAGGCGCGGTTGCGCTTTCCACCTGGTCACCCTCGAATGTCACATTCACCGTGTTGGTGCGGGACGTAGCGTCGGGCAGCGATGTAAGGTATGTGCAGAGCAGCCGGGCCCCAGGCGCCAGCGTCTGCGGCAGGCCACCCGGGCAGCTTACGGGCGCATTGCCCGCACCGCTCACCGTATCGACCACTGTGCTGATCTGCGTGGCAATCGGACCCGTGTTGGTGATATAGATGGAGCCAAAGACCTGATAGCCCCCAAACGCGACGGTTGGCGTCACCTGCACTGTGTAGGTTACAGCCGAACTTTGTCCCTCGAAGAGATTCACCACAGCGGGCGAGACGCTCTTGGCAATCTGCCAGGTCGGGGTGAAGACGTATGAAGGATCGGCCGTCTTGAGGACCGTGATGGATGCTTCGGGATTGCAGTAGCTGGATGGATCGGTGTCAGACGTATTCGGAATCTGCACAGTGCCGATGTTGGTGTAGGCGGTGCGCCCGGGCGCTGCCAAATTGCCCTCGCGACAGACGTTGGGCACGAGCACGAGCCCCGCATTCGCAGGCGGGGTGCGCAGATCGAGTGCCAGGCCGGTTGCGACATAGCGCCACACTTCGCCCGGCTGCAGAATGGCGTTGCCGTCACCCTTGCCGTCACCGCTCACCACAGCCGCAAAGAGCGGGGCGACGCCGGGGATGTTGTCCGTCACCGTGATCTCGCCCAACGGGATGTCGATAGGGCCGATGTTGCTGATGAGATAGGCCCAGGTGACCGCGCCGCCGGGCGCGATGAGCGGGACGCCCGCCCCATCAGGATTATTGGCGTCGGCGCCATTGGTGAACTTGATGATGTTGATGGCGGGCGTGGGTGGCGTCTGACAGTAGATGTTCCAGTCCTGGCCGCCAGGCCCGAGTACACCGGGCGCACGCAGCAAATCGCCGCCAATCCAGTTGACCAGATCGCCGTCCTGGTCCAGCACCTGGATGGCGATGTCCACGTGCACTTCGACGTTGGAACCATTATTCTGCCACTGGGTCAGCGGCGGATAGGGCACCAGCAGGTTGAGGTCGGTCGCCTGGTTGACGATGATGCGGGAGAACTCCTGCAAAGTCGTACCGGGCAAGCGTACGACCACGTAGCCGTCGAGACGCCAGCCGGCACGCAGGCCGTTGGTGGTGATGGT
>CAYRVP010000125.1:0-12451 GCA_964427845.1 uncultured Caldilineaceae bacterium
AAACTCGCTCGTTCCTACCACCGCCAACCAACCTGACAACTCGTGCGTGCACCCTCTACGAAAATCGCGTCAAAGAGGCGCCGAATGTGGCCGCACGCGTGCTCTCGCATTCGCGTCGGCAGGATGCACAGCCAGTGGCCAAAGATGAATTAGGCATCCGCGACGGTATTTCGGGCTAGAAGCAAGAGAGCCGCAGCCCGTTACGCACTGCGTTGGCGCGGAGATGGCGTCGCCGCCTTCAGCCTATCAGTGGATGACAGCTATCCGTCCCCTTGGATTTTCTCACCTTCAACCCCGAAACAGGTGCCGGTCGCGCGAATCGCGGCGTGCTGTGGGGATTGCCAGGCTATGCCTATGCACGCCTGCGCCTCCCCGGCCGCGATCTCATTTTTCTGCTTTACCTGGGAACGATTATGATTCCCTTCGTCATGCTCATCATTCCGCACTACCTTCGACACAGGCAACGAGCAGAATCACGTTATGACGCCGGCGTTCAACGTGCTGCGCGGGCGCGCGGCGGCTTCGCCCAATCTCATCCTGGCTGGCGCGTCATTGGCAATCTTGCCGCCATTCATCATTTTCATTCTCGCGCAGCGTTTCTTCGTGGAGAGCGCGACCAGCAGCGGCGTCAAGGGTTGATCCAGGTGTGAGCAAACAAACGGATGCCCGCCTCGCTGTGATTGTCGTTAGCTACAATACTCGCAACCTCCTGCGCGACTGCCTGACGACGCTGCAGGATTCGCTGGCACGTGAGGCCGGGTGGCTGTCGGCGCAGATCATTGTCGTCGACAATGCCAGCGTTGACGACAGCGCGGCCATGGTGGGGCGCGAGTTTCCGCAGGTGCGCCTGCTGGCCCTGGAACGCAACCTGGGCTTCAGCGGCGGCAACAACCGTGCCCTGGCGCTGCTTGGGCTGACCGGCGCACCCGACTCTTTCCACGCGCTGCCCACCTCCGACTATGTGCTGCTCCTCAACCCCGACACGCGTATCGAGAGCGACGCGGTGGCGCAGATGGTGCGCTTTCTGCAGCGTACGCCGGACGCGGCCATTTGTGGAGCTGGGCTGCGCTACGGCGACGGGCGATTTCAACACGGCGCTTTCGCTTTCCCCGGCGTCGCGCAGGTCGCGCTCGATCTGCTCCCCCTCAACCGGCTGCCCTGGGGCGAGCGCATCTACGAAAGCCGGCTCAACGGCCGCTACCCGCGCGGCCAGTGGGACACAGGTCGCCCCTTTGCGGTCGACTTTGTGCTGGGCGCTGCCCTCATGGCGCGCGCCGCACTCTTTCGGCAGATCGGCACGCTGGACGAAGGCTATTTCATGTATTGCGAGGAGATGGACTTCTGCCTGCGCGCCGGCGAGGCAGGCTGGCGCGTCTTTACCTTGCCTGCGGCCCAGATTGTACACCTTGAAGGGCAAAGCAGCCGTCAGGTGCGCTGGCCGGCCTTTACTCGTCTCTGGCGCAGCAGACTGCGTTTCTATCGGCTGCATCGCACGCACTTTGCACCGGGCACGCAGGCCTTCGTGCGCTTCATCGTCGGCGCGGCAATGCGCATAAGCGCGCGCCGCGCGCTGGCTCGATTCGCACGCGGCCTGAGCGGCGGCAGCGATGCCGGCGCCGAGATCGCGGCGCGCAAAGCAGTGCTGCGCAGCACGCAGTAAGCCGGGAGGATCGCCGTGGAGCGGCTGGTTGCTGTCATTCTGACGAAGAACGAGGCCGCGCACATCTCGGCGTGCGTCGAGTCGCTGGCGGGCTGGACCGACGCGGTTGTCGTCTGGGACTCGGGCAGCAGCGACGCCACCCCACAACTCGCCTACCTCGCCGGCGCCCAGGTCATTGAGCGCCCGTTTGACTCCTACGCCGCGCAGCGCCAGGCAGCGCTCGATTCGCTCAACGCCGAGTGGGTGCTCTTCATCGACGCCGACGAGCGCGTTACGCCTGCGTTGCGCAACGAAATCACCCAGGTGCTTGCCAATCCGCAGGCAGCCGGCTACTGGATACCGCGCCGCAATCTCATTGTAGGCAAGGAGATGCGTGGCGGCGGTTTCTACCCGGATTATCAGTTGCGCCTCATCATGCGTGCGGGAGCACGTTATGTGGCCGAGCGCGCCGTCCACGAGGTTGTCGTTGTGGATGGCCCGGAGGCGCAATTGCGTGAGCCGCTGCTGCACTACAACTACGGATCATGGCGGCAATTTCACACCAAGCAGCATGGTTACGCACGCTTCGAAGCGGAGATTTTAGCTTCGCGTGGCATACGGCCGCGGCCACACAACTTTGTTCTGCAGCCGCTGCGCGAGTTTCGTCGCCGCTACATTTCGCTGGGCGGCTATCGCGACGGGCTGCATGGCCTGCGCCTGGCACTGCTGCTTGCCTGGTACTACGGATTCGTGCCCTATTGGGACCTCTGGCGCGGCCACGTGACCGCGACATAACCGCCCCCATTCGCTGCAATGGAAAAGGCGGGACGCTGCCGTTTTTTGGCGCATGACCCAGGGCTTTGTATAATAGGTGCGGCGCGCCGACAGGGTAGCGCTTCGGTGATTTGTGTCCAGCCCATTGCGGGCGATTGAAAGGCCTGGCCCCATGGCTCAGCAAAAGCGCAAGTACTCGCGCAACGAAAAGATCTTCTATGTCATCAGCCTGCTTGTGATCCTGAGCATGGTAATCGGCTCAGTTGCCGTGGCCTTCACCGGCGGCTTCTAGGGGCCACTGGCGCAGTGCCGGCCCCACCAGAGGATTCGGTTTCACCAAGCAATGCAGATAGACGCGCAGCCGCTGCCGATAACCGGCAGGGGCTGCTTTTCGTATCCGGGGCGGTTCTTCTATTCAGCCTGAGTCCCGTTCTTGTACGCTGGGCACTGCGCGGCGTAGGCCCGTGGGAGACGACCTTCTGGCGACTCTCTGTCGCCGGCGTGGTTGTGCTGGCAGCGGCGCGCTTGGCCGGGCAGCCGCTGCCCCAGAGGCGCGCGCTCATCAAATTCTCCGCCTTCGGGCTCGTGGCAGCGCTCCATTTCCTCTTTTACATTGCATCGTTGCGCTATACAACCATCGCGCACAGCCTTGCGCTCGTCTACACCGCGCCGATCTTCGTGGCGCTCTTTGGGCGCCTCACGGGCATCGAGCGCCTGTCGCCACGCAAGTGGCTTGGCATAGCGGTCGCAGTTGCCGGCGTGGCCGTGTTGTCCGGCTTCGCGACCGGCCGCGGCGCCGAGCCACTCGACAAACGCATGCTCTGGGGCAACTTGCTGGCGCTGGGCAGCGCAGTCGCCTTCGCCATCTACACGCTGGCCGGGCGCAGCCAGCGCAACCGCTACGGGCTCTTCGCCTACGCCGGCACGGTCTACACAATGGCGGCACTTTGGACGCTTCCGATGGCCTTGTTTGCCTGGTCACCCGGAGGCTACACGCCGCCCGTGGTGGCAAGCCTGCTGGCGCTGGCGCTGCTGCCACTAGCTGTTGGCCATACCCTGTACAACGCAGCGCTGCGACGCACAAGCGCGACGATCGTCAACGTGGTGGCTACGCAGGAGTTGACGCTGGGCGTGCTGTGGGGGCTGCTGCTGTTAGGTGAGACACCCACTGGCGAGGCGCTGGCAGGGGTGGCGCTCACGTTCTTCGGAATATTGCTGGTGCTGCTGTGAGTGTTGACTGGATGACTGGTTGACTGGTTAATGGCTTCATCGTTACTCAGAAATGAAGTGGGGGTTGGCATGCTGCGGCGGATGGAACTCTTTCCGGATACGACCATGGTGGCGCTGGGCGCGCATGGCCACCCCGTGCTCACCATTGCAGGCTGCGACCTGGAGGCGCTGGCCGCCACCTATGGCACGCCCCTGTATCTCTTTGACGAAGCCACGCTGGACGCACGCGTACAGGCCTACCGCAGCGCGCTGGCCAGCCACTATCCCGCCCCGGCCGCGCTGACGCTTGCCGGCAAGGCGCTGCTGATGCGCGCGGCGGCGCAGTGGGCGGCGCGCCGTGGCCTTTGGCTTGACTGCACGGGCGCCGGCGAATTGGCGATTGCAGCCGCGGCCGACTTCCCGTCCGATCACCTGCTCGTGCATGGTGTCAACAAGAGCGACGAGGACCTGCGCGCCGCGCTCGAGTCCGCCGGCGTGATCGTCGTGGATAACCTCAGTGAATTGAGCCGCCTGCTTGCGCTGAGCGCGTCTGTCACGGCAGCACTGCCCGCGATCTGGCTGCGGGTGCGGCCAGGCGTGGCCGTGGAGACCCACGCCTATCGCCAAACGGGGCAGGTGGATAGCAAGTTCGGCATGGACCCAGGCGAAGTCCGCAGCGCGCTGGCCATGTGCCGGGGCGCAGGCGTGCAGGTGGAGGGCATTCACTTTCACCAGGGCTCGCACTTCCACGCACTGGGGCCGATTGCGCCCGCCGTAGAGACGGTGCTCACCCTGATTGCCGACCTGCGCGCCGAAACCGGCTGGATGCCTACCTTCTTCTCGCCGGGCGGCGGTTGGGGCGTGCCCTATCACGAGGATGACCTGCCCCATCCAGTGATAGAAGAATACGTGGCCTTCGTGGCAGAGACGATTGTCGCCGGCTGCAGCACACGTGGCCTGCCCCTGCCGCGGCTGCATCTGGAGCCGGGGCGGAGCATCGTGGCGCAGGCGGGCGTGGCCCTATACCGCGTGGGCGCGGTCAAGCGCAGCGGCGACAAGCGCTGGCTGCTGGTGGATGGCGGTCTGGCCGACAACCCGCGACCGGCTCTCTACGGCGCGTCCTATACCGCACTGCCCGTGCGCGAGCCGGGAAGTGTACAAATGGGACCCGCGTCGATAGCCGGTCCCTTCTGCGAGAGCGGCGATGTGCTGATCCATGATTTGCCTATGCCGGGAATCGCAGAGGGCGAATTGCTTGCGGTGCCGGTAAGCGGCGCGTACCACCTTAACATGGGCAGCAACTACAATGGCGCACGCCGCCCCGCCGTACTTTGGCTGCGCGAGGGCCATGCGCAACTTGTGCAGCGGCGCGAGACGGTGGACGACTTGCTGCGCAGAGATATCGGGCTGGATGCATGAGGGCCGACGCAGTGCACGTGCCGTCCACCACCTGTCCAGAGTGCGGTGCGCCCGCTGTGGATGGCTTGGCCTGCTGGGAGCAACTCGCTTATCTGCTCGCCTGAAAAGCACAGGACGCGGAGTTGGCGGCGGTGCATTTTCTTAGCGTCGCTGCGTACAACCTGCAGCACCCTGCCCAGTTTGACGACGAAGCACTGGCTGCGCTGCGGGTGGCATTTGTCGAGCATTTTGACAACGGCGTGTCCGTCGCCGAGATTCGAAAGCGCAATGGAACAAGTTTCGCCGGTGCAAGGCGCGTTCTCAAGCGCGAAGCGGAGCGCAAGCCCACGCTGCGCACTTGGAGGCTGACGATCGCATATGTATTTGCCGGTGGCAGCCCTGCGCGCGTCGCGCTGCGCGTGCAGAAATGGGCGGCAGCCGTTCGCCAGGATTTGGTTGAGGGAGGATCGTGATGGGCCTCGAGCGCTGCTTCTGGGCGGGCGACGACCCGCTCTACATTGCCTACCACGACGACGAGTGGGGCGTGCCCGTGTACGACGAGCGCGAACTCTTCGAGCGCCTGCTTCTGGAGGGTTTCCAGGCAGGGCTGTCGTGGCGCACCATCCTCTACAAGCGCGACAACTTCCGGCGCGCGTTTGACGGCTTCGACCCTGCAATCATTGCGGCGTACGATGAAGGCAAGATCGCCGCGCTGCTGGACGATGCCGGCATTGTGCGCAATCGCCTCAAGGTGCGCGGTGCGGTGCAGAATGCCCAGGCGTGGTTGCGTCTGCGCGACCAGCACGGCTCGGTTGCTGACTGGTTATGGGCCTTTGTGGGGGGCGAACCGCCGCTGCCCGCGCAGCCGCTCACGCGTGCGTTGATGCGCAGCAGTTCACCCGAGGCCGAGGCGCTGTCAATGGCGCTGCGTGCGGCGGGCTTCACCTTTGTGGGGCCCACAATCTGTTATGCCTTCATGCAGAGCGTGGGCATGGTGGATGACCACCTGGTGGGCTGCTTCAAGCACCGCGGCGCAGCGGAGTAAAAACAGCTTCGACACAGAGGCCACAGAGGAAGAACGGAGAAACACAGAGAACAGCACTAACAGCAGGAAACTGCTGTTGCTGTTCTCTGTGTTTCTCCGTTCTTCCTCTGTGGCCTCTGTGTCGAGGTTGTTGCCTTAGTGAGACGTCTGCTTCACGGCGGGGCGCGCTTCGTTGAGGCGCACCAGTTCACGCACAACGTCGTCTACGCGTCGCTTGTAGCGCAGCAGGTCGCGGCGGCACTCCACCTCCGCAGGCGTCTCGGCCTTGAAGGTGCGCAGCCCCTCATCAAGCTCATTGTCAATCCGCACCTTGAAGACGCTGATCGCGTTGCCGCGCAAGAACTCGCGCATTTGCGTGGCAATGACCGTATCGTAGTAGGTGAGATCGTTGTGGAGGTCGACGAGACGGTCCGAAGCGATGGCAGGCACCGGCATGGAGCGGAGGGTTTCCCAGGCTCGATTCAGTTTGCGTCGGTACACGGCAGGCTATCCAAATGGCTATCGGTCGGTAACGGAGCCGCACTGTGCGGGGCCGCAGCACGCGCTGTTGGGCTATGACCTGGCTCGATTATCGCCACTGCGCGCCGCAAACCAAAATCCTGTGTGTTGGCAAACGCGAATAGCCGCCGCTATGCGCCCGCTGCGGCGCTGCTCACTCGTGACCCTCTGATGCTGCCAGGCCTTCGTCAGGCTCCAGGCTGGGCTGCATCGGGATTGGCCGTGCATCGTGGGCTTTGCGCCAGAGCACATAGACCAACAGCACAACGCCTCCCAGGATCGTGGCCAGCCCCGCGCCGACGAAAAGCGCGCCATAGCCGAAGGTGACAATGGTAAAGCCGCCGATCAGCGAAACGATGGCAAAGCCCATGCCGCCGGAGAATTCGCCCGCACCCGCCATGGTCGTGCGATAACGAGGCGGCGTCACCTCCATCATGTAGACGAAGAACGAGTTGTAGCGCACGGAACTGATCGCGCCCATGGTAACGAACGAGAGGCCCGCCACGGGCCAGAAGGGTATCAACGCCATGGGCAACAGGCTCAGCCCTGCGGCCAGCGCCGCCGCCACGGATGAGTCGGCCGCGCCCCAACGCGCGACGACGCGCGGCACCATCAACGCGCTGAAGACCGAGAGCAAGTGCGATGCGGCAATCATCAGCCCGATCGTCGCGGTGGAGACGCTCAGTGCGTCATCCATGTAGACGTTGAAAAAGGTGAGCCCCGCGCCGATGCCGAAGGAGGTGAGAAAGCGCACCAGCGAGAGGATGAGCAGCACGCTCAGGAAACTCGCGCCGACGACCGGCGCACCCGGCCTGGCAGATGACTTCACCACGTGCGCCGCGTCGTCGTGATCCAGCGGCCGCACATGCACCCGCAGGATCAGCAGCGCGGCGGCAACGAAGAGTCCGGTCGAGATCAGCAGCGGCACCCTGTAGGTCGCAGGGGCATGGATGGACCATCCCCACAGCGCCACCAGCGCCAGGGGCACGAAACCGGCAATCGGGCCGCCCACAAAGGCCAGCAAGTTGTTCATGGCGCTTTGCACAGAGATGACGCGCGATCGCTCGCTGCCCGTCGTAATGCTCACCAGTGCAGGCGCTGCGTTGACAAAGAAGAAGGCGACGCCAAGGTAAAGCAACGAGAACATGGCGATGAGCCAGGCTGGCTGCACGCCGCGCGGCATCATGTCCGACAGCGCCAGCGCCGCCGTGGCGAGGCCGCCGATCATGACGCCGAGGATCATCACCGGGCGCGCACCGAAGCGCATGCCCAGCGTGCCCGCCGCCAGACTCGAGAGCGCAAAGATCACCAGCGCGACCGAATTGACCGTGCCCACGAATTCGGGCCCGTACCCCATGCGCAGGATGTAGAGGTTGAAGACCACGGGGAAGACGCCGTCCACCGTAAAGGCGAGGATGGCCGACACCAGCAGGATGAGGCGAATGTCGCGGCCGTAACCGGCAAACGCGGTGCGGTACTCGGCAATCATGGCAAGGGTGGTGCGGGTGGCGCCGGCAGCCTTGGGTACGCGTGGCTGCCTGGGCGGCGCGTTTGCGAGCAGCGGCGCGGCGCTGGCGTAAGGATTCCAGTTGTGCGCAGTCCTGCTATCGTGCACCAAATTGCTTTTAATGCCAAACTTTATAGGCTGGCTTACTTGACAAAGCATTGTCGCTCTGGGAGGATGTACGGCGCGCATGTGGTTGCCACATGCGCGCCGCCTTGCGCGCAAGGCGGCGACACTTTCGTACAAGCAATTGTCATACAACACAGGAGTCGAGGCCAATGGCGGTTCAAAGTGCGCGTGCACCGGGTGGTGCGCCTGCGGCACGTGGCGGTCGACCGGGCGCCCGCAAGGGCAGCATGAAGGAGTTGGCGCGCGCAGTGCGCTTTTTGGGGCACTATCGCAAACCGACGGCCTATGCCTACGTGGCGATGATCATCAGCCTTACGGCGCAATTGCTGGTGCCGCAGATGATTCAGAACATTCTTGATGCGGTGACGCGCGGCATGGTTGTCCAGCGCTTCAACGTCGCGCCTGCCGCGGCGCAGCAGGCCATGCTCGTACAAACGGGGCTTACGCTCGACCAGATGGAGGCGGGCGCGCGCGGTGCGCAATCGGCGCTCTATTGGGCTATCGGCCTGATACTTGTCTTTGCGTTGGCGCGCGGGCTTTTTTCCTTCGCGCAAACCTACATGTCGGAATCGGCCAGCCAGGGTGTGGCATTTGACCTGCGCAACCAGCTCTTCTCCAAGATCCAGCGCCTCTCCTTTAGTTATCACGACCGCAACCGCACGGGCCAGTTGATGATTCGCGCCACCGACGACGTGGAGAAGGTGCGCGTCTTTATTGGTCAGGGCTTGCTGCTGGCCGTGCAGGCGCTGCTGCTGCTTGTAAGTGCGCTGATTCTGCTGGCGCTGACCAACGTCCGCCTCACCCTCTATGTGCTGCCGATCTTGCCCATAGCGTTCGTAATGTTTCTCATATTCGGCGGCATTACGCAGCCGCTCTTTGGCAAAGTGCAGGCACTTCTCTCGGCCCTCAACACCATCTTGCAGGAGACGCTGCAGGGCATCAAGGTGGTGCAGGCCTTTGCACGCGAGCCGCAGGCCATTGCGCGCTTCGACCGCAGCGCCGAGGATCTGATGGCGCAGCAGATCCGCGTTGCGCGCATCTTCAGTTTCCTCTTTCCGGTCATCTTCCTGATTGCCGCGTTAGGGCAGGTCGCCATCCTCTACTTTGGCGGCCGCATGATGATCTTCGGCACGCTGACTATCGGCGAGTGGCAGAAGTTCAGCCTCTATCTCATCTACGTCTTCTTCCCGATTGGCCAGCTCGGCTTCATCATCTCGCAGATGAGTCAGGCGCAGGCGAGTGCGCACCGCATCTTTGAGATTATCGATGCCGCAAATGAAGTGACTGACAAGCCCGGCGCCGTGCCGCTGCCGCAGGTGCAAGGGCGCGTTCAATTCGATGATGTCTCCTTCAGCTACTTTGGCAGCAGCGAGCCGGTGCTGAGCAATATCAGCTTCACAGCCGAGGCGGGCCAGACAGTCGCTGTGCTGGGGGCTACCGGCAGCGGCAAGAGCAGCTTTATCAACCTCATCCCCCGCTTCTATGATGTCAGCGCCGGGCGGCTGCTGGTTGACGAGAACGACGTGCGCGATGTGACGATTGAGTCGCTGCGTCGCCAAATTGGCATTGTGCTGCAGGAGACGAACCTCTTCACCGGTACGCTGCGCGATAATGTGGCCTTCGGCAAGCCCGAAGCCGCGGATGAGGAGATCGTCGCGG
Source organism: uncultured Caldilineaceae bacterium (assembly GCA_964427845.1). GTDB lineage: Bacteria > Chloroflexota > Anaerolineae > Caldilineales > Caldilineaceae > UBA5069. Next base: position 9,856 of record CAYRVP010000125.1, read on the forward strand.
CGGCCAAAGCGGCCGCCGCGCATGACTTTATTATGTCATTCCCGGAGGGCTACCAAACGCCCGTGGGAGAGCGCGGCTCCACGCTGAGCGGCGGGCAGAAGCAACGCATAGCCATCGCCCGCGCCCTGCTCCTCAACCCGCGCATTCTGATCCTGGATGACTCGACCAGCAGTGTCGACGTATCCACCGAGGCGCTCATCCAGAAAGCGCTGGACAAGTTGATGGAGGGGCGCACAAGCTTTGTGATTGCGCAGCGCATCAGCACGGTCCTCAATGCGGATCGCATTGTCGTGCTCGACAGGGGGCGCATTGCGGCGGTGGGCAAACATGAGGAATTGATGGAGACAAGCCCAATCTACGCCGAAATCTACCGCAGCCAGCTCGTGGACGACGCCACGGCACACGATGTGGAGACCGAGTTTCAATTCCTTCCGGATGTTGCGGTGAAGATCGGAAACAGCACCGATGGCGCAGCCGGGCCGGGTCGTGCGCTTTCCGAGTCGGCGACTGATGCAACCGGGACGCAGGGAGGTGCAAGATGATGGGTGGCCCCGGCAGAATGCTGGAACAGGAAATCAGCAAACCGAAGAATGTCAGCGCGACGCTTGGGCGGCTGGTGCGTTACTTCAAGCCCTACCTGCTCGTGCTCGCCGGCGTGGCTGTGCTGCTTGTGCTCAACGCTTGGGTTCAGGTGCTTACGCCGCGCCTCACCGGCCAGGCGATTGACTGCTATGTGACGCCTGCGCTCGTGGACAATTTGGCTGCGTCTGCGGCGGTGGGCGCAGGCGAGGGCGCCCAAGCCACAGCGCAGCAGCCGACCGCAGCCCAAACCAATTGCACGTTTGACCAGATCCCGGCTGGTTCGCCCCAATCTGCCTATTTGGCCGGTCTGGGACGGCTGGTTCTTTTCCTGATTCTGCTCTCCCTCCTGGGTTCAGCGGCCGGAGGCCTTACATTCTATGCCATGGGCTGGACCGGGCAGCATGTGCTGCGCACCATGCAGACGCAGGTCTTCCGCCACCTTTCCACCATGTCGCTGGGCTACTACAGCAAGGTGGAGACCGGCGACCTGATGAGCCGCATTACCAACGACATCAGCACGATTCAGCAGGCGATGTCATTTGCACTGGTGCAGGTGCTCAGCGGTGTTCTGCTGCTCGTGTGGCTTGCGTGGAGTATGCTGGCGGCAAATACAGTCTACGCACTGATCAGCCTCGCGGTGGTGCCCTTCATGGTCATTGCCACGCTCTGGTTCAGCGCACAGGCGCGCAAGGCGTTTCGCAAGACGCGCCTCGAGATCGGCAATGTCAATGCCGAGCTTGAGGAGGGCATCTCGGGCGTGCGCGAGGTGCAGGCCTTCAGCCGCGAGAGCGCCAACATCGAATCATTCGGGGCAGCCAATGCGGCCAACCGCGACGCCAACGTACGTGCGGTGGCCTTCACATCGGCTCTCGCACCCACGCTCGAGGCGCTGGGCTATGTGGCGCTGGCGATTGTGGCAGGCGTGGGCGGCCTCGCGCTGTTGCGCAACGCCCCCATCGGCGGCACGGTCGTCTCAATCGGCCTGATTGTCACCTTCATTGGCTATGTGCAGCGTTTCAATATGCCGATTGCGCAAATCAGCATCATGTGGACGAATATCCAGAGCGCAGTTGCCGGCGCCGAGCGCATCTTCGAACTGCTGGACCTGCGGCCCGACATTGTGGAGAAGCCCGGCGCGGTGACCATGGCCGCCATCAAAGGGCGCGTGGTTTTCACGGATGTCTGCGCCGAGTACGTGCCGAGCGAGCCTGTGCTCAATAACGTGGACCTGGTGGCAGAGCCGGGGCAGTCCATCGCCATCGTCGGCCCCACTGGTGCGGGCAAGACGACCATTGTCAATTTGCTGCCCCGCTTCTACGATGTGACGCAGGGCAGCGTGACGATTGACGGCGTCGACGTGCGCGATGTGACGCTTGCCTCGCTGCGTCGCCAGATCGGCGTGGTGCTGCAGGACACCTTCCTCTTCAGCGATACGGTGATGAACAACATCCGCTACGGCCGGCCCGAAGCGACCGACGACGAGGTCATCGAAGCCGCCAGGCTGGCACGCGCCGACGAGTTCATTACGCGCCTCAGCGATGGCTACAACACAATTCTGGGCGAGCGCGGCGGCGGCCTCAGCCAGGGACAACGACAGTTGCTCTCCATTGCACGCGCAGCCCTGGCCGACCCGCGTATGCTCATTCTGGACGAGGCCACGAGCAGCGTGGATACGCGCACCGAGCGGCAGATTCAGGCGGCGCTCGAGTTACTGCTCAAAGGGCGCACTTCCTTCGTAATTGCGCACCGTCTCAGCACCATTCGCAACGCCGATGTCGTGCTGGTGCTCGTCCAGGGCGAGATTGTGGAGCGGGGCCGCCACGAGGAGTTGCTGGCGAAGCAGGGTGTCTACTACGACTTGTACATGAGCCAGTTCCGCCGCCAGGAGGAAGTAACGCAGCGCGGCGCCGGCCTCCCCGGCGCGACGTTGACGGCCGCGACAGCAACACCATAACTACGACTCGAAGGCGCAAAGCCGCAAAGGCAAGCAACGGCAAGAAAACCAAAGTGGGGT
>CAYRVP010000126.1:0-12388 GCA_964427845.1 uncultured Caldilineaceae bacterium
CCACCAGCGGCTTCCGCGCGTTGACGCGCGACGCTGCCCTGCGCACCGTGGTTCTCTCCGAATACTCGTACACGCTGGAAACCTTGATCCATGCCGGTGCGCGCCACGCCGCCGTTGAGCATGTGGCCGTGCGCACCAACCCCCCCACGCGCCCCTCGCGCCTCATGAGCAGCCTGCCCCACTATCTGGGTAATTCGGGAGCAACGATCGTGCGCGCCTACACCCTCTACCGCCCGCTGCGCGTCTTCTTCACCCTGGGAACTTTCTTTATCGCCGTCGGCCTGGCGATCGGCGTTCGGTTCCTCTACTTCTACGCCGTCGGCACGGGCGGCGGCCATGTCCAATCGCTGATTCTGGCGGCCGTGCTGCTCATCGTCGGCTTCCAGGTGCTGCTGATTGGCCTTGTGGCCGACCTGATCGGCGCCAACCGCAAGATGATCGAGGAACTCCTCTACCGCCAGCGGCGGGAGGATGCGGTCGAGCGCGCCGCATTACAGCCACGACATGAGCGCGGCGATGTCCAGCAGAACGACTGAACCCGCAAACAGACGACTTCACGTCAGCTTCATCCTCTCATCGCTCCGGCTATCGGGTGGGGTGCAGGCCATCATCGAGTACGCCAATCGCCTGGCGGCGCGGGGACACAGCGCCACGCTGGTCATTCCGCGCGGCGCGATCGACGCGTCCATGGCGGTTCTGCTTGCGCCGGGCGTCGCGCTGGTTGAGGCATCGCGTCCGCTCACCGACACGCTCAATCCGCTCAAGCAGTTGCTACTCGCAGTCGCACTGGCGCGCGCTGTGCCTGTGTGTGATGTTGTGGTAGCCACGCACACGCCAACGACGCTCAGCAGCTTGATCGCGTCGCACCTCTTGCGGCGCGCCGCGGCCGTCTGGCTCTTTATGGATTACGTGGCCATGTTCGCCGGGCGACCGGCCGAGCGCTGGCTGCTGCGCAACGCGCTGCGCTGGCACCGCATGGCCATCACCATCTCCAAAGCCACGGCCGCAGAACTCGCCAATTATGCACCGGGTCGTGTTGAAGTTGCCGGGCTGGGCATCTCAACGATTGAGCAGCTAACCCCTGTTATTGCCGAAGAGCGCCCCGCGTCGCCCCCTTCGCTCTTCTACCTGGGCGATCAGCGGCCGCGCAAGGGGCTGGCTGACTTCCTACAGGCGGCCGCGCTGGTGCAGGCGCAAATGCCGGCGCTGCAGCTCTGGATCGCCTCCAAAGAGCCGTGCACAATCGAGACGGCAGTGCCCTATACATTCCACCTGCACCCGACGCGCAACGCGTTGGTGCACCTCTTTCAGACGTGCACGATTTTTGTTTCGGCGTCGCACGCGGAGGGGCTCGGCAATCCGCCGCTTGAGGCAATGGCTTGCGGCGCGCCTGTGGTGATGACCGCGAGCGGTGGCTCCGCCGACTACGCGCGGGACGGGGAGAATTGTCTCTTGACGCCGCCCCAGGATCCCGAGCGGCTGGCAGAGGCTATACTACGCCTGCTGCGTGAGCCAATGCTGGCGCAGAAGCTGTCGCACGCGGGCCCGGCCACCGCAGCGCGCTTCGACTGGACGGCGGTCATGGATCGCCTGGAAGGCTTTCTGCGCGAGGCTGCTCGCTAACTACCTTTCTTGTCCACCAAGCGCGCGACGATGCCTTGCAGCTGCGCCGTGATGGCCACTTCCGACGCCATGAGCGCGAATGCGGCGCGTCCGCCTGCGGCCAACCGCGCGCGCTGGGCGGGGTCGCGCTGCAATTCAAGGATGGCCATCGCCAGGGCCACAGGATCCTGCGGCGGCAGCAGCCAGGCCGACTGCCGATGGGTAAGCAATTCGCGGTTGGCGGGCGTATCGGCGGCTATCACCGGGCGCTGCGCCGCCAACATTTGGTAAAGCTTGCCGGGAATGGTGCGCTGCGCCTTGGCGCTGGGGCCGAAGTGGCCGCCCAGGCAAATGTGCGCGCCGCACAAGGCCTGCGCAATCTGGTCGGCGGGCATTGTGGGCAGAAAGCGGGTGTTACGCAGGCGCAGGCTGTGCGCCAGTTGCTCCATTGCCGGGCGCAGTGGCCCATTGCCCACGAGGCGGAAGCGAATGTCCTGCCCCTCCAGATAGGCGGCCGCGTGCAGCACCACGTCGACGCCGTGCAGCGGCAGATAGCTGCAGTAGTAAAGCACCGTTATCGGCTCACCATCGGGCTGGGGCGCTGGGAAGAAGATTGCCTCATTGCAGCCCACAGGCAGCGCCGACAGCTTGCCGCGTGCCACGCCCAGCGTGTCGACGAAGTAGTCCACATGCGCCCGCGTATCCAGCAGCACACCAGCGGCCAGGGTGCAGGGAATGCGATCCAGCGCGAGTGCGAGCCGGCCACGAGCCGAGTTGGGTGCAAATACGCCCCGGTCAAACGCGAGTGTGTCGTAGTTGGAAACGAATGCGTCGAACAGGATAGGTGCGCGCGTCAGCGGCCTCAGCAGCGGCACAAGCAGCGAACCGTAGAAGCCGATGACTACCAGATCATAACGCTGTTTGGCAAGGCGCGCGGCGGCCTGCGCGGCCATCTGCGCACTTGACTTGACAAGAGACGCCGGCGGTGCGGACGGCGCGATAACTTCAACCGCAGCAAACCGGCGCAGCGCGCGCACCAGCACATCATTACGTGCATAGGTTTGTTCGCGTGCGGCAACAAAGAGACAACGCATGGTCAGCAGTAGACTGATGTTCCTGCAACGGGGGCGCTTTCCGTCATTATAAGGCCGCTGCGCTATACTTGCAGATTATGACTGAGACCCAACCAATACACGATACAGTTGCACTGAGTAACCCAGCCCCGCAGGGCGCGTTGATCAAACCGATTACGCTGGCAGTTGTCGTTCTTACAATGAATCTGCCCGATGACACAGTGGATTGTGTGCGCTCGCTGCTGTCCGACGGTTTCACCGCCAATGAGATCATTGTTGTGGACAATGGCTCAGCTAGCGGCCGGGCGGAGTTGACGAGCATGCTGCCGGCCGGCGTCGGCCAGATCTATCTGCCCACCAACCGCGGGTTTGCCGGGGGAAACAACGTGGGCATCGGCGCAGCCATAAATCTGGGCGCTACCTGGGTGCTGATTCTGAACAATGACACAATAGTACAGCCTGGCTGCCGCGCTGCGCTGCTCGAGGTGATGCATACCGGTGTATACGACTTGCTTAGTCCCCTAATCCTGTATGCCGAAGAGCCCAGCCAGATTTGGGCGCTGGGAGACAGGCGCGTCCTTGGCACGCTACTTACGCGCAGCCTGCTGCGCAACCAGATGGCGCCGGCTGCGCTGCCCGATGTCGTCAAAGTGGATTTTGTGACGGGCTGCGCGTTACTTGTGCGTGCGGAAGTTCTAAGCAGGATTGGCACCCTCGACGAGAGTTACTTCCCGATTTATGCTGAGGACGCCGACTTCTGCCTGCGGGCAACGCGCGCGGGCTATCAGGCTGGCTGTGTAACCAACGCGCGCATCTTGCACAAGGTATCGCGTACTACGGGCCCCACCGTTTCGCGCACCTGGCAAATCGAAAACCAAGCGCGATTCTATCGGCGCTACGCCGGCCGCGCTCAGTTGCTCCTGCTGCTGGGTCCATTCACGCTCGCTCGCACACTCGTAATGGCGGCGCACGCAATGGCGGCCGGTAAGTCACGCGTGGCCGCGGCGGCACTGCGCGGCTGGCGCATCGGCTGGTTCTCTGCGGAGCATTTGTAGCTTTGCACAATCCGAAAGCACTTCGACGCAACCACCCAAGCCGGATTGAGGCGCGAATGGAATCTATAGCCTGCAGCCTTTGCGGCTCAACCGAGGCGCGGGAATTTGCAACGGTCCCAGATCTACTGCTGGACAAGCCGGAAATCATCACTCGGCTGGTTCAGTGCGATCGGTGCGGCCTTGTATATCAAAGCCCGCGCCCAACGCTGGACGAAATTGGCGCGCACTACCCGCCCGACTATGAACCGTATGCAGATGTTCACCGAACGGCCGGGTGGCTGCTACGGCGAGCGTACGATCATGGCGCGCACAAGCGCCGACGCTTTGTCTCAAAGGCAATGCCCAAGGGTGGGAGACTGCTCGACATTGGCTGTGCCACCGGCACGTTTCTCGTCTCCATGCGCGAGCTGAGCATCTGGCGCGTTGAGGGCGTTGGACTCGACGCGCAGGTTGCACAGCTGGCGAGAGAGAGACATCACTTGCCTGTATTCACCGGCACGCTTGAAGAGGCTGCCTACCCCGACAACAACTTTGCCGCCGTCACGCTTTGGGATGTGCTCGAGCACCTGCACGATCCCGTCGGCACACTGATCGAGATTGAGCGCATTCTGCAGCCTGGGGGCGTTGTGATCATACGTGTACCCAATCTGGGCAGTTGGGACGCGGCGTTCTTTGGCAACTATTGGGCTGGCCTGGACGCCCCGCGCCATCTGGCCGTGTACACCCGCGCTACGTTGGCGCGCTCGCTGCTTTCGGGCGGATTGCTGCCTGAATCATTCTCCACAGCAATTGGCTCCTATGTGATGTTTGTTCTCAATGTGCGCTTCTGGATGAACGCATGCCGCGTTTCGCCGGCAACCAAGCGCATCGTTGCCAAACTGCTGCTCAATCCTGCCAGTCGCCTACTTAGCGCGCCGTTGTTCTACGTGCCCTCCGCGCTGGGGGTGGGACCTGCGTTGGTGGCAGTTGGCCGCAAGCCGCTGGGTAATTAGCTGATCCCATGCCAGAGAAAACACCTAACCCCTTCACCCCCGTAACGGCCGTCCGCGAAACACCTTTCTCCGAGACTATCATCCCCGCAAAGGGCGGCGCCCGCCACTATGTCGCAGCAGCTGCAACTGCCCTGCTCATGGCGACGATACTGGGGTGGCTGCTGTACCGCGAGCGGGCTTCGCTCGCAGCCATCGATCTGAGTCATGCCTGGCCACGCCTCGCGTCCGGCCAAGTGCTGATTTTGGCTACACTGTTACTCGCTGCGCTCGTGTGGGCGTCAATTATGCGTGTGCTCGGTTCACGCGGCTCTATGCGCACGCACATCCACATCTACAGCAGCACCTTTCTGGCACGCTACGTGCCGGGCACTGTGTGGTATGTGGTCGGGCGCGGCGCGCTGTACCGGAGCGAAGGCGACTCGGCGCGCCTGGTTGCCGTGGGCAGCGCGGTTGAAATGCTGGTTTCGACGCTGGCCGGCGCAACGCTTGCGATTGGTTTTGGGCTGCGCGGCACCGCGGAGGCGCCAGCTGCAACGTTGCCACTGCTGGCAATTTCGATAGGGATTGGCCTTGCAGCGCTCCACCCACGCGTGCTGGCATGGCTTACAGCGCGCCTGCGTTTGCCGCCGATTCCCCCACTGCGCGTCCAGTCCCTCGCCGGCTGGCTCCTGGCCGATGGGGTCAACTGGCTGCTTGGCGGCTTTGTCGTTTGGCTCATCGCCAGCGAAATTGGTGGCGCGCCGCGCTCGACGCTTGTCTTTACAATCTTTGCCTGGACCCTCGTCGGCGTCGTTTCCACTGCCGTCTACTTCCTTCCCAGCAACTTTGGCATCACCGAAGTGGGGCTTAGCCTGCTTCTGAGCAGCATCATGCCCTCATCTCTGGCAGTGGTCGTCGCCGTTCTCACGCGCGTGTTGATAACAGTCTTCTCTATCGTCGCATGTGGGCTGATTGTCGCCGTAACGTCGCTTTGGCCGAGATCCGTAGCGCCGAAATCTGCGCAGGAGTAGAACAGGGGAATACGCCAAATGGGGTATGCCACCTGTTCACCGGCAGCGCACGTGCGTTGGCGGAACGACTTCCGGGCGTGGGTCGAAAATACCACGATCGTTGTATTGAAGCCGCAAGCAAGTAGGCCTATTCTTGTTTCTAGCGAACATATGTATGGAGTTGATGGAACTCGATCGCTTTTCCGTTGGGTGCTGCGCGCGGGGCAAATTGCGTGCAGTGCATATTGCCATTGTCATGTGTCTACATTTCGGTTCAAGAGGGAGCTACACACCATGTCCAAGGGAATTCGCCTGTTTCTTGTCATCGCAATGCTTGCGGGGCTCGTTGCCATAGCCCCGACGCATGTCGCGCTCGCGCAGAATACGCAGTTCACCGCCTACACGTCCAGCATCCAGATTGCCAACCTGGACACCGCTGAAGCCAGGGTCACGCTGATAGGGTACGACGCCAATGGCAACCAAAGCGGCACAACGCTGGAAGACAAGATCGCCGTCAACGGCTCCAAGACCTACTTTCCGATCAGTAATGTGGCCAGTGGCTTTAGCGGCTCGTTTGTGATTTCGTCCGACAAGAAGGTGGCCGCCATCAGCAACATCGTGGAAAGCACCTTCAAGGCGGGTGCGTCCTATGTTGGGCGTTCCGGCGGCGATCTCAAGGTTCTTCTGCCCACACTCTTCAAGAACAACTCCGGCTACTACACGTGGTTCAGCGTGCAGAACGCCGGCTCGGGCAATGCCACCGTCCAGATCGACTACAGCGATAGCGGCGTTGGTGTCGACATAGCCAACGTAGTCATTCCGCAGGGTGCGGCCAAGGTGTTCTACCAAGCATCCGAAACCCACTCGCAGAAGATCTTCGCGGCTACGATCACGAGCGACAAGCCCGTCGTGGCGGCCGCAATTCAGGAAAACCCAAACATCATGTTTGCCTACACGGGCATCGCCGGCGGCGATCCCAAGCCGGTTTTTCCCACCATCAATGCAAACAACTCTGGTTATCAGACGGGCGTGCAGATTCAGAATGCCGGCACGCAGGCGACTGAAGTGACAGTCCAATACTCGCCAGCCAATGGAATTGGCACAGCCTGCACTGAGAAGCAGACAATTCAGCCGGGTGCGTCCAACCTCTTTGCGTTGCGTGGCTTCAAGCTCGACGACACGCTCAACGGCACGGTTGAAAACTGCGCCAATAACGTTCGATTCCTTGGCTCAGGCGCTGTTGTGGTCAACACCACAAACCAGCCGCTTGTGGCGGTGGTCAATCAGTTGGGTGCCGTTGACGGCGAGGCCTACAACGCCTTCAGTCCGACTGATGCCGGCCCGGTTGTTGTGCTTCCGCTCATCTTTGACCGCAACAGCGGTTTCTTCACAGGCTTCAATCTCCTGAATTTGGGCGTGCCGACCACTGTCAAGTGCACATTCCTGAACTCGACCTACACCGTAGAGAAAAACCTTGCCACGAATGAGGCTCTGAACGACATTCAGAACGGCAAGATCGCAGATCGCTACATTGGTTCGGCAACTTGCACCTCCAATCCGCCCAGCTCGCTGGTTGCGGTGGTGAATGAGCTGCGCCAGCTTCCCAACACCGACGGCCTGCTTGTGTATGAGGGCGTCAAGAAGTAGACGGGAGAGCTATGACCTGCAACACTGTGCTGCGGTTGTAGTGATGGATTGCCAACGGGCGAGGAGACTCCTCGCCCGTTGGCTTGCCGACAGCCTGCGTTATGGCATGGAGACGCGATTCCGGCGCACTGCAGTACAATGCAGGTTGATGAGTTGATTTGATGCACACATACGGAAATCCAGTCGCCCGCTGGCGGCTGCGCACCATAATGAGGTTGATAATGCACAAGAATCGCGCTGGGTTGGTTGTCTTTTTGAGTTTGCTGGCAGTCGTTGTGTTGGCCGGCTGCGGCAGGGACAAGGAAGCGACGCCCGCGAGCGCCGCACAGGCCGATGTGGCAACTGCAATTCCTGCGCCACCGGCTCCAGAAGCGGCGGCACAAGCCAGCGCCCCCGATTCGCCTCTGGTGGCGACGGGCGCATCGCCCCTTGCCACACCCGTCGCCGGCTCGCCCATGCCAACGCCGACTGTGGAAGAAACGGGCATGACAGGCGAACCGACCGCCGCAACGGGAGCAATTGTCGGTCGCATCCTGATTTCCCGCGATGGTGTCGATATCCCCGTGGGTAACCTGACCATTGGCCTTGCCGACGTGATTCGCGATGAAAATGGCGTGCCCAAGGCGTCGGGCTATGCGCCGGAAACCCCAAACAAGGCCGCAACCAACGACGAGGGCGGTTTCGCTATCAACAATGTGCCAGTTGGCACTTACTCGTTGATTCTTGACGCCGTCATCACCTCCTATCAGTTGGACGACCCGCTCACGGCAGAGACGATTCTGGTTGACGTTTTGGCCGGGGAAACCGTCGACATCGGCGTGCTTCGCTATCCCTCTCTGCCCATTCCGGGCTTTGGCACCGCAAACTAGCCTGGCAGCGGATTATGTCCACCCAACCCCGCATCACCATCCTGGTCGTTGACGACGAACCGCGCATGGTGCGCTTCGTCAAGATGAACCTCGACCTCGAGGGTTACTTCACGCTCGAAGCCAACAACGGCATCGTGGCGCTGGAGAAGGTACGCGACTTCAACCCCGACCTGGTGCTGCTCGACGTGGAAATGCCGGGCATGGATGGCTTCGAGACGCTCAAGCGGCTGCGCCAGATCAGCGACACCTCGGTCATCATGCTCACCGTGCGCTCGGATGAAGACGACAAGATCAAGGGGCTGGACCTGGGCGCGGACGACTACATCACCAAACCCTTCAGCCCGCGCGAGCTCTCAAGCCGCGTGCGCGCCGTGCTGCGTCGCGCCGAGAACAGCGGCCGCCTCGAGAAGCAGACAGTCACAATTGACGATCGCCTGCAGGTCGACCTGCAGCGGCGCGACGTAATCGTCGACGGCGAGCGCATCAACCTGCGCCCCACAGAGTACCGGCTGCTCTATCAACTCATCCAAAACGCGGGCTGGGTCATCCCCCACGAGACGCTGCTCACCAAGGTGTGGGGCCCGGAGTACATCAACGACAACCACCTGCTGCGCCTGTATGTTACCTATCTGCGCAAGAAGATTGAGCCGCATCCGGAATCTCCGCAGTACATCTTCACCGAGCGGGGACTGGGCTACCGCTTTGTAGACTACAAACGCGGCACATAGCCAACACGGCTGAGCACGAATGGCACAAACAGAGGACAGAAGACAGCAGATGATCCGCCGTTTTCTGTCCTCTGTTTGTGCCATTCGCATATTAGTCGTCCTGTTGCACTTGCGGCACCATTCGCGGCCTCACGAGTTTGATTTTGGCTCGCGCCTGGTGTACAATTCTCCTTCGGTGTTCGGGCACAAGCGCACACGCGCGTCCGGACGCCACGTCAATCCATCCTGCACGCCCCCGGACCGGCGAACCGGGTGCCACATGCATGTTGTCGTGCGTGTGGTCAGTTCGCGGAATGAAGGGTGCGGAAGAACAACCCATAGGAGAAACACACATGGCAGTCACAATGAAGGAACTGCTGGAGGCGGGCGTCCACTTCGGCCACCGCACGCAGCGCTGGAACCCCAAAATGCGCCCGTACATCTTCACCGAGCGCAGCGGCATTCATATCATTGACCTGCAGCAGACACTGGCGGAGTTGAACGCCGCCTCCAAGCGCATTAGCGATGTGGTTGCCAAGGGCGGCACAGTGCTCTTCGTGGGCACCAAGCGCCAGGCGCAGGCCACCATCCGCGCCGAGGCCGAGCGTTGCCAGATGCCCTACGTCAGCGAGCGCTGGCTGGGCGGCACGCTCACCAACTGGGCCACCATTCGCCAGCGGCTCGAGTACCTCCTCACCACCGAGCGCAAGATGGACAGCGGCGAGTTCAAGAACTACACCAAGAAAGAGCGCCTGAGCATTCAGCGCGACGTCGACAAACTCAACCGGCGCATTGGCGGCCTCAAGGTCATGCGCAAGCTGCCCGACATCGTCTTCGTGGTGGATACAAGCCTCGAGGACCTGGCTGTGATCGAGGCCAGCCGCCTGCACATTCCGGTCGTGGGCATGGTGGACACAAACGCCGACCCCACGCCCATCGAGTATGTCGTCCCCAGCAATGACGACGCCATCCGCTCCGTCAAGCTGATTGTCTCGGTAATTGCCGACGCCGTCATGGAAGGCATTCACGTACGCGATCAGGTGCAGGTCGACTCGGGCGTGAGCCATGGCGAAATGGCCGACATGGAGCAGTACCTGGGGCCGAGTACGCTGGCCAAGCTGCGCGGCATTGATGACGACGAAGCGCTCGATGAAGTCCTCGACGCCGAGTTAGGCGCAATTGCAGAAGAGATGCTCGTCGACGTGTCCGAGATCGAAGTCCCTGATGCCGAGGCCGGCGAAGAGACTGCAGCCTAATCATCCAAACCGCCCGCCGTGGCGGCTGAGCGAACAAAGGCTCCGCGCCTCTGGTGCGGCGCGACGAATGGAGAATGACATATGGCCGAAGTAACCGCCGAGATGGTGAAGCGTCTGCGCGAGGCAACCGACGCCGGCGTTCTGGACTGCAAGAAGGCGCTCACCGAGAATGACGGCGACTTTGAAAAGGCCGCCGATTACCTGCGCAAGAAGGGGCTCGCCAAGGCTGCAAGCAAGTCCAGCCGCACCGCCAACGAAGGCATCATCGGCGAGTACATGCACAGCAACAACAAGATGGCCGCCATGGTGCGCCTCAACTGCGAGACGGACTTCGTTGCCCGCAACGAGACCTTCCAGCAACTGGCGCGCGAAATCGCCATGCAGGTAGCCGCGAGCCGCCCACTTTACGTGGCGCGCGAGGACGTCCCCGCCGCAGACGTTGCCAAGGAAAAGGAAATCTACGCCGCACAGATGGCCGAAAGCGGCAAGCCCGCCGCCGTCATCGAGCGCATTGTGGAAGGCAAGCTCGACAAGTGGTATGGCGAAGTCTGCCTGCTTGAGCAGCCCAACATCCGCAACGCTGACGTGACCATCCAGCAGATGCTCACCGAGGCGATTGCCAAGCTTGGCGAGAACATCAAGATTGGCGGATTCAGCCGCCTTGCCATCGGCGAGTAACGCAAATGCAACGGACGAATGCCCAGCCCAGAAGGCTGGGCATTCGTTTGTGTGCAATCGGCGCGGCCTGGCGCGACATGGTATAGTCAGGTCGTGGAGAGACCGCGTCACAGAACGAGGAGAAGGGCGATGGCAGAAATCAAATATCGGCGCATCCTGCTCAAACTGGGTGGCGAGGCGCTGGCAGGCGAAGGCGGCTTTGGCATCAACCCCAGCCAGGCTGAGTTTGTAGCGCAGAAGGTCGTGCAAATCGTCAACATGGGCGTGCAAGTGGCGCTGGTGATCGGCGGCGGCAACCTCTGGCGCGGCAAGCAGGACGGGCTGGACCACGGCATGGAGCGGGTGACCGCCGACCACATGGGCATGCTCGCCACGGTCATGAACTCCTTGGCGCTGCAGGACGCGCTCGAGCGCGAGGGCATCCCCACGCGTGTGATGACGGGGATTGAGGTGCGCGCTCTCGCCGAGCCATACATCCAGCGGCGCGCAATCCGCCACCTGGAAAAGGGGCGCGTCATCATCTTCGGCGCAGGCACAGGCAACCCCTATTTCACAACTGACACGGCCGCCAGCCTGCGTGCCATGGAAATTGACGCCGAGTTGCTCGTCAAGGCGACAAAAGTCGACGCCGTCTACGATATGGACCCCAAGACGAACGCCAACGCCGTTCCCTACCAGACGCTGACCTACATCGAAGCGCTGAACCGCCGGCTGGGCGTAATGGACAGCACCGCCATGGCCATGTGCATGGACAACGACCTGCCCATTCAGGTCGTGAACCTGTGGGCCGAGGACACGCTCGTCAAGGTGGTGACGGGGCAGCCCGTCGGGACTATCATTACGGCTTGAGCGGCTGATTGGCGAATGCGTAACACGAGTTGTTAATCGGCCACAGGAAACTGGCAGTGATGAGCGGAGTGTCTTTACCGCTCTTCAACCGCCGATCTTTCGTCAATAGCCTGCACGACGCGCCACCCATGCTGATGGCGCGGTGAGCATCTTGCCTTGCACATCTCCTCTTGTTTCCTGCGCGGCCTGCTTTCTGCTACAATCGAAGCGGAAGACGCGGGCCGCCGTGCGGGTCAGCCACCTGTTCCCCATCCTTGATTTCTATTCACCGTCCCTCCACACAAGGAGTTCTCCTCATGATCGATGATGTCCTGCATGAGGCAACGGAGCGCATGAACAAGGCAATCGAGTCGCTCCGCCACGACTTTCTCACAATCCGCACAGGCCGGGCCACACCTGCGCTGGTGGATGGCATCAAGGTCGACTATTACGGCGTGCCCACGCCGCTGCAGCAGTTGGCCACAATCTCAATTCCCGAAGCGCAGCAGATCATGATCAAGCCCTATGCCAAGGGCGACATGCACATGATCGAGAAGGCGATCGCCACCTCGGACCTGGGGCTGACCCCCAACAACGACGGGATCGCGATCCGCCTGAATATCCCTTCGCTGAACGAAGAGCGCCGCCGCGACCTTACGAAAGTGGTCAATAAGCGGACGGAAGAGGCGCGC
>CAYRVP010000127.1:0-12343 GCA_964427845.1 uncultured Caldilineaceae bacterium
TGGCTATGCATTATACGCATCTTTTTGGGTAATGCGGGTGTAAATTGTAGTAGTTGTTTGCGTTTTTCATAGTGATAGAATTGTGCGCTGTAGAGAGCAGGTGACTTGGTAGGATTTGAGCAGCAGAGCGTGAACATCGAGGATCACCATGGCACTGGAAAAACGCTTGCGCAAACGGCTGGAAAAGACTGTGCAGACATTAGGTGATGCACCGGAAAAGAGCATTCCACAAGCTTGCGGCACAATGGCCGAGACCCATGCGGTCTACTGTTTTTTTGATAACGAACGGGTGAGTCACCAAGACATTTTGGCTGAACACCAGAGTGAGACGCTGCTGAAAGCACAAGCCGCGAAGTGTCAGCTTGCGCTGCAAGACACCACCACCTTCAACTTCAGCGCCATCGCCGGCAAGAGCGGCCTCGGTGATCTGGAAAACAAACACTGTCAAGGTTTCCTGGCGCATACGACACTGGCAGCCACGACAGATGGTGTGCCGTTGGGGGTGGTGGCACAAAAGGTCTGGGTGCGACCTGCCGAAGCGCGTGGCAAGAGCAAGAAACGACATACAACACCTGCTGCCGACAAGGAAAGCCACAAGTGGGTGGATGGATTGCCGTGTGCGGCGGATGGACCGCAGGGGCCGCAACCGCACTGGATTGTGGTCTGTGACCGTGAAGCGCACATCTACGGGTTCATGGCTGAGGCACTGACGCAGAAGATGGACTTTGTACTGCGTGCCATGCAGCAACGCAGCACTGTCTACGACAGCGACGAAGAGACCTATACGCCGCTCTTTGACGCCGTTGCGGCCCAACCCGTGCAGGTTTGGCAAAGGCTGGAACTGAAGCGTCACCCCGACCGTGCGGCGCGCCAGGCCGAGGTGGCCTTGCGATTTGGCACAGTCACGCTCAAACAGCCACGGCGAGACGAAACAGAATGCGCTACCCTCAAGGTGCAATTTGTAGAGATTAGCGAACCCAATCCACCGCCGAACGAAACGGCGGCCCACTGGCTGCTGTTGACGTCGCTTCCGGTGACAACGGTGGCCGAGGCGCAGACGGTTGTGCGCTATTACAGCTACCGCTGGCTGATTGAACGATTTCATTATGTGCTCAAGAGCGGCTGTCGCCTGGAAGAAAGTCAATTGCGCACGGAGCAGCGGCTGGAGCGGCTGCTGGCGGTCTACACTCTGGTTGCCTGGCGTCTGCTCTGGATGACTTATCAGGCGCGTGTGACACCTGACGCCCCTTGCACAGTCGCATTTACGCAAGCTGAATGGCAGGCACTCTATGCACATCGTCACAAGACGACAGTGCTGCCGGAGTCACCCCCTGATTTGCGCACAGCCGTGCGCTGGGTTGCGCAGCTGGGTGGCTTTTTGGGGCGCAAAGGTGACGGCGAACCCGGTGTCAAAGTGCTCTGGCGGGGCTACGCCCGCCTCCAAGACCTAACTGACGCATGGCTCATCTTCCGCTCACCTCCCTAAATACGATGCGTATAATGCATAGCCAAACTGGAGAGGGGGAGCCGTCATGCGCACGCTTTTCACCCCCTCTCCAGTTTGGAGAGGGGGCCGGGGGGTGAGGTTATTGTATGCACCACCAGAACGAAATGCATCCGTAAGGCTCAGGCCCGTTGTTGCTTTTCTCTGTGTTCCTCTGTTCCCTCTGTGGTTGTGGCTTGCGCCCTTGCGTTGAAAATGCTGAGTCCATGACGGTTCTATTTAGCAGCCGGCGCTCTTTCGAATGAGCGGCAGGAACAAGGGCAAGTCCAGACCGGCGCGCACATTGGCATAACCCTTGGTGGGTGCGCGCAGGATAATCCACGTTTTGCTGCCGTCGGGGTTGCGCCCTGCCACCTGGTCGCTCGGCTGCGCAGCAAAAGTGACTGTGTCCAGCGGACGCGTCTGCCGGCTGGGCACATCCGAGAGCAGCACCGTTTCGCCCGAAGAGCTCAGGCGGAAGTTCAGGTGCAGCGGGCCAGGCGTCTCATCGGCAATGAAGACAAGATAGCCATAGGGCGCGATCGTGATTCCAGCGGGGATTTGATGCTTGACGGGATCCTTGATGTCGTCGCTCAGGAACATGCCGCCCATGTTCACCGCAATCGGGCCGTTGTTGTAGATTTCCAGCCAGTCGTCGTCGGCGCTGGGGTTTGCGCTGATCTCGTTGATGCGCAGGTTGGTGGGTGGGTCAACGGGCACGGCTTGTTCGCCGCCTGCCAGTGAACGAATGCCTTCGGCCAGAAGGCGGTCGCCGGCCAGTTCGTCCACGGCGGTGGGAGCAGCCGGGCGCGCCACCATCACCAGCGGCTGCGTGCCGCAGGCCGCCGTCAGATTGGCGACCGCGTAGAGGATGACGCCGCCGCCGGGGGGCGCGGCGGCGGGGCGCGCGCCGCCCGTGAGCGAAAGCAGAATGCGCCCGTTCGCTGCCTGCGTCATGTCGGTTTGCGTGGCAAGCCGGAGGTCGCCGTCGTCAAAGCGGCCATTGCCGTTGCTCTCGGCATAGGCAGAGAGCGATTGCACACGCGCCGCCACCTGCGCGGTTGTCAGGCGATTGCCCGCGCCGTCCTCAAAACGCACGTCGAGCGTTGCCATCTGCAGCGCAAGATCGCCGGCACGCCCCATATGCAGGGCGTTCACCGTGAGTATGGCGCGTGGCCCCAGCGCAAAGGCGCCCTCGCCGAAGCGGTACTGGCCGCCCAGGTTTTCGGCCCAGATCACCGCGCCGCTGTCGCGCGAGGCCGCCAGTGCGTCCAGGTCGCCATCTCCATCCAGGTCGGTCAAGTTCACGCCGTGGGCAACGAAGGCCTTGTCATAGATCAGGTGCTTGGCAAAGGCGGGCGGGTTGCGCCCGTTGTTTTCATACCAGACGATCTGGTTGTCACCCTCAATTGCGGCAAAGATATCCTGGTCGCCATCGCCGTCGGCGTCGCCGGTCACCACGGCATGGGGTTGGCGCGCCGAGGGGTCTACAATCAATTCGCTGAATGACTGACCGCGGCCGTCTGCGTTGATCAGCACCTTGATGAGATTCTGCGGCTGCGCGCCGGTTGTGCCTTCGCTGGCCACCACGACGTCGCCGTCGCCGTCGCCATCCATGTCGGCCGCGTGCACATGTTGGGCGCCCTTGCCCTGTCCAATCACACGTCGCGCCCACTGCAGCGGCGTTCCCCCCTTGTTTTCATACAGGATCACGTTATCAGTCCCTTGCGCCGCCGTCACAAGGTCCAGGTCGTCGTCACCATCCATGTCGAGCGCGAAGACGGAGCGGGGATAGCGCAGCACCTGATCGTCACTTGCGCCGATGTCGATGTCGTGCGTAATGAACTCGGGCGGTCGCGCGCCGTTGTTCTCCATCCAGGCGATGCGGTTGTCAATGTCGGAGGCTGCGTACGCGTCCATGTCGCCGTCGCCGTCGAGGTCGGCGGCGAGCACGGCGCGCGGCCCGCGCGCCACCGTGCTCATCAGACGCTCGGTAAAGGTGGGCGCGCGCGCGCCGTTGTTCTCGTACCAGAAAATGCGCCCGTTCTCATAGGAGGCAACGACAATGTCGTTGTCGCGGTCGCGGTCAATGTCAACAATTTCCGCCCAGCGCCCCTGGTATTGCTGCGAGCGGATTGGGGTGGGCGTGAAACTGGGGGGCGAGCCGCCGTTGTTCGTGTACCAAATCATGTCGTTCTGCCCCAGCGAGACCACATCGGGGTCGCCGTCGCCGTCAAGGTCGCCCGCCGCCACATGGCGCGCCAATTTGTAGATGCCCAGCACGTTGACATTGGCCAATGGATAGAGCGCGCTGCGGTGGATTGTGCGGTTGTTGAACCAAACGATCTGGCCGCTTTCACGCGCTGCCGTCAGCACATCGAGGTCGCCGTCGCCGTCCATGTCGGCGGCGCTGACGTAGCGTGCGCCGGGGGCCTCGGGCTGGATGATGAGGGGCGCGAATTGGGGCGGCAGCGCGCCGTTGCCGCGCAGCCAGCCCACGCGCGCCTGGCCGCCGTGTACCGGATCACCGGAGGCCGCCCACAGAATGTCGGGCGCACCGTCACGGTCGAGATCGGCCGCCGTGACGAACTTGGCGTGGTTGGCATCCTGATAGAGCGGGACCTGCGTGAAGGTGGGCGTGCGTCCGCCGCTGCTTGCATACCAGCCAATCTCGTTGCCTCCTTCGGAGGCGTAGAGCACATCGAGGTCGCCGTCCCCTTCCATGTCGGCCAGGTGCACCGATTTGGCAAAATCCTTGTCGGGCACGGGCGCGCCCGGGCGGATGACAATCGGGGCGAAGGTTGCGGCGCCGTTGTTGACATGCCAGACAATGCGGTCATCATTCTCGGAGGCCGAGACCAGGTCGGGGTCGCCATCGCGATCGATGTCGCCCACATCCACGGAGACGGCCCCGTCGAGACCGGCGATCACCTGGCGCGGGGCAAAGGCGGGCACGGGCGCGCCGTTATTGGCAAACCAGCGCAGCGTGCCATCGTCGCGCGAGGCCACCACCACGTCGGGGTCGCCATCCTGGTCTAGGTCGGCCACAGCCGCGGATACAGGGTAATTGAGGCCCGTTGCCAGCGCGCGCTGCACAAAGCCGGGCGCCGCCTGGCCGTCATTCTGGAACCAGACGACCTGCCCCGTGCCAAGCGTCTCCGCCGGGACCGTGGCAATAGCGCTGGAATCGGCCGATGAGGGCGCTACGACACTGACGCCAATCACGAGGATGTCGATGTTCCCATCGCGATTGATGTCGGCGGGCAGCGCCAGATAGGCGCCGGGGACAACGCCCACGGGCCGTGCGCTGAAGGTGGGCGTCGCGCCGCCGTCATTGTGATACCAGATAATGCGACCGTCATCGCGCGCTGCGGCCACCACATCCTGCCGGCCATCACCGTCCAGGTCGGCGGCGCGCACCGAATGCGCCCCGCGCAGGTTGAGGTCAATGGGCAGCGGCCCTTCCAGGGGAATGCCCGCGGCGGCAAGCGGGTAGAAGGCGTCGACGGCCGCGCCTGTCGCGGGCGGCTCGTCCTGGCGGGCGGCCGTGGGCTGCGCGGCGCTGGCGTGCGCGGGAACGAGCAGCGCGGCCATCAGCCAGAGGGTCGCAACCAGCGCACGCAGGCTGCGCACGCGCGGCGCCGTGCCGGACAGAGTTGGTTCATTCGTCATAGGGTCGTCATCAATTCAACAGAAGCAGGCAGGAACCGGTGGATGCGCAGTTGACGCTCTTCCGCATTGCGCAGTATCGTACCAGCATGGCTGCGGCCACACACAGACAATCCTTTCACCAGAAAGCATTCACAATGGCATTCCTCACCGTCAACTTCTTTTCACACGCGCTCAATATCCACACAGCGGTCAATGTCATTCTGCCGCAAGCGGGTATATGGCCCGAAACGCTGCCCCGCCGCACCTGGCCCACGCTTTACCTGCTGCACGGGCTGAGCGACGACCACACAATTTGGCAGCGGCGCACGGCCATCGAGCGCTATGTCGAAGGGCTGCCGCTGGCCGTCGTCATGCCCGCCGTCAACCGCTCGTTCTACCAGGATACCGCCTACGGACCGGCCTACTGGAGCTATGTAAGCGAGGAATTGCCCGAGCGTATGCGCGCCTGGTTCCCGCTCTCTGCCGACCGAGCGGACAATTTCGTGGCGGGGCTTTCCATGGGCGGCTATGGCGCGCTGCGTGTGGGCCTCAGCCACCCCGACCGCTACGCCGCCATCGCCAGCCTCTCGGGGGCCACGGCCTACGGCCACAAGCGCATGAATGACCCGATCGTGCGTGAGGAGATGCGCGCCATCTACGGCAGGCTCAGCGGCATCAAGGGCGGCCCGACCGACCTCTTCACACTGGCCGAGGATTTGGCCGAGAAGATCGCCGCTGCAGGCGTGGCGCAGCCGCGCATCTACCAGGCGTGCGGCACGGCGGACTTTCTCTACAAGGACAACACCGCCTTCCACCGCCACCTGACCAAACTCGGCATTGCGCACACCTGGGTTACGGGCCAGGCTGCCCACGAGTGGCGTTACTGGGACGAGCAGATTGAGCAGGTGGTGGGCTGGATCACGGCAAGTTGAAAGTTCAAGAGTTTGGAAGTTCAAGAGTTCAAGGTTGGTCCCCAATGCGCCCCTTGAACTCTTGAACACTTGAACTCTTAAACCCTTGAACCTTTCATGGGGCCGGTACGCGCACCACGGGCATGAAGTTCTTCTTCTCGCACAGCATGTTGGCCTTGCCCGCCGTGACGCAGACAAGAAACTGGAAACTGGCCGCGTTGTTGACGCTGCCCGCGCCGTCGGGGTAGCGCCCCATGGCGACGTTGGCTGATTGGGGGCCAAATTCCAGGCCGTCAATTTGCACGGTGCCCTGTGCGCCAAAGAGGCCCAGGAAGTCTCCAGCCTTGTCGATCTTGAAGTTGGTGTGAGTCGAGCCCTGACTTGGATCGTCGTCCAGCCAGAAGATCAAATAGCCCTTAGCAGGGACCTTCACACCTTTACCGGTTGGGATCGGAAACTTCGTTGGCTTGGCCGGATCGTCGCTGAGGAAAAAGCCGTCCAGCGCGATGTCCGCGCTGGTGGGGTTGTAGAGCTCCATCCAGTCGGGATACTCAACGGTTGGGTCGTCCGGATCCGCTACGATACCGGCATTTTCAGCCATGAATTCGTTAATGCGCAGATCGGGCGGCACATAGCCCACCACATAGCCGCCCGGCAGCGAGAGCGTTGTATTCGACTCATTGTCCACGGCTTTTACCTGATAAGCCACGAACGTGCCATTGGGGAAGGGCGGAATCGTCGCCTGCCAGCGATTGCTGCCCAGGCCGGCCATGGGCAGCGACGTCGCGGTCGTGCCCACTGTGTAGACAAACGTAGCGCTGACGATGCTCTGGTCGTCGGTAATTTCCGCGGTCACGGTCACGGCGTCTGCGGCCTGCGGCTGCACGGGTGTGCGCGTCACGCTCACAATCACCGGTGCGTTCTTGCTGTTGCTTTCGCCGGGGGTGGGCACGCTGAAAAAGCGCCAGGGAGGGGGTCCGCCGTCCGGGTAGCGCCCCTCGGATACATTCTGCACCTGCGGGCCAAAGTCAAGGTACTCGTCCACCTTTTCGCCCGTGGCTGCTACATAAAGGCCTATCGACTCACCCGCTGCGCTGATGCCAAAGGTGAAGTGCATCTTGCTGAGCGGACGCTTGTTGACGTCCTCGCCCTCGAAGAAGAGCACGTAGCCTCCGGCCGGAATGGTCACCGTCTGCGTAATCGGGTTTTTGTCGGGCGTGTTGGGGTCGTCACTCAGCGAGAGCCCCTTCATATCGACGGCGACCGTGCCGGGGTTGTAGATCTCGATCCAGTCGGGCGTCCTTTCGGGCTGCGCAGGGTCAATCTCAAAGGCGCCGTTGGCTGCCATAAACTCGTTGATACGCAGGGCTGCCTGCGCAGGCGGCACTGCGTTGGGTGCGCTGTCGGGCGCAAGATCCTGGGCGCGGGCAATTGTGGGCAGCAGCACGCATACAAGCGCAAACGCACCCAGCGTTGCGAGACGGCGAACGGTACGATCGATTTCTCTCGTGTTCATGTTGGCACCAGATTGTGAGCAGAGGTTGGGCAGCGCGCCGTGTTGTCAGCGCTTGACTGCGGGCATGTAGATAAACTGATAGGGCGTTTGGCGCGAGGTCTGCCCCAGGTCGGCGACTGTGTTGCCACCGGCATCGACGCTCCTGAGCCAATAGAAGGCGGGCGCGCCGCTTGCGGCCGAGGGGTCGGTCACACTCCATGCGTTGGCCAGCGCCACGCCATTGGCATCAACGGCGGCGCTCTCGGCCACGCTAACGGAGGCGACCTCGAGGGCTTGACCGTCCAGGCTGGCGCTGCGGAACAGCTTGAAACCTGTGACGGACGCTGACAACGGCGCGCCCGCCAGCGCCCATGTGAGCACCGTCTTGCCTTGGGTGTTGGGAATGGCAGTGAAGCTGCAAAGGGTCGTCGAAGTGGCCGCCACCTCAACACCGGGCAAGTCGGCGCTGGGCTGCCAGGCAATGGGGTCGCTGCCCCAGGCGGTGAAGTCGACGCGGCGCAGCGCAGCGCCCTGCCCGGCGGCTTGCACGGGCCACGGCGCTGCGGCTGCATAGTGCACCGAGTCGTTCAATACCCATGCATTCAGGCTTCCGGCTGTCGGCGGCTGCATCAGCGCCACCATCTGCCCCGTGTCCGAAAGCTGCGGCGTATAGGGGCCCACAATGCGCACAAAGCCGCGGTTGCCGAGCGTCTGGCAGGCCTGCTCGGGAGCAATGGAAACCGCAAGCAGCCGCTCATTTGGGCGCAGCGTAATCCCTGCGGGCACGCTCAGGTAGCCACCGAAAAGAGTCCACGCCTGCGGATTGTTGCGGTCAAAGAGCGCAACCGGGGCGCTTGAGCCGTTGGTCAGCTCCACATACTCGGGCATGGCGCCCACGGGCGCGTAGTTGACGGCGCTGATAATCAGCGGCCCCAAACGCGGGCCACTGTTCTCGCCGCCGATGGTGGGCCGCGCGAGCAGCACCCACGAGGCGCGCCCCAGGCTGTCCAGAATGCGCCCAAAGCTCACGCCTGGCTCGAGTGGCGGATAGGTCACGCGCATCTGGTAGCCTGTGAGCGTGCCTGCAGCGTTGCCCGCTGAAAGCACAATCTGGTTGGAAACCGGCGGCTCCAGCTCGAGACGGCCGTCAAACGAGGGCTGGTTCAACTGGCTGTAGCCGACGACAAGATAGCCGCGCGGCGGAATCCTGCTGTTGTCGGGCAGCCACACCTTGCGCGGCTCCCGGGTCGAGTCGCTCAGGAACCAGCGGCTGACGTCGACTTCAAGTTCGCCGGGGTTGTAGAGTTCCACGGCGCGCTGCAGGGGTGGGTTGAGCTGCAGCTCGTTGATGACAATCGAGACCGGCTCGGGCCCGCCGGGCGAGCCGCCAATGCTCAGGCTGCGCCGCCACGATGCGCCGTTGGCGGGCGCGCCCAGCACGGGGCTGTAGATCAGCGAGTAGCCCTTGCCGTCGGCGTCGAGTGGCCACGGCTCCTTGTCGCCATAAGTCACCTTGAGCGCGCTGCGACCCCAGGCATCCACAATTTCGATGGTGTCACCGGCGTTGCTCAACTTGCGGTCGTAGGCGCCAAAGGGGTTGAAGCCGTAGCGGCGCGCAAAGGCGCGGGCGTCCTTCGCCAGCACAATCGTCTTGTTGGGCCCCACCACGCTGTTGGGCGGGAAGCTGTAGTCGATGCCGCCCGTTACGCGCAACCCGCCGAGCATCACCGTGCGATTGGTCTTGTTGGTCAGCTCAATGAACTCGAGTTCGTCGCCGGGTGTGTTGCCCCACGGCAGCGGGTTGTACATGATTTCGGTGAGCAGCAGGTCCTGCATCACAGGCGTGGTCGGAGCAGCGGTCGTGAACTGCAGCGGGTTGGACCAGTGGCTCCAACGGCCTGTGTTGTCCATCATGCGCACGCGCGCGCGGTAGGTGCGCCCCGGCTGGACAACGCCTGCCGGCGGCTCCACCATGTTCTGGTAGATGGGCTGCACGCCGCTCTCCCACGTCGCATTGATTTCGTAGAGGCGCGGGCTGCTGCCCGGCGTCACGTCGGCGATGCGCCACTCCATCGCGGCAAAGGTGCCTGCACCCTGGGGATCGCTGAACGGGCTGGCGGCGAAGCGAATCTGGTCGGCGGCGTAGCTGCCGGCGTTGGCAATGGCCGGCGTGGCAGGGATGGCCGCGTCGGCGAGCAGCACCGAGTCAATCCAGCTAAAGCGCTGGTTGGCGTAAGTTTTCATCCCCTCCACCATGCCGCGGAAGGTGCCGTCCGTTGAGCAGTCCGTCCCCGGTATGCCCACGGCGCACTTGTAGAAAGCCCCACGCGCGCTCTTGTCCGTGTCGACGTATGGCCGCGGCTCAGCCGGGTTGCCCCAGCGCGCATCGTAGATTGGGTTGTAGTCCCACTTGAAGCGGTCGCCGGCAACCATGGATTGGAAGTGCGTCGCGTCGCTTGCAGGCGTGTCGATCAATGCCGCCTGCTCGTCAAGCATGGGGAAGAGTTGCTCGGGATTAAGGAGCAGGTCGCGCAGTTCGCGCAGGCGCCCCTGGAACTCAATGTTCAAGGGCCCGCTGTAGGGCGTGAATGTTTCGGCTACGGGGTCGTAGCAGTGGCCCAGCGCCTTGCAGGCCCAGGGCTCCTGCGCAGTGCCAAAATAGCGCCTTGTGTCGTGCCAGGTCAGGTCCAAATCCCACGGATAGATGGCCCACTTCTTGGTTTCGGGGTTGTTGTAGAACATGTAGTTCTTCCCCTCACCCATGTCGTAGTGGTGCACAAACTCAACAATCGAGCGGAACGAGTAGTAATTCTCCAGGTCGACATTGCTGCGCCACCACGCAGCGGCGCTTGTGCTGGACTGCTGCGCGTAATAGGCCAGCGAGTTGAGGTCCGATTTGTCAGTGGGGCCGTTGCGGCCCAAATTGTTCAGTTCGCCTTCATAGTAATTGACTGCGGGCGGCTTCAGCGTGCTCTCAATCTTGTAGAGGTTGCCGTCGGGCAGGCCGTGCTCTTCTAGGAACTGTTCGTCGGGATTCTCGATGCTCAGGTAGAGCCCCCAGAAGTCACCCTCGTACTGGTTGTTGCCATACTCGCTTGCACCGCTAATGACCCGGTAGTGAACGAAATTCGTGTCGCTTGCGGGCACGCCGGCCAGTTCAAAAAGCTTGTAGCTCATTGACTCGAACATGCCCAGTTCGCCGCGCCGGTCGCGATCGATGTGGCCCATTTCGCCGCGCAGGTTGATGTTGTCACGCAGCACGGCGTAGGGCTTGCCGTACTCGTCATAGGCCTGGAAGCGATGGCCCGCCAGGAAGTCAAAGCGCCAGTTGGTCTTGCCTGTGGCAAAGCGGCGCAGGGCGCCTGTTGGGCGGAAGCCGACGTGGTCATAGACGACGCCGTTATAGACAAAGGTGCCGCGCCACTTGTACTCGTTGCCCATGTAGGGCTGCTGCTGCGATGG
This sequence comes from uncultured Caldilineaceae bacterium, assembly GCA_964427845.1. Taxonomy (GTDB): domain Bacteria; phylum Chloroflexota; class Anaerolineae; order Caldilineales; family Caldilineaceae; genus UBA5069. Next base: position 11,003 of record CAYRVP010000127.1, read on the forward strand.
CGGCATGTGCATGGCGTCGGTCACATCGCCGTTTTTGGCGATGAAGAAGTAGACCGGCAGCGCGCGCATGGTGTTGAAGTTGAAGTCCGCCCAAGGGGTGTTCGCGTCACCCGGCCGCAGCCCGGCCGACCACTTCGAAGGCAGCGCGCCGTAGACAAAGTAGGCAAAGTTGGGCTGCGGGTCCTCGGGGTAGGGCAGGGCCACGCTGTGCGGCTGTGGGGCGGCGTCGGCCGCCTGCACGCGATAGCGCACAAGCGTGCGCTCCTTCTGCTGCGGTAGGGTCGCTTTGTAGAGCAGCCCACCCTCGACCGGCCCCGCCGCGGCCATGGGCACGGTCGTCCACTGCGTGTTGTATGCGCCGTCGCTGATGCCAATATACGCGCCGGGGGCAACCACCTGGTACGCCAGCGTGACGGCGCCGATGCCATCGGTGTCGGTGACGACCACGCTCACGGTGGCCGGCTCGCCGGGCTTGGGCTGCTGCGGCGTGTGCGTTACGGACTGGACGAAAGGGGGTGGGTTGTCCACGCGACCGGCGTTGGGGGAAGCGGGCGTGGCGGGCTGTGCGCGCCACGCGCCGGGCAACTCATTGTTCAGCGCCGGATTGATCAACTGGATGGAGTGGCCGTCGCTTGCCCCCGTCACCGGCCAGGGGAAGCCATAGCCATAGTCAACGCTGTCCACGCGCGTTGTCACCTCGTTGCGCAGGACGATCTCCTCGCCTTCAATCGAGAGGTTGTTGCTGAAGGGACCGTAGACCAGCGACGCAGCCGTGCCAAAGCGGGCGCGCAACACAGCCGGATTCTCCGCCACCACCACGTATCCCTGTGCGGGAATGACCGCGCTGCCCGGGAATGAGAAATCCACGGCGCCGCTCAGCGTCCAGAAGGCCAGGCTGACTGCCTTGGCGGTGGGGTTGTGAAGCTCAATGAACTCGTGGCGATCTGTGTCGAGCGGCGGCTTGGCGTAGATTTCGGTGATGACGATGGGGGGTGGCGGCGGGTCGGCCGCGGGTACAACGTCGTAGGTCACCGAGACGTCAGCCGCACCCGCGGTGGGGTCCGCAGGCAGGGGATCGGCGGGCAGCGGCTCCTGCGCGCGCGCCGGGCGCGCCAATGCAGGCTGCAGCAGCAGCGCCACCGCCAGCAGCGTGTGGATGAGTGCAATGGCGATGCGTCGAAAACGCGCCTGTGTGGGGCGGGCGGGTTTGAGGGAAGCGGGCCGCAACCCACGAGCGCGCGGCGGCGCGAAAGGTGTTTTATGCAACGTGGGTGGGTTGAGTCAAAGACGGGTATGCGTACAGTCTATCGCGCATGAAGGCGCCCGCCACATCGCCCCTGC
>CAYRVP010000128.1:0-12336 GCA_964427845.1 uncultured Caldilineaceae bacterium
GGGGCGCTTGGTGGGCTCTTGTTCGTGGCTTCGGATTCCACGCTGGCGTGGGATCGCTTTCGCCGCCCCTTCCGCCTCGCACCGCTGGCCGTCATGGTGACTTACTATGTGGCGCAGGCGCTGCTGGCGCTGTCTGTGTGACGAGGCGGAGTGGGCAGTGGGGAGTGGGCAGTGAGCAGGCGGCAGGCGGGTGTCGGCTAGTCGTCCTGCCTTGCTGTTCTCTGCGTTTCTTTGCGTCTTTGCGCCTTTGTGTCGGGGTTACCCAGCGGTGCAAAGCTGCGCCGGTGCAGCGCACAGGGGCCGTGCGCCGCTAGCGCCGCCAGGTGCGCGGCCGTGCCGTAACCCTTATGCGCGGCAAAGCCATAGGCGGGGAATTCGGCGTCGCACGCACAGAGCAGCGCATCCCGATACACCTTGGCCACAATCGACGCCGCCGCCACCGAGACGATGGTGGCATCCGCCTTGATGTGGCTCTGTTGCGGCAGCATGAGCATGGGCAGCCGCACCCAGTCAATCAGCAGATAATCCGGCACGGCGGCCTGGGCGGCCATCTCCACGGCCAGCGCCATGGCCCTGCGCGTGGCGGGCGCAATGCCCACGTCGTCAATTTCGGCGGCGCTTACCACACCCACGCCCCAGGCCAGCGCCTGCGCAATGACGGCGGCGGCAATCTGCGCACGCCGCGGCGCCGCAAGCTGCTTGCTGTCGCGCACAGCCGCCCACACCCCCTCGAGCGCACAGAAGGGTGGAACGACGACGGCGGCGGCCACTACGGGACCGGCCAGCGCACCGCGTCCGACCTCGTCAATGCCCGTGACGCAGCGATAGCCATCGCGCCACAACTGCAGTTCGTGGAGAAGGTCCGGCGCCGGGTTTGGGGTGAGCGTCACGCGTTGTTGGTCCATTGGCGGGTACGCAAAAGGACGCCGGTGCGCGCACCGGCGTCCTGTCCATGCATGGCAGTCAGATTCCTGCGTGCAGCTAGACCTGCAGGAAGCGCTTCTCGCGCAGGCGAGCGGCCTTGCCCTGGAGCTTGCGCATGTAGTAGAGCTGGGCGCGGCGCACTTTGGCGTTGCGCAGCACTTCCACCTTGTCAATGTTCTGTGCGTACACGGGGAAGGTGCGCTCCACGCCCACACCGTGCGAGCCGGTGCGGCGTACCGTGTAGGTCGCGCCGGGGGTAAGGCCACCGCGCATGGCGATGACGACACCCTGGAAGACCTGCACGCGCTCGTTGCGCCCTTCGGTAATGCGCTGGTGCACACGCACCGAGTCGCCCGTGTGCAGTTCGGGCAGATTGGGGTTCGCCTGCGGCTTGAGCGATTCCATCAATGCATTGGTCATGATCGGCCATCCTTCAACAATCGAACTGCATACGGCGCAAGGCCGGTAGAGTATGCAGACGCAGTGGGCTGGGAATGCAGAAAGCGACACGGATGACCATGCGCCTGCTGCCTGGGTGCAACTAAAGCAGGATAGCACAGGGATGCGTGCGCTGCAAATTGCCTGGCGAGCAAACGAGAAACATCTGCGCGAACCTGCAGCGGAAGCCCTCCTGGCCTTCACTTTTCTGCACACCACAACGAAGGCCGGGAGGCCTTCCGCTACAGGCAGTTGAGACGCCTCGAACTACTGCACCCAACGCAGAATGCCCTGGAACGCACCCACGCCCAGGAAGATGGCTATGATGTACTTGATGGTCTTGCCCACAAAGGTGGCCAGAAAGAACTGCCAGAAGGGCATTCGTACCGCGCCCGCGGCGATCCCTGCCAGATCAAAGAAGGGGAAAGGGGTGACGGCCACCACGAATATCGCAAGCGCGCCATACTTGCGTGTCCACTGCACCAGTTGATCGTAGCGTTCTGCCTGGCTGATGGGGACAAGCGTGCGGCCGCTGCGCCCTGCCACGTAGCCGCTCGCCTCGCCGATGGCGCTGCCCAGACCGGTTGCCACCCCCAGCAACCAGGGGTTGAGCGTGGTGCCCAGCGCAATCGCCAGCGGCAGGCCGGGAATGGGCAGGATGATGCTCGCACTGGCAAAGAGGCTGATGAGGAAGCCCCCCAGATAGCCCCACTGCTTGAACTGTGCGATAAAGGCCGGGTTGAGTGCAATCCAAAAACTGGCCGCTGTGATGGCAATGAGAATAATCACCGCCAGCGTACGCGTGCCGCCCTCCGCCGGCTGCTCCACAGGAAGTGACCAATCGCCCTCCCCTGGGGCAGCCGGCAGAGAAAGCGTTTCAGCGCTTTCTTCGGGCGGCTCGTTCATGCCGATGCTTATTCGCTTTCGGTGACGATAATAGAGCGGATGATGTCTCCCTGCTGCAGCGTGGAGAGCGCATCAAGGCCGCCCACAACCTGGCCGAAGAAGCCATAGGAGACGCCTGCCTCGGCGGGGGGTGCAGTCCTGGCAATCATCAGAATGCTGCCGCTGGACTCAATGCCCTCTGGGCCCTGCACCTCGGGAGCCCACGCCATCGAACCGGCGGCCGGCGGCTGGGGCAGACCCACCTCGGGTACGAAGCGATAGCCGACGCCATTTTCAAGTGAATCATCGGGCGAGCCGATGACGATCAGGTCGGCGTTGGAGATGTTGACAGGCGTGTCGTCGTAGAAGCCCAGGTTGGCGAGCGTCACGAAGTTGTTGACGGCGTTGGGCGCCACATCGGCGAAGAGTGCGATGGTGATGACGCTGGTGACGCCCACGCTGGGGGCGGCGGTGTCGGTCGCTATGGTGGTCGCGGTCACGGCGGCGGTGTCCGTCACCGCGTCCGTATCGGTCAGTGCAGCAGTCGCGGTCACTACGGCGCTGTCGGTCAGCGCCGCCGTGTCGGTCAGCGCTGCCGTGTCGGTCACTGGCGCCGTGTCGGTCACTGGCGCCGTGTCGGTCACTGCCGCCGTCTCGGTCACTGCGGCGGTGTCGGTCAAGGACGCGGTGTCGGTGACTGGCGCGCTGGGTGCTGCGAAGCTCTCCACAATCATCGTCGCGGTATAGACCTTGCCCGCAGTAATTGTCATCTCGGGAGCGGTGTTGAAGAAGTTGGCGCGCTCGGCAGGGAGCATGGCGGCCAGCGGGCGCTCGGCGGCATCGAGCGAACTCGGCGCGAAGGGGGTTGGCGTGGGCAGTGGCGTGGGCGTCGGCTCGGGCGTGGGCAGAATGCTTTCGTCCGATTCCTCTATCGTGACGCTCAACAGCGCGTCGCCGGCGACGGTGGGGTTTTGATTGGGGTCACGCAGCGTCAGCTTGTCGAGCACATCCTGCCCCTGGATCACCTCGCCGAAGATGGTGTGCAGACCGTTAAGGTGCGGCGTGGCGTCGAAGGTAATAAAGAACTGGCTGCCGTTGGTGCCGGGCCCGGCGTTGGCCATGGCCAGCAAGCCGGGGCGATCAAACTCCAACCCCAGCACAAATTCATCCGCGAAGGTGTAGCCCGGCCCGCCCGAGCCTGTTCCTGTAGGGTCGCCGCCCTGTGCCATGAAGCTCTGGAGCACCCGGTGGAAGGTGGTGTTGTCGTAGAAGCCTTCTTCCGCCAGGAAGATGAAGTTGTTGACTGCAATCGGTGCGCGGTCGGCAAAGAGCTGCATGCGAATCTCGCCCTGGTCGGTGGCCAGCGTGGCGTAGTAGTACTTGGCGGGGTCAATCACCATCTCGGGTGCGGTTGTGTACATGCCATTGCGTGCGGCGGGCTCCACGTCACCGGCGCGTGTGCCTGGTGCAGGCGCCGCGGCTGCGGCTTCCTGGGCGGGCGCGGGAGTAGCTGCGGCGGGAGCAGCAGGTGTGGCGGTGGCCTCATCCTTGCCGCCGCCGCACGCTGCCAACGCCATCAGCGCGGCCAGCAAGGCGATGCCAATCAGGGCGCGCAGCCCCTTGGGATAATGCATTATCGGATTCCTTTCATCAGGCAGCGGCTCACATTGGGCCTGCTGCAGTTGCGCCCGCGACTGCAGGCATTCTATGTAAACTACGTTATGTAAAGCAAGAACGACTCGACGCAATAGCGTCACGGACGCAAAGTGAACCACATGATTGCCGATTAGTGCACGGCGGGCGTGGTCGCCGTCACCTGCTGGCGCACGCCCCCCTTGCGAAACTCAAGCCAATAGATGCCATACCCGCAAACGGCAAGCACCAGGCCACCCGTGAGCAGCGCCTCTGCCAGCGCGGCGTCGGTGAGGAATACACCCACCAGTCCGAACGCGCCCGCAATCAGATAGCAGATGAGCACCGCCTCGCGGCGGCTGCCCGTAAGCAGCGCCAGGCGGTGGCTCAGGTGATCCTTGCCGGGCGTGGTGAGCGGGTTCAGTCCACGCCGCAGCCGGCTGATAAAGACCAGCGTTGTATCGAAGATAGGCACGCCCATCACCATCAGCGGAATCATCCAGGTGACGGTGTTGGAGTTGCTGGGAAAGCGCAGTTTAATGGCTACCGCCGAAAGCAGGAAACCCAGAAAGAGGCTACCCGTATCGCCCATGAAGATGTGCGCCGGGTTCCAGTTGTAGAAGAGGAAGCCCACACATGCGCCTGCCAGCGCCGCCGCCAGCGCGCCCACAAGATACTGGTTGCTGAGTGCGGCCAGCAGCGTAAAGAAGGTGGCGGCAATCATGGCAATCCCGCCCGAGAGGCCGTCCATGTTGTCGAGCAGATTCATGGCGTTTGTAATGCCTACCACCCAGACGACGGTGAGGGCGATATCCAGCCAATTGCCAAAGAGCGAAACCTGCACGCCGCTGTAGATGAGAATGAGCGCAGCCGCAATTTGCCCGGTCAGCTTGACATAGCTGCCCAGCCCCCAGCGATCATCTACCACGCCCATGAGGCTGACGAGCGACGCGCCCACGAAGATGCCCACCACCTGGGGCACATAGCGCTTGTCACCAAAGATCAGCAGCGTCACGATGAAGGCAACGTAGATGGCCGCGCCGCCCAGCAGGGGCACGGGGTTGCTGTGCACCTTGCGCGCATTCGGCTGGTCAATGACGCCAGTGCGCAAGGCAAGCTGGCGCATGAGGGGCGTGACGCCCACAGCCAGCAGCAGCGCGCTCAGCGCAATCAGAATAATGTTCATGCCTGTACCCGCTGGGTGGATGAGAGCAGTGGGGCAGACGCGCCCAGGCGTACTTCGCGGCCGGTCTGCGCCGCGGTGTAGATGGCCAGCACCAGTTCCAGGCTGCGGCGCGCGGCGCTGCCGGGCGTGCCCACGGCGCGCCCCTCGGCCAGCGCGGTGGCAAAGTCGTCAATCACGGCGCGGTGGCTGTAACCGTAAACCGAAGGGGGATCGACCACCTGGCTGGTGAGGATTTCAGCCTCCTGCTCCACCATGCCGTCCACCTTCCAGAGGACGATGCGGTTGAGCGCCGTGCCGCCGATCTTCACCGAGCCGTGCGCGCCAAAGATCGAGACCGAGCCTTCCAGGTTCTCGGGCCAGGTGACGGTGGAGCCTTCCACCGTGGCCAGCGCGCCGGACTTGAAACGCAGAATCGCCACGCCGATGTCCTCGGCCTCCATGGTGTGGGCGCGGGTCGTGGTGTAGGCGCTCACGGCCTCTACATCGCCCATGAACCATTGCAGCGCGTCAATGTGGTGGATGCTCTGATTCATGAGCGCGCCGCCGTCCATGGCCCAGGTGCCGTGCCAGCCGTCCTCGTAGTAGGACTGGGGCCGGTACCAGCGCACGGTGGCTGCGCCCAGGTGAAGTTGCCCCAGATTGCCTTCGTCAATGGCGGCGCGCAACTGGCGCATAGGGTGATTGTAGCGATTCTGCAGCACCACGCCGAGCGTGCGCTTGCGCGCGGCGGCGGCCGCAATCATCGCATCGGCGTCTTCGAGCGTCAAGGCGATAGGCTTCTCGACAAGCACGTGCTTGCCCGCGTCGAGCGCGTCCAGCGCCACCTGTGCATGCAAGCCGCTGGGCACGCAGATGCTGACGGCGTCCACATCGGCACGCTCGAGCAGCGCGCGGTAGTCGGTATAGGCATCCGCCGCCGCCGAGATGCCCGCCTCGGCGGCAAAGTGGTCGGCGCGACTCTGCTTGAGATCGGCCACCGCCACCAGTTGGGTGTGCGGCAGTTGCGCCAGCGACTGTGCGTGGCGCGGGGCCACGCGCCCGCAACCAATCAATCCAAAGCGAATCAACTCAGCCCCCCAATGCAGCGACAAGCGCTGTAATCGGCGCACGTGCATCCACGGGGGCCAGCGCCAGCGCTTCGCGCGCCAGAGTAAGGGCTGCCTCGGGCTGCCCCTGCTGCTGCAAGAGCAGCGCCATCGCCAGCGGCCAGTGGTAGTCGGCCGGATCCTGTGCCGCAGCGCGCTGGTAGACATCCATGAGCGCGCCTTGCAGTTGCACCACCTGATCGGCCTGCTCGGCGGGCGTCTGCGCAATCGCCTGCTGCAACACGTCAGCGGACTGCTCAAGCATGCCTGCGTCGCGGTAGAGAAGGCCCAGGTTGCGCAGTGCGCCGGCGTTGGTCGGTTGCGCCTCCACAATGGTCGACATAGCCTGGATTGCGCCGGTGATGTCGCCGCTTTGCGAGAGGGCTACGCCCAGGTAGCTTTGCAGGTTGAGCGTATCTGTGACGCTGCGCTGTTTGGCGATCTTTGCAATACCATCTTCGAGCATTGCTGCCGATTCAGTGTAGCGCTGCTCGGCGTCGAAGAAGTCGGAAAGGAGCAGGTAGGTTTGTTCGAAGTACGGATCCATGGAGAGGCTGTGCTTGTAGGCGGCCTCGGCTTCGGGGCGCTCGCTGCGCGCCAGGCGGGCATTGCCCATCTCGTTCCAGATGTGGGCCGCCTGCGGGCTGAGCATGACGGCGTTCTCGTACTCAGCAATGCTCTTGTCGAGCTTCTCCTGGCGCAGGGCAGGGAGGGCGCTGCTCAGATCGCCCCAGGTGCGGTAGAGGCGTGCGAGGTTGGCGGTGTGGTCGGTGTTGAGCGGGTTCACTTTCTGCGCCTGGAGCAGAACGGCCTCGGCGGCGCGCAGCAATTGCTGTTGCCCCATCGCGCCCACTTGCTCGGGGCGCAGGTCGAGTACGTCGCCCAGGCTGGGATTGTCGGGGAAAAAGACTACATCCTCGGCCGCCTGCGACGCCTTGGCCTGCTCAAGCAGCGCCCGCCCCAGGAAGAGCATGTAGTGGTCTTCGGTTTCGCGTGCGGCCAGGGCGCGGCGGTAGAGTTCCACGCTGTTCACCCAATTGCGCTGGCTGTCGAACTGTTGCCCCTGCTTGTAAATGATGTCGGCGCGCACCAGCCCAACGTTGACAAAGGAGATGGCGGCAAAGACGCCTATCGCTACGAGCACACCCGTAGCGATGCCGACAAGCGGCCGCTTGCCGAAGGCGAGTTTGCCATCGCTGAGCGCAGGCCAGGCGAATGTAACGGCTGCCGTCACAATCCACAGGATGAGCACAACCGTAAACGCGGCAAAGTGGCCGCCTACGCGGTCCAGTTGATAGTTGAGTTGCTCGGTGGTGGAGAGGCCGGGCGGCAGCACCACGGGGGCGACGCGTGCCGCCTGCACCAACCCATAGACCAGCCATGCACCCCACACGACAGCCGCGTGCACAAGCACGGCGCGTATCCACCAGCCCAGCGAGGGCATCGTGCGGCGGCGCAGCAGGTCGGCTGCCATGCCAAGAATCAGTGCAAAGATCCAGGTGAAGATGAGCAGGTAGACCATACGCGCGCTGGTCACCACCTGGCCATCGCGCACGACGCGCGTCACGCTGCCGGAGAAAATCTCCCACGCACCGTTGAGGCCGCGGCTGTTGGTGGTGTAGAGGAAGACCGTTGTCAGAAAGATGAGTGCGTCGGTCATTACAGTGACCGGCGTCCAGGGCAGCGGCTCGCGCACAACCTTGCGCACGGGGGTTTTGGCGACACTCTTCCTCTTGCCGCTGCGCGCGGGCTCGGATGTCGCTTCGCTCTCCTGAACATCGGGGACTACGTCGAGAACGACGCTCACCGACTCCACGTGCGCCCAGCGCAAGCCCACCACCATGAGCAGCGCCGTGTATACCCAGAAGTAGGTGCGCGTGGCGGCAATGGCAATGCCGAAGTGGATTTCGAGGAAGTGCGCAACAATCGTCGTGAGCAAAGCGATGATGAGCAACTGGCGCGGTACGTCGGTCGGGTCGGGTCGGAAGTTGGGGTGGAGGAACGCCGCCGCCATGATGTAGACGAGCAACCCGAACATGAGCCCGGCGGGGAATGCGACGCCCAACAGGCGCAATTGCCCGCCGTCGTAAAAGTAGAAGCCAATGCTGGCAACAATGGCGGAGACGAAGAGCAGGATGAAGAAGAGGATCGTATCGCGCCGGTTGACAAGCAGCCCCAGCCAGCGCAACGCCCAGTAGAAGATGGAGATGAAGACGGAGAGGTAGGCCAGGAAACCCAGCAGGCCGGTGATCACCAGGCTGTCCCAGGTCTCGTTGTGCGAGCGATCGGGGCTGGCATTGCGCGCTTCCACCTGCGCCAGGTCCGAGGGGTAGAACTTGTTGAAGGCGACCCACATGGCTTCGGGGCCGTAGCCCACCAGCGGGCGAATGGCGTTGAGGCTGTCGGCCCTGCCATCGGGACGGACGAGCGCGGCGTGGGGCTGCACGAGTTCGGACGAGCCCTGCCAGATGAGCGTGCGCACCTGCGCGGTGGTGCTCTCCTGGTCAAGCAACTGGGTGAGGCGGCCCAGGTAGGTCACATCGCGCAGCGCAGTGAAGATGGGCAGCGTGTTCATGGCAAAGATTAGAACGACGCCCGCCGCGCCGACACCCACCCAGCCAATCGAGGCGGCCATATAGCGGCGCGGCCGCAGCGCAATCAGCACGAGCAACACAAAGAGGTAGCCGCCCAGAAAGAGCCCCAGCCAGGGGCCGCGGCTCTGCGTCCACACAATTGCCAGGACCTGCACAATGAGAATGACGATGTAGGTGCCGCCCGCCAGTGCGGTGAGCATGTCGTGGCCGCGCGGGGCGTCGTCGCCCATCTTCACCAGAGCCGCAAAGGAGGTGTAGATACGCTCCAGCGTGAGGAAGAAGGCCATGATCATGTAAGCGGCGAGGAAGATGGCGTTGCCTGCGTTGGCCGTCACGCGTCGCGTGGTGTCGCCGCCCCAGGGCAGCGGGTCCCAGCCCCAGTGCTGAATGAGCGCATAGATGGCTATAGGCGCGCTGGTGACAATCACAGCGTGCTGCAGGCGGCGAATCTGCTCCGGCGAGCGAAGCGTAGCCGCTGTGAGGAACGCAATCGTCACATAGCTGAGGAAGCTGTAGGTCCCCTGCAAGCGCTGGTAGGAGCCGAACCAGGAGACGAAGGGCGCAAGGCTGAAGAGGGTGCTGATCAAGTAGGCCGCAATCAGCGCCACCACGGGGATGAAGAAGGGGTTGCGCCACATGCGGCGCGCCGCGTCGCGCCGCGGCTCCACGGCGCCCTCGGGCTCGTAACTGGCCGCGCCGCCGGCTGTGGGGCTGGAAGGCACGCGCCACGGCGGCAGCCACGGGTAGCCGCCGTTGGCGATTTTGATCAGCCAGGCCAGCGCCATCACCAGCGCAATCGTGCGCACGAGGCTGATCTTGTCAGGCTCGAAAACGCGGCTCGAGAAGACGTTGAAGAAGAGTGGGGCGATGATCAGCGCGGCCAGCCAGCCGGCCTCCAGCACGCCCTCGCACCAACTGTCCAGTTTTGTACGTACGTAGCTCATAGACAACCCGGAATCATGGTGTTACGCCACAGCGGCTCCAAGTATAACAGACTATGCGGCGCGTACCGGCTTGCCCGTGTGAGTATCTAATGCGAATCTGCTTAAGGATTGCTGAGTGGAAGGGAGAATGGGGAACGCCAGAGGGGAGGCCCGCAGGGCACACTGAAGGCTTGAGGCAGGTGACGCCGCCAATTTTACCCATGCCCTGAGAGGACTGGGGCAAAGCGAAAGGCTTCAACCACGTTTGTGATATCTTCCTGTACAACTGCTCTTGCGTAGTGATTCCGCTCGACGAGTCCGCTTTGCTCCTGCATTGCGCGCTGCCAGTTCTCGCGTAATGCCTGGGTGGAAACCGGCCGGCGCACTTCCTTTTGACGCAGCAAATCTGCCAACTCCTCCACATCTGGCGCGTACTCCTCAAAGAGCAAATAGAGGTCATAGAAGTCGCGGTATCGCGCCCGCTGGCTGGCTGCACGCAGCTTCTCAGCAGCAATTTCACGCAGGTCCATCACCGGCAGCACCACATCGAGCCCCCAAACGTTGCGATAGGGCATACGCTGGGGAGGCAGCATAACATTCTGCAGGTGGTCAATCTCGACCTTGATCGCTCCTGGCTGGGCCAAAATGCCACCATAGCTTAAACGCTCGATCTTGATGGTTGCTGCTGATGTAAACTCCTTGCGCACCTCAAACAATCCGCCCGTCTCCAATACTGTTTTGACCTCATCCAGCGTTACGCCACCTTTTGCTCGACAGGAAAAGTCGACATCCTCCGAGAAGCGGTATTGGGGCAGATAGCAGTGGTGAATGGCCGTGCCGCCCTTGAAGACGAGTACGTCTGCTAACGGAGACTGTGCAATCAGCGACAGCGCAGCCCCCAGGTAATAGTCTTTCTCGGCAAGGTCGAGCGGATATTTGAGTGATTGCTTGTTGATGGCCTGCAATTGGAGGCGAGCCGGAGGGTGGGGGACGTTCATGCGTGGGTGTTTGCTGTTGTGAAGTAGGGATCAATGTAAACGCGCCATCGACTATTGTAGACGCTGCTTTGGGGAGTCAACCAGGTGACACTGGTGCCCTTTGCCAAGTCGGCAAGCTTCTGGAGCGAGACTTGTCCAGCTGTTTCGAGTAAAAAGGCGACCACTTGTTGCACGGCTCCAGGGAGTTGCAGGGCATACTCTGTCAATCGCTCTAGGTCGAGGCTGGAAGGCCGTTCACGCAGCAGTTCCAGCGCTAGATCAACGGTGGCCTGCGTGCGCTGAAACTGCAGAAGGTCAAGAATTGCCTTTTCGGCAGTGGCAATATGCACCCCTTGACCGTCCAGCGACGTTTCTGTAGAGCCAAAAAAGTAGCGCGGTTGTGTTGTGACGTAGGTGTAGCGTGTTCCTTCCAGTTCCGCAGCGGCTCGGCGGTGCAGTGAGACTGAACCAACGCTTGATAGCCCCTGGTCATACAGCCCATGTTGCTGGAGTGCGGTTTGAAAGGAGACGTATGACTCCGGGACGAGCAGTTGGGCAATTGTCAAACGTGAGAGCGTAAGCGTGCCCAGGGAACCAATATCAGCGATCTGATACAGGCCCTGCTTAATACGCACCAACCAACCGGCCTCGACAAGCCTGACGATGAAGCGCCGCTTACTCTGTTCACTCAAATGCGAGACCTGCTGTGCTACTTGTTGGCTATTGACCACCTGTCCGTGCTCAGCCAGCAGCGCCTCCAACACCTCTTTCTGTTGTCTCGTAAGGATGTATCGTTTCATGTATGTATTGTAGCATAAATATGGCTACAAGCTATACACAAGTCGAGGAAGGCGTTGAATCGTCGCCACGTCAACGGCCAGTGCGCGCCCCCTTCACGGCGCGAGCCGCTCCAGTCGCCAGCCGGCGCCCGCGCGGGTGTAGCGCAGCCTGTCATGCAGGCGGTTGGGACCCCCCTGCCAAAATTCAATCAGCGTGGGCACAACCAGATAGCCGCCCCAGTGTGGTGGGCGATCGGGACTGCGACCGGCGTATTCGGCTTGCAGCGCCGCCAGCCGCTCCTCCAACTGGTCGCGATTGGCAATCACCTGGCTCTGCGCCGAGACCCACGCGCCCAGCCTGCTGCCGGGCGGCCGGCTGTTGAAGTACGCATCCGACTCGGCAGGGGAGAGCTTCTCCACGCGTCCTTCCACGCGCACCTGGCGCTCCAGTTCGCCCCACCAGAAGCAGAGCGCGACCTGGGGGTTGGCCTCCATCTCGGAGCCCTTGGCGCTGGCATAATTGGTGAAGAAGCGGAAGCCCTGTTCGTCCACATCCTTGAGCAGCACCACACGCGCAGCGGGCTTGCCCTCGTGTGTGGCGGTGGCCAGCGTCATGGCGTTGGGTTCGCGCAGCCCCGCCTCCACGGCGACGCGCAGCCAGGCCGCAAAGAGGGGCAGCGGCGTGGCGGGCGCGTCTGCCTCGAGCAGGCGCCCCTGGTGATACTCTTTGCGAATGTCGATGGGAATTGTGGGCATGGTTGATCAGAAGCCGGGCAGGCCACAGCGTGCCAATTTGGCGTTTTGGAATGTACGTTGGCGCTGATTTTACCACGCCGCGCGGCAAAGTCGCGACGAAGGGGTAGTCCGCAATAACTAATGAAACGACGTGAAGCGATGGGACTGTGTTGCATCG
>CAYRVP010000129.1:0-12311 GCA_964427845.1 uncultured Caldilineaceae bacterium
CTTCGGGCTTTTACGAGTGGAAAAAGGGCGCGACAGGCAAGACGCCCCATTTCATCACCACCGCAAATGAAGAGCCCTTTGCGATTGCGGGGCTGTGGGAGACGTGGCAAGGGCCGGACGGTGGCGAGCTTTCCACCTGCACGTTGCTGACGACCGAGGCCAATGCGCTTGTGCAGCGACTGCACGACCGCATGCCGGTCATCATCGCGCCGGAGGAGTACGACATGTGGCTAGGCAGCGGGCGCGACGACGCGCCTGAGGAATTGGGCAATGTGCGCCATCTGTTGCGCCCCTACCCGGCGAAGCAAATGCAGATGTGGCCGGTGAGCACCCAGGTGAACAACGTGCGCAACGAGGGCGCGGGCTGCATCGAGCCCTTCGACGCGCAGTAAATACAGGCCGACACAGAGGTCACAGAGGGAACAGAGAAACACAGAGAAAAGCGAAGAAGAGCAACTGCGGCACAACAACGCGCCGTTGTCGTTCTGCCGTTGCTCTTCTTCGCTTTTCTCTGTGGTTCTCTGTTCCCTCTGTGACCTCTGTGTCGGATATTGCTTTTTTACTCAGCGCGCGGGCAGGGTGCGCCCTTTCCATTCCGGCCCGCCTCGGCGCACATGCCACCAAATGGCCTGGAATGCGATTCGCGTCATCAGCAGCACGGAGATGGGCATCAGCAGCACATCACGCAGCGGCTGGCGCGCCGTCGCGGCGGTGCAGGCGCGCAAGCCAATCCCCAGGGACGCCGCCATGAGGGGAAAGTGGGGCCAGCCCGCAGCTGCTATGCCGAACAAGCCGGCGATGAGCCAGAGCCACGGCAGCACAAAGAGCGTGAGGTGGAAGAGGGTTGAGAGCAGGAGAATGGGTATCGAATTCAGATGGCCCGCGAGGATGTTCTTGGCGTAGCCGTCGCGCACAGAGGGCCAGTCCGTATACATGCGCGCCTGCACCAGACCCGCGCCATCGGCCAGGCGCAGGCGCTGACCGGCGGCCTTGATGCGCTGCGCGAGCAGCACGTCATCGAGAACGCGTGCGCGCACGGCGGCGTGGCCGCCACAAGCGGTATAGGCGGCGCGCGTGAAGAGCAGGCACTGGCCGTTGGCGGCGGCAGCCTGCTTGTGGGGCAAGTCATGCACCCATGCCACGGGGAGATAGGCAAGCAGGGCATAACTCATCAGCGGCACGACCAGGCGCTCGGCCCAGCTTTGCATCTGTTGCGTGGGCCAAACCGAGAGCAGGCCGGCAGAGGTGGCTTGCTGCTGTGCAACCACCGCAGCCAGTGCGCCCGGCTGCCAGGCAACGTCGGCGTCGGTGAAGAGGAGCAAGTCGCCCTGTGCTGCCTGCGCCAGTTGATGGCAGGCCCACGGCTTGCCCACCCAGCCCACGGGCAATGGTGCGCCGGCCAGCAGATGCAATCGGGGATCGCCGCCACCAGCGGCAAGAGCCAGCGCGGCGGTGTTATCGGTGGACTGGTCGTCGAGCACAATCAGCTCGAAGCCGCCGGGGTAGGACTGGGCGAGCAGCAGCCGCATTGTGGCGCCAATGGCTGCTGCCTCGTTGCGCGCGGGGACGAGCACGGAGATGAAGGGCGTTGGCGTTGCATGCTCTGTACCTGGCGCGAAACCTGCATCGGTGGAGAGGCGCGGGAAGTGGCGGTAGTTCTCTTGCGCAATCAGCAGCAGGATAAAAAGCGCGACAATTGACAGCGCGCCGACGAGGATGAGGACGCTCATGCGCCGTCACCCACATCGACACCCGTGCGTTGCCAGCGCCACAGGGGCGCATGGACCAGAT
The DNA here is from genome assembly GCA_964427845.1 of uncultured Caldilineaceae bacterium. Classification (GTDB taxonomy): domain Bacteria; phylum Chloroflexota; class Anaerolineae; order Caldilineales; family Caldilineaceae; genus UBA5069. The sequence continues at coordinate 1,792 of CAYRVP010000129.1, forward strand.
CGGCGCGGTGCTTCCAGGCGAGGATGATGATTTGCAGGAGCCAGGCAAGCGCGAGCACACCGGGTGCGGGGCGCAACACGACGCCGTTCCAGGCTGCCGGCGTGAGGAGCATCCAGCCGAAGAGCAGGAGCATGGCGGCAATGACGGCCCAGCCACTGTTGCGCATCGTCCGCATAGTCAACAGCAGGCTCAGGCCAAGAATGGTCGGGCCCTCCCAAATCGTGAGCCCGGCCCAGGCGCCAAAGGTGGTGGCAACGGCCTTGCCGCCGCGCCCCCTCAGAATTGGGGAGAAGGCGTGGCCGGCAAGCGGCGCGGCCGAGACGAGGGCAAGCGGCCAGCCGTCGATCCCTGCCCAGAGCCACGCCAGCCCCACGGGAATGGCAGCTTTTAACCCGTCGAGCAGGACAGCGGCGGCAAAGGCGCCCCGGCCGCCCGCGCGCAATACATTGGTGGCGCCGGGGTTGGCGTCTCCGTAGGCGCGAATGTCGGCGCGCAGCACCCACCGGCCGATCCACACCGAAAAGGGCAGCGAACCAGCGGCAAAGGCGATGATCATCCACAAGATGCTTGTGGCCAGTGCGACGGTGGGACTCATGCGTTGCCGCCTGGCAGAGGGGTGGAGGTTGAAGCGTACGCCTTCATCATGCACCAAATCGATTGAGTGGCGCTATCGAGTGACTATTCGGTGGTGGAGGGTCCCAGAAACGCAAGCGACGGCGCACTTTGCGTGCGCCACCAGGCCAGGGCCACGAAGAATCCCATGACGGCGAAACCCGCCGCGGCAGGACCGGGCATGCCCCAGAAAAGTGCAAGACCGACGGACTGCAGCGCCCACGTAACGGTATAGATGACGAGCAACGGCAGCAGCGGCGGTGCAGACGGACGCACCACCGCCAGTGTAGTCCAGGAAATAAGGAAGGCGCTCACAACCCAGCCTGCGAAGTTGGCCCAGGGAATGCCAAAATAGCCGCCGGGCTGGGCCCACACCCAGTAGCCCCACGCCACCATTTGGGGATCGAGGAACAGGTCCCATGCGGCGAAGGCGAGCGCGGCGACAAGCGCCACGGGCAGGGCGCGCCATGTGCGTGCGAGCAGCGCTCCCACTGCCCAGGCGGGAGGCAGCATCATGAGCCAGGCAAGGGGAATGAGAAGGGGAACGCCGCCAAGTTGTGGCCTGAGCAATTGCGTGTAGTGATAATCACCAAAGGGAATGCCTGTGCTGCTGCCGAGGAACTCAACCGCCCAGGCAAGGGGCAGGATGACGACAACAGTGCGGAGCAGTGGCCCTGCGCCCCAGGCGCTCCACAGCACGGCAAGCGAGGCCGCCGCCTGTGTAACAACGCTGATCGTGGTTGCCCAACGCAGCACGCCGTCACCAAGCAGCCAGCGCAGGATGGGGATCGAGACCATGACGAGCACCCAGGCGCCGATAAGGATCCAGGGCAGGTGTGACGGGCGTGCTGCGGAGGCAGATGGCGCCATTGTGCGGACATGCATAGGCAGTGATCGAACTAGTGCGTGTGCGCGTACGCAGGCGCAACGGCGTTGGCAGTAATGAGGCGAGCGAAGTGTACGATGAGCGGTTCGAGCGCGCGCTCATTTGGGTTGTCCATGTGCGCGAGTTCGTGGTCGCCATCGGCCACGGCGAGGCCGTGCAAATTGGGCAAGCGCTGCGCCAGCGCCTCTGTGACCGCCGTGCGCACGAGCACGTCGCGCGCGCCCTGGATGATCAGCGTGGGTGCGGCAGTATTCCACGCCGCTTCGCCCGCAATCTGCCCCACGCGGCGCACCTCGGAGATGACCGACGTGTGGATACCCAGCGCGCGAATCGCTTCCTGCGTGACCGGGTCAGCGAGGTCTACGTCAGGCATGAAACGGAGCAGGGCGGTGCGCACGCGGGGATCGCCGAAGTTGACGCGGCGGAAGGGGTGGATGCGCGGGATGAGCGGCTGTACAACAGGCGTTATTGCATCAAGCCAGCGTTGCTCGATGCGCCACCAGGGCGCAAAGAGGAGCAGGCCGTCGACGGGTGTTCGTGCGGCGGCCTGGATGGCGAGCGCAGCGCCCATGGAGTTGCCGACAAGCAGAAGGTGCGCAAAGCGGCTGCGCAGGGCATTGAGCCTGGCGAGCACGGCCGCCAGCCATTCCTGATTTTGGTACGTGGCGACATTGAGGAAATCGGGGCCGAAGCCGGGCAGCAGCATGCCTTCGACGCTGAGCCCGGCGCGGTGCAGCATCTCGCCGACGGGGCGCAATTCGGCGGGCGTACCGGGGAAGCCATGGACGAGCAGCGCGACCGCGTCGGCGCCGGACTCGAGGAAGTAGGGTTGATGCTCGGGGGCGGTGAAGGCTCGCAGCGGGGTCGCCATTATGCGTCACCTGTGGCGGTAGCCGTGGCGGGCGCGGCGACGAAGCGATGCATCAGCCTGAGCAGGGCAGCGGGCGCACGCGCCTGGCTCTCCTGTGCAAGCACCAGAACCGTGCCGAAGACGACCAGCATGTTCGTGACCAGGAAGAAGACGATCTCCTCGATGGGCAAATGACCCAGATTGACGCCCACGGACTGATCGGGCGCGATGATCCACGTACCCAGGCCAATCGCAAGGAAGTCCGCCATGCAGAGGTAGAGCCACGCCGGCAGCAACGCAGCCAGGACCAGAGTGCGGTAGCGCCAGAGGATGTCGCCACCAAAGGCAACCTGCAGCAGGATGGGCAACAGCGCCCACACGAGTTCCAGGCCGAGGTAGGTGCCGGGCCGCCACCCCGAAAGAAGCAGGACGAGTGACGCGAGCCAGAGTGCGCCAAAGAAGGCGGTGAAGCCCCAGCGGGCGCGGCGCGCAGTGCGCGCTTGCGGATTGAAGGGTGCGCCGGGCAGCCGCACACGCTTGGCCAGCCAGATGAGCCAGAGGCTTGTCATCAGCGTTTGCAGTACAAAGAAGATGTATTCCTCGATGGGCACCCAGCCGATGATGAGCCCCGATACAAGATCGGGCTCATACCACCAGACGCGCGTGGCCACCAGGTAGTTATCCCAGGGGGTCGTGTAGAACACGGCGACGATGATGTGGCCCACAATGACCAGCCACGTCGGCCAACTGTTGAGTGCGGCGGGCATGCGGCGCCCCTGGCGCGCGTCCCACCATGTCAGCAGCCCCAGGATGACAAGGGGCGGGCCAAGGAATTTGAAGAGGAAGGCAAAGTAGGTCATGGCCGGTGTGTACCGCTTCGAGTTGAGCGATGCGTCGCGCATCGCTGGTTTAAAGGACTGGCGCCTCAGCCTAGCAGTTGCGTGCGATTACCGTTGCTAGCCAGACCACAATTGCGCCCAAACACACAGGCAGGCTGTAAAGTGCTACTGCAATGAAACGCACAGCGTTGGCTAAGGGAACGGAGAACAGCGATCGGGGATCGCTATAGAGTTCCCTGATCCCTGTTCCCCGTTCCCTGGCTGCGCGTGCTGTTTTCATTGCGGTGTCACTCTAGACGCGTCGTTTTTCAAGGTCCTTAAGCAGCACCAGCGCAGTGTTGCGCCCCGAGGCCCCCATGATGCCGCCGCCGGGGTGTGTACTCGCGCCAGTGAGGTAGAGACCCTTCAGGGGGCTTGCATAATTGGCCATGGTCAGCGCGGGGCGCAGCATAAACATCTGGTCAATTGACATCTCCAGGTGCATGACATTGCCGCGCAGCAGGCCGAGTTCGCGCTCGAGGTAGAGCGGGTGCTCAACGAGCCGCCCCAGCACCGCCCCCTTGACGTTGGGTGCGTACTCACCCAACTTGCCGAGAATGCGGTCGGCCACGGCGTCGCCGATCTCATCCCATGACTGGCCATTGGCGAGTTCATAGGGCGCATACTGCATCCACACAAAGAGCGTGTGCTTGCCGGCGGGCGCAAGCGTGGGATCGACCGCCGAAAAGGTCATGGCGATGAGGGCCGGGTCACGCGAAGGCTCGCCGCCCAGATAATCGCCGTAGGCACGTTCAAGATAGTGCATGTCGGGGCAGATGAACTGCATGGCGCGGTGCTGGTAGCCGGGCGAACCGTCCACGGGCGATGGCAGCGCCGTGTAGTTGGGCAGGGCGTCCATGGCGCAGCGCACGATCATGCCGAATCCGTTGCCGACGCGCGTGTTAGTCATGAGGCGGCGCTCGGAGTCGCCCACCGGCGCGCCTTCCAGCAGGGCAAGGGTTGTATGGATGTGCGCACCGGAGACAACGGCGCGCGCGGCTGTCACGCGCATACCGCCCTCGGTTTCGGCGCCGATGGCCTTGCCGTTGCGCGTGAGAATGCGTTTGACTGGCGCGCCGGCGACAATCTGCCCGCCGTGCGCCTGGATCATGCGCGCCAGCGCCTGGGTGAGCATGCCCGAGCCGCCGCGCGGTCTGCGCATGCCGCTGTGATGGTACATGGGGTGCCAGAGCGCAAAGGGAGACGAGAGCGGCTCGGATGGGGGCGGGCCGGACTGGGCGGCCATCCATGCAATTGCGGCGCGCACACGCGGGTCCACAAAGCTTTGCTTGAGCACCTGGCCGTAACCGCGCAGAATGTCCGTGAGCCGCTCCCAGCGTTCATCACCCTGGGCGGTGTTGCGCACGAGGTTGCGGTAGAGATTGCCTGCCGTGGGCGGCTCCTGGAAGGAGGCGACCATGCCGCGCGCCAGCGGCTCCCAACGATTGACGAAGGCGCGGTAATTCTCGGCGTCCTGGGGCGAAATCTGCGCAATGGAATTGCAGGTGCGGTCGAGGTCCTTCCAGATCGTGAAGTGGCTGCCGTCTGGGAAGGGGCAGAAGAAGAGGGGGTCGACGTCGATATAGTCGAGGCCATACGCGGCCAGATTAAGGTCCTGGACGACAGGCGTCTGGTTGATGAGGATGTGGGCCGAACCGCCCAGGTCGAACTTGAAGCCGGGGATAATTTCCTCGGTGACGACTGCGCCGCCCACAGTGTGGCGACGCTCGAGGATGATGACCTTGTAGCCGGCCTGGGCGAGGTAGCCGGCGCAGATGAGGGCGTTGTGGCCCGCTCCAATGACGAGGACGTCACAATCGGAAGGGGTTGAAGCAATCATGCGCCACTTCTTTCCGTAAGCGGCCAGGGTGGGGCCGCGCTGACGGGATTGTTTGCACACGGGTGAGGATGACATGCGCCTGCCGCTACTTTACGTTGGGGCGCGCAGCGCGGCAAAAGTGTCCAGCACACGCATGCGCGCAAAAGCATGGTCGACGATGGGTAGAGGGTAGTCGACCCCAATCCGGCACCCCAGCCGTGTCTGGGCGTCATCTCCAAGTGTCCAGGGTTCGTGGATGGAGGCAGCGGGAAGGTGCGCCAGTTCCGGCAGCCAGCGGCGCACGTGGTCGCCATGCGGGTCGAACTTTTTGCCCTGGGAGACGGGGTTGAAGATGCGAAAGTAGGGGGCGGCGTCGGTGCCAACGCCGGCCGTCCACTGCCAGCCACCGTTGTTGGCAGCGGGGTCGCCGTCAATCAAATGCTGCATGAACCAGCGTTCGCCCTGGCGCCAGTCGATAAGCAGGTCCTTGACGAGGAACGATGCGACGATCATGCGCAGCCGATTGTGTATCCAGCCGGTGGCGCGCAGTTGGCGCATGGCGGCGTCGACGATGGGGTATCCGGTGCGGCCGTTGCACCAGGCGTCAAAGCCTATCTCGTCATCAGCCCACGCAATCTCATTATACACAGGGCGAAACGCACGGCTGCGCACATGGGGGAAGGCGTCGAGGATCTGGACGTAGAAGTCGCGCCAGATGAGTTCGTTGAGCCAGCTCTCGGCGCTGCGTTGGGCGTCGGCCGATGGGGCGTGCGACATGGCTGTGTACGCTGCGAGCGCCGCCATACGCGCCGAAAGCATACCGAAACGCAGATAGGGCGAAAGCTGCGCAGTGCCGTCAACGTCGGTTCGGTTGCGGGTTTTCGCGTAGTCATAGATAGGCGCTGCATCACCATTGACGAACGCGCCCAGACGGCGCTTGGCTTCAACCTCGGCAGGGGCGAAGTGACTAATGGCCTGGCTGTCCGGGGCGACGGGGAGTGCTTCGCTTGCGGGCTCAATGGGCGTGCGCAGGTGGGCGGGCGCGGGCAGGATGTCGCTGCGACCGGGTGGGCCTGCCGCCTTCCACGCCTTGCTGTAGGGGGTGAAAACGGTGTAGGGCGAGCCGTCGGCCTTGCGAATGGCGCCGGGCGGGCGCAGTGTGACGCCGTCGACAAGCACCAGTGGCAGCAGTTCTGCCAAGGTGTCGTCACGACGTATGGCATAAGGCGAGTGGTCGCGCTCGGCGCAGATGGCACTTGCGCCAATTTCGCGCGCGATTCTGGTGAGCACCTCGGCCGGGGCGCCGCTGCGCACGATCAGCCTGCTGCCGCATGTGCGCAGCGTGTCATCAAGCGCATGCAAGCCCTCGTAGAGGAAGGCCACGCGCTTCTCGCCGACCCACGCCGAGTTGAGCAGGGCAGGGTCCAAGATGAAGAGGGGCAAAACGTTGCCCTGCGGGCCCGCGTGCGCGAGCGCGGCGTGGAGTGCGGCGTTGTCCGTCAGGCGCAGGTCGCGGCGAATCCACCAGATTGCCGAGGCGGGGGCCGGTTTCATGCGGGTGGCGCTCACGTCAGGTGAAGGCCGACGATGGCGTCGCGCACCGTCTGCGCGCTTTGGCGCAGTTTCTCATGCTCGAAGTCGCTCAAGGGCAGGGGGAAGGCATCGAGCACGCCCTGACCGCCGACAAGGCGGGGCAGCGCCACCGTGACATCGCGCACGCCTGCCACCTCGTCTGCAGGGGTGCAAACGGTTAGAATGGCGCGCTGGTCGTTGAGGATGACATCGACAATACGCGCCAGTGCGGCGCCAATACCGTAGAAGGTTGCGCCCTTGCCCTCGATGATGCTGTAGGCGGCGCGGCGCACGGCAGTGTCGATTTCGGCCCTCTCCGCATCGCCCAGGGCGACGCCGCGCCGGCGCGCAAATTCATCCAGTTCCATGCCACCGATGGTGGCGAGCGACCAGGTGAGCACCTCGGAGTCGCCATGCTCGCCCACCACGTAGGCGTGGACGTGGCGCGCATCCACGCCCAGCCGCTGGCCGAGCAGCGTGCGGAAGCGGGCGGTGTCAAGCGTGGTGCCTGAGCCAATGACGCGCCCGCTGGGCAGGCCGAATTCGCGCGCAAAGTGGGCCGTCATGTGCGTCGTAACATCAACCGGATTGGTGGCCACGACCAGCACCGCGTCGGGCGCGTTGCGCAGAATGTTGGGTACGACCTGGCGGAAGACAGCGCCATTGCGTTCGAGCAACTGCAGGCGAGTCTCGCCCGGCTTTTGGTTAACACCGGCGGTGATGACCACAACGCGACAATCGGCCAGCGCGTCATAGTCCCCCGAATGGACATCCACGGGGTGCGCAAAGGGGACGGCGTGGCGGATGTCGTTGGCCTCGGCTTCGGCGCGCTTGGCGTTGAGGTCCACGAGCACAATCTCGCGACCGACGTCGCTCATGACCATGGCGTAGGCCGCGGCCGAGCCGACAAAGCCTGCGCCGACGATACCGATTTTGCCGCGTGCTCCTTGCATCTTGCATTCCTCCATGCCAAACTTGCGTGACCGAAATGACACCAAACCGAAAGCCAGGGCAACAACCATATCTTAATGCAACGAGTTCGTGGTCACCCCGCGAATAGCCTCGGGCTGCGGCGCGCCCACGGCAGCCAGCACGCTGTGCGCCACGCGCAACCCTCCCAACGTGACGGCAGCAGTGGACTGGCCGGGAAAGATGCTGTCACCCACCATCCACAGATTGGGGGAAAGGCGTGGTCCCCAGCCGCGCAGCAGGTTCGTCTGCGGGAAGCCGCCCACCCAGCCGCCTGCGCGGCGCGCAAAGCGCTGAAAGGCAAGGGGCGTGCCGGGCAACAACAGTTCGGCGGCGTCACGCAGACCGGGAAGGGCACGGTTGGCGGCATCAAGCAGCCGCTCGCCGTATTCTTGCTTGCGCTTGTTATACATGCCCTCGTCATCGCTGCGCAATCGATACCACGGATGTGGATTGGTATGGGTGCTGATTGTGACCGCTCGTCGCCCGGCAGGCGCGCGTGTCTCATCCCACGCGGGGCTGACGGAGACGAAGACCGAGTTGCCTTCACCCAGAGGCTGGCGCACGATGACCTGATGGTGCAGGGCTGCGTCTGGTGCAATCACAGCGTCGTCGGCGCCGGCGTAGAGCATGAACGCTCCCCATCCGTCCTTCGGTTCAAGCGGCAGGCGGCCAAGCCGGCGCGGGGCGTCTTCTCCCAAAAGGCGCTTGATGTTCCACGGCGGCAGGTTGGCAATGACAATGTCGGCAGGAAACGCGGCGCCCCGCTTTGTCTCCACGGCAACGGGGCGGCCATTCTCGAAGCGAATGCGGGTGACTTCCTGACGGTAGCGGAGCACACCGCCGTTGGCGCGCAGAGCGGCGGCGAGTGTTTGCGCAATGGCCCCCATGCCGCCCTCGAGGTGGACAACGCCACGCCGGGGCAAATCCAGCGCGGACGCGCCATAGAGCGCGTTGGCGCTGCTGCTGGTGGCCTGGGCGGCAATCAGCAATTGGCCATCTACAAATTGGCGCAGCGCGTCGGGCGCGCCGGCAAGGTGCGCAGCCACGGGGCGCAACGCATCGGCGGCGAGACGCGGGTCGAGGCGGCGCAAGTCGCTGCCCAGCCAGCCAAGTCCGGCGGCGGCCACGCGCAGCGCCTCACGCGGTTGCTGGGGCGGCCAGGGCGCGAGGCGCAAGGCGAGGTCCCACAGTGCGTCGGCGGTGCGCTCCTGCCAGGCAAAAAAGCGCGTGCCCGCAGGGCCAAAGTGGTGCGCGTGCTCGGCATGTCGTTTGGCGTCGCCGTGGCGCGTCACGGTGCGGCCATCAGGCAAGTGCACGTCCATGGCGGGTGAGGTGGGGCGGGCGGGCCAGGCGGTGACGGCGGCCGCGCGCGCAACCAGGTCCATGGGGCCGCCGGAATAAAAGCCACCCGCGAGCGTCGCACCGGCGTCAAAGTGATAGCTCTTGTGGAAGAAGGCGCCGGCGCAGCCGCCAGGGTAGACGTGCGCCTCGAGCACCGTCACATCGAGGCCGGCACGCGCCAGCACAGCGGCGGTTGTCAGCCCGCCCACGCCGCCGCCAATCACGACGACGCGGGGCGAGCAATCGCTGGAGAGCATTTCACGCAATCCCGGAGGTGGAGGCCGGGCTGCTCTGGAATGGCGCATGTTTGCTCTCGAGCAGGCGGCGCGTGCGCCACGCTCTGTAGGCGAAGAGCGCGGGCAGCCCCAACATCATGCTGCGACCCACCAGCCACCAGAACTGGTTGTCGCTGGGCTCAATGTGCAGGCTGTCGATGACCTCGGTGCGGACGTCGTCCAGCGCGATAAAGCTGTGCTGGTGCACCCAGAGCTTGAAGGGGCCGCGTTCCATAGTGTCGACAAAGCCTCCGGGGCCCACGTTGCTCATGCGTGCGCGCCAGCGCAGGGGGAGCGGCCCCATCCACAGTGTGAAGCGCATCACACTTCCCTCGCTCAGAACGGCGGGCGCTTCGTGCACCTGCGCGATAATGGGAGGTGGCGTGATGGCGCCCATTGTTGCCGGGCGGCTGTGGAATTCCGCAACCGCGGCGATAGGTGCGTTGACGATGAAACGGTGATAGTAACGCATATAAAGGGTCACTCCGCATTGGGTGGCGCAAGCGGCGGTTGTTATGCCGGCGGTGCGGCGTAGAACAGCGTTGCGCCGGCGAAACGGGCAAGAGCGGCGCAATGCCGGAGGCTCAATTTACGCTTCCACGCGTTGCTTGTTGAGAATATTGCGCAGCGCCGGTTCAAGATCGGGCCAGGTGAAGGTGAAGCCCTGCTCGAGCAGGCGGCTGGGCACCACGCGCTGGCCGGTAAGCACAATGGAGGACATATCGCCCAGCACCGTCTTGAGAGCGAAACCGGGCGTGGGCATGAAGGAGGTGCGCCCCATGACTTGGCCCATCGCCTCTGCGAACTGCCTATATGTCACCGGGTTGGGTGCTGAGAGATTGTAGGCCCCTTCAGCGGCCTCGTTTTCGATGAGGAAGCGGAGCGCTCGCACCTCGTCGTCAAGGTGAATCCAGGGGATGTATTGCCTGCCGTTGCCGAGGGGCCCGCCCGCAAACACGAGGTCAAAGGGGAGCTTCATCTTGGGGAATGAGCCACCCTTTAGGCTGAAGACGAGGCCCGTGCGCGCAACGGTGCGCCGCACGCCCAAGCGCACCGCGGCAGCGGTGGTGTTTTCCCACTCCCACACAACATGCGCCAGCCAGTCGCTGCCGGGAGACTCTGTTTCGGTGACGACCTCGGCGGCGCGGGGGCCATAGTAGCCAACGGCTGATGCCTGCACCAGCGCCTTGGGTTTGTCGGTCGCCGCGCCGATTGCCTGCATTACCGCCGCGCCTGCATTGAGGCGGCTCTGCAGAATGCGTTTGCGGCGCGCGTTGCTCCAGCGGCCGTCGCCTATGCATTCACCGGCCAGGTT
>CAYRVP010000130.1:0-12299 GCA_964427845.1 uncultured Caldilineaceae bacterium
GGTTGGCGACCGAGCTCATGGTGCAATATGGCGAAGGCGACGCGGGGAGCCGCGCCCACATCGCGGCGCAACTGCGGCGCGTGCTGGCGGGCGAATTTGTGGCAGATCCGCCGCCTGCGCCGGAGCTGCCGCCTGCGCGGGAGCAGCCGTCTGCAAGTGCGCGCGCCATGCCTGATGCACGTGAACTCATGAATGTGCCGCCGGTTGCGCCAACGCCCAGGGTGCAGCCGCCACACGCGCCCGATGCACAGCCTGCTGCCGCAGCCTCCGAGCCGCAGCCCCAGCGCAAAGGCGACTCCGGCGCCAAATCTGCACCAGGCAAGCGCGAGAACAAGGGCGACGGTGGCGGCAGTGGCAGTGGCAGCAGCGGTGGCGGTGGCGCCGACTCCATGGTGGGCGCAACCTTTGTCTACGAGTACGAGGGGCAGCCTGGCGACACGCCGGCGACACTCAAGCCGCCGTCGCGCACGTCCAGCCGCCCGGCGCGCACGGCAGACGAATTGCAGAAACCCGTCACCACGCTGCAGGGCGTTGGCCCCTCGATTGCCGAAGTGCTGGGCAGGCTCGACCTTCACACCGTGCTGGATCTGCTCTGGCACCTGCCTAGCCGCCACGATGACTACAGCCAGCTCAAGACGATTTCGCAACTGCAGCCGGGGGAAACGGTCACCGTGGTGGCCAATCTCTGGGAGGTGAGCGAGAAGAGTATCGGTATCAACCGCAAGCGCATCGAGGGCATCTTTCAGGATGCCACGGGCACGCTGCGTGCCAACTGGTGGAACAAGTGGGTGGTGCGCCAGTTGAAGGCGGGCGCCACCTATCGCTTGAGCGGCAAGATCGGGCTGTACATGGGGCGCAAGACGATTGAGAATCCCATCTTCGAGGACGCCGCCGATGAGTCCGAGTCGCTGGCTGCGGGCCGCCTCGCCCCCGTCTACCCGCTCACGGAAGGCATCTCGCTCAACAAGATGCGGCAGCTTGTTCGCCAGGCGCTGGAGGACTTTGCCACGCTCGTCGGCGACCCGCTGCCCGAGGACGTGCGCGCGACCTACGCCCTGCCGAATCTGACTGACGCGCTCTGGGGCATCCATTTTCCCGATGACCACGCGCAGCTTGAGGCGGCCATCAAACGCTTGACCATGGAGGAGTTGCTCTACGTGCAGTTGGGCGTTCTGCAACGGAGACGCGAACTCAAGTCGGTGGCGGCCATGCCCTTCGACACTGCGCCCGAGCGGCGCGCGCCGTTTGTGGAGGCCATGCCCTTTACGCTCACCGGTGCACAACTGCGCGTGCTTGATGAAGTGGCCATGGACCTTGCCCGCCCCGTGCCCATGACGCGCCTCGTGCAGGGTGATGTGGGCAGCGGCAAGACCGCGGTGGCGGCGGGCGCCATGTGGCTGGCGCTGGGCAGCGGTGCACAATCTGCGCTGCTGGCGCCTACGCAGATTCTGGCCGAACAGCACCACCGCGGCATTTCCAGGCTGCTGGCCCCGTTACAGCGACGCGACGGCGCACCGATTGCGGTGGCGCTACTCACCGGGCGCGTGACGGGGAGCGAACGCGAGCGCATTCTGGCTGGGCTGCGCGAGGGTTGGATTGACGTCGTGGTGGGGACGACCGCGCTGATTCAGGAAGGCGTTGAGTTTGCCCGCCTGGGGCTGGTGGTGGTGGACGAGCAGCACCGCTTTGGCGTGGAGCAGCGCGGTGCGTTGCGCAGCCAGGGCGATACGCAGCCCCACCTGCTGGTGATGAGCGCAACGCCCATTCCCCGCAGCCTGGCGCTGACGGTCTTCGGCGATTTGGACATCAGCCAACTGGACGAAATGCCCCCCGACCGCATGCCGGTGAAGACGGTCTTCTTCCGCCGCGGCGAGCGCGAGCGCGTCTACGGCTTTGTGCGCAACGAGGCAGCAGCAGGGCGACAGGCCTTCATCGTGTACCCGCTTGTGGCCGATAGCGAGGTATTGGATGCGGGCGCGGCCACCACGGAGTACGAAATGCTGCGCAGCGAAGTATTCCCCGATTTGCGTCTGGCGCTGCTGCACGGGCAGATGAAGGGGAGCGAGAAGGATGCGGTGATGAGTGCTTTTGCCGCCGGCGAGAGCGATGTGCTGGTGAGCACCAGCGTGATCGAGGTGGGCATCGACGTGCCCAACGCGACGGTAATGATTGTGGAGGATGCCGAGCGCTTTGGGCTGGCGCAGTTGCATCAGTTCCGTGGGCGGGTGGGGCGCGGCACCGCCAAGAGCTATTGTGTGCTTGTGAGCGCGGCCGACACCGAAGCCGCGTTGGAACGGCTGCACGTGCTCGAAAGCACAAATGACGGCTTCGCACTGGCCGAGAAGGATTTGCAACTGCGCGGCCCCGGTGACTTCCTGGGCACGCGCCAGAGCGGCCTGCCCGAGCTGCGCATTGCCCAGTTCTCCGACCTGGAGACGCTGGCGCTGGCGCGCGAGGCGGCGCTGCGCATCATGGAGACAGACCCGACGCTTGCTGCGTCGCCCGCCCTGGCCGATCAGGTTGCGCGCTTCTGGCGCGGCGAAGGCGACATCAACTAAAGCGTAGATACGACGCAAAGGCGCAAAGACGCAGAGGAAACGCAAAGAAGAACAAAGAGAAAAGCGTACGGTGCCACATAGGATCAGCACCGTACGCTTTTCTCTTTGTTCTTCTTTGCGTTTCCTCTGCGTCTTTGCGCCTTTGCGTCGTATTTGCAGCTAGATGCGCGAGACGAGGGGCACGTAGTTGCGTTCGCCCTCGCCGAGGTAGATCTGGCGCGGGCGGGCAATCTTCTGCTCGCCGTCCTGCACCATTTCGTTCCACTGCGCCAACCAGCCGGGCGCGCGGCCCAGCGTGAAGAGCACTGTGAACATGTCGGGCGGGAAGCGCATGGCCTGGTAGATGATGCCGCTGTAGAAGTCGACATTCGGATAGAGCTTGCGTGAGACGAAGTAGTCGTCGCTCAGCGCGATTTCCTCGAGCTTGGTGGCCACCTCAATTAGAGGGTTGAGACCGGTGACGTTGAAGACATCATAGGCCACCTGCTTGATGATGCGCGCGCGCGGGTCGTAATTCTTGTAGACGCGGTGGCCGAAACCCATGAGGCGGAACTCGCCCTTCTTGACGCGCTCCACGTAGGTGGGCACATTCTCGGGCTTGCCGATTTCGTTGAGCATCTTGATGACGGCCTCATTGGCGCCGCCGTGGCGGGGGCCAAAGAGCGCCGCGGATGCACCGGCCATGGCGCTGTAGGGGTCGGCGTGGGCCGAGCCGATGGAGCGCATGACCGAGGTGGAGGCGTTCTGCTCGTGGTCGGCGTGGAGAATGAAGAGCACATCCAGGGCACGCGCGAGGGTGGGGTGCACCTCGTAGTGGCTTTGGTTCATATAGTCGAGCATGTAAAGGAAATTGCTCGTGTAGTCCAGGTCGCTGTTGGGGTAGTTGAAGGGGCGGCCAATCCGGTGGCGGTAGGCGAAGGCGGCTACGGTGGGCAGCTTGCCCAGCATGCGCAGGATTTGTTTGTGGCGCAGCTTGGCGTCGTCGATTTCGCGCGCCTCGGGGTGGAGGGTCGACATAAAGGCCAGCGCGCTGATGAGCATGCCCATGGGGTGCGCGTCGTAACGGAAGGCCTGCATCAGGTGCACGAGGTTTTCGTGGACAAAGGTGTGGTGGAGCACATCGTGCACCCAGGTCTCGTACTGCTGCTTCGTGGGCAGGTCGCCAAAAATGAGCAGATAGGCAACCTCGAGGAAGGTGCTCTTCTCGGCCAGTTGTTCAATGGGGTAGCCGCGATAACGCAGGATGCCCGCGTCACCGTCGATGTAGGTGATGGCGCTCTTGCACGAGGCTGTGTTGTCATAGCCTGGGTCATAGGTCATCATGCCGAACTCGCTGGCGTTGACCTTGATCTTGCGCAGGTCGATGGCGCGGATGGTGTCGTGCTGAATGGGCACTTCGTAGCCCTTGCCCGTGCGGTTGTCGGTGATGCTCAGAGTGGGCCGGGCTTCTCCGCCATTTGTGGTGGCCGGCGTATCGGTGGCTGGGGTGCTGCTCATCGCTGGACGCTCCTTAATAGGGGTGGATCGCCTCGGCATCAGTGGGTAACGTGGACGCGTTGGCGTCGCGCCGATACCGAGTGAAGGACACGATGCGTATTGAATCGCGGTGGGTTGCGCACAGCAATGCGCAGGAGCCTGCGCCGCGACAGCCGAGCGAGTGTGCTCGACAGGCGGCATGGAGATACCATGATAATACTAGCGTATCGCCTGAGCAACAAACCACGCAGGATGTTATGCGCCGGACGGCAGCCTATCGGGGCGCTGTCGCGGGCAGGGCTACAGCAAAGGGAAGCGGCAGGCCGCGCACGCCTGCAATCAGATTTTGTGCGGCCATCTGCGCCATGCGCGTGCGCGTGGCAATGGTGGCGCTGCCTATGTGGGGCAGGACCACGCAGTTGGGCAAGGTGAGCAGCGGGTGGTCAGGGGGGAGCGGCTCGGGGGTGGTGACGTCGAGGCCGGCGGCGGCGATTGTGCGGTTGCGCAGCGCGTCGTAGAGCGCATCCTGGTCGACCACGCCACCGCGCGTGGTGTTGATGAGCATGGCTGAAGGCTTCATCTGCGCAAGCGTTGCGCCGTTGATGAGGTGATGCGTCTGCGCGTTGAGCGGGCAGTGCAGCGTGATGAAGTCGCTTGCGGCCAAAAGCGTTTCCAGTGAAACAAAGGCGGCGCCCAGCGCGTCGGCCTCGGCTTTGGGCGATGGGCCGCTGTAGAGGAGGCGGCTGCCAAAGCCGGTGAGGCGCCGCGCCACGGCCTGGCCGATACGCCCCATGCCCACAATCCCCACGGTGCTGCCGAAAAGGTCACGACCCGTCATCCACTCACCCTTCCACGCGCCCCACGCGCCTTCGCGCACGGCGGCCACGGCTTCGGGGATGCGGCGCGCAGTGGCGAGCAGGAGCGCCAGCGCGAGGTCGGCGGTGGTCTCGGTGAGGACGCCGGGCGTGTTGCCGACGGCGATGCCGCGTGCCGCACAGGCAGCCACATCCACATGATCGTAGCCGACCGACATCGTACTGACCACGCGCAGCGATGGGCCGGCGGCGTCGAGTACGGCGGCGTCGATGCGGTCGTTGATGAGGCAGTAGATGCCTGCTACGCCCTGTGCCTGCTCCAGCAATTGGTCGTGAGCCATGGCAGGTCCCGCAACATAGTGGCGCAGCGCAAGCTCCGCTGTATTGAGCGTCTGCAACGCAACCTGGGGAATGGGGGCGGTGACAAGCACCGCCTGCTGTTGCGGCCCGGCCATGTTGCTATGCTGCGCTTTCGTTGCTTTGGAGGCCGGCGATGCGGCCGGCCAGCTTGAGGGGCACCCAACCCACAATGTGCGTGCCGTCGTTGGTGTGTTCCTCCAGATCGAGGATTCCATTCTCGTGGATGAGCGAGACAATCTCGCTCTGCGCATAGGGGACGAGGATGTCGATGTGCAGCATGCGTTTGCGCAACGCCTCATCCAGGATGGAGGCGAGCGCGTCGAGCCCTTCGCCCGTGCGCGCGCTGATGAGCACGGCGTTGGGGTATTCGGCCTCGGCATCGGCCAGCCGTTGCTGCACGCCTTCGGCCTCGCGATTGACGTTGTCAACCTTGTTCAGGGCGGTGACGACCGGCTTGTCGCCTGCGCCGATCTGTTCGAGCACCTCTTCCACGGCGGCGATCTGCTCGTCCATATTGGCGTGGGAGAGATCGACAATATGCACAAGCAGGTCGGCTTCGGTGACCTCCTCGAGGGTGGCGCGGAAGGCGGCCACGAGCATGGTGGGCAGTTTCTGGATGAAGCCCACAGTGTCGGTGAGAAGTACGGGCTGGCCGCTGGGCAGCACCACCCGCCGCGTGGTGGGGTCGAGCGTGGCAAAGAGGCGGTCCTCAGCGCGCACATCGGCCCCGCTGAGGGCGTTGAGCAGGGTGGACTTGCCTGCATTCGTGTAGCCAACGAGGGCAACGACGGGAGTCTCGGTTTTGCGTCGCTGCTCGCGGTGCTGGCGTCGCTGCTTCTGGATGTCCGCCAGTTCGCGTTTGAGGAACGAGATGCGCCTGTCGATTTCGCGGCGGTCGACTTCGAGTTGGGTTTCGCCGGGGCCGCGCACACCCACGCCGCCGCTCGCACCGCCGGCGCGTCCGCCGGCCTGGCGCGCCAGATGGGTCCACGCGTTGGTCAGGCGTGGCAGGCGGTATTCGTATTGGGCCAGCTCGACCTGTACGGCGCCTTCGCGCGTGCGCGCATGGCTGGCAAAGATATCGAGAATGAGCGCGGTGCGGTCAATGACCTTGATCTCTTCGCCCATGATCTCTTCAAGCTCGCGCTGCTGGCGCGGTGAGAGCTCGTCATCAAGAATGACGGCGTTGGCGCCCAATTCGATAACGAGCGTCTTGAGTTCTTCGACCTTGCCCGAGCCAAGCAGCGTGGCCGGGTGGGGTGAGTCGAGCTTCTGGGTGAGAGTGCCCACGACAACCAGGCCGGCGGTGTCGGCCAGGAGCTCGAGTTCGGCGAGCGAGTCGCTGAGGGGGAGCAGGCCGGGATGGTCGCGAATTTCAACACCGACGAGGACGACCGTCTCGGGGACGGCAGCGGTTGTGAAGTAGCCCTCACTGTCGCGTTTGAGTGGGCGCTCGCGGTTTTCGCTCTCGCCCGCATCGGCGGGTGCGCGGGAGCGGAATGAATCAGGATTGGTCATGGACCTCCGGTGTCGTGTGAGAAGAGAGCAAGATCAGGTGCGGCGCAAGGGTTCGGGGAGGGTTTCCAGCCAACCGAACTGCAAGAGGCCCCAGAGGCCAACCAGAATGGCTTCGGCGGTGTCGTCGCGCATGGCTTTGGGCGGCTTGAGGCCGGACCAGAGAAAGACATTGCGCGCCAGGCGGTCGGCATGTTGTTTGGCCATGGGTCCGTTGTGGCGTTCGCGATCAAAGAGGATGACGTGCCGCCACGTTTCGGCGCTGACCTGCGCAAGTGCCAGACCACGCCGCTGCCCTGCGCGCCGCCAGATGTCGGCCAGTTCACCGCCTCCCTCATAGACGAGATGCGTGAGATTCGGGGCAAGACGCAGGAGAGCGGGCGCGGCGTCGCGCAGGCGCGTGGCCGAGGCGACGTGGTTGGAGCGCGCCCACTGCAGGCGGCCGTCGCTGCCGAAGAGGGCCAGCCCCGTGTGCAACCCCACATCAACCGCCAGGAGTGCAGCCATTGGCCCATGATACCACGTTTGGCGTGGCGGCGCGAAGCGAGAAGGCAAGCCGCAGGGCTTCTCAAAAGTCAGGAACGCGGCATGAGCAGGCGCAAACAGCACCTCACCCCCGGCCCCTCTCCATGCGGAGAGGGGAGCAAAGCGCCGCGCCCGTAGGTCACGTCTCCGACGTGACGCAGTTGTTTTGCTCCCCTCTCCGCATGGCTATGCTTTACCCACAAGTCGCAGCGCCTCAAGGTGAGCGCGTTGCCGGAGCCGCCGGGGGTTTCAACCCTCGGCGGCCCTGGCGACGCGCTCACCTCGAGGCGCGACGACTTGTGGGTAATGAACAGCCAATGTTCTGGACAAGGGCCGAGGGTGAGGTCGCTTGCGCCACCAAAGTGAAGTGCACCCACCCACTGCCCGCGGTTTGACCGCCGCCCGCTCCATCGCTACAATGATGCCATCCGTAACGCAATCCGTGATGCACTGACCCACGCGTTACCCGCTACCCCGATTCGAGACGGCGCATGCGCATAGGCGTTGACGCCCGCCTGATGTATCACCAGAAGGCCGGCATTAGCAAGTACACCTGGCATTTGCTCCAGGCCTTCGCAAACCTGAATCTCAACGATGAGTTCATTATTTTCCAGCACCGCGAACAGCGCGATCCGATTCTGGAGCGCGACAACTTCCGGCGCGCCACGCTCTACGCGCCCGTGCACACCCGGCTTGAGCAGTACATGCTCCCGCTTGAGCTCCTGCGCTTTCCGCTTGACTTGTTGCACATCACCGACTTCATTCAGCCGCTTTACGCCCGCGTGCCCACGGTGATTACCGTGCACGATCTGGCTTTTCTGCACTACCCACATTTCCTCACCTCCAAGAGCGCTGCCTTCTACGGGCAGATTGATCGCGCGGTGCGCGCGGCCGACGCCGTGATCGTGCCCAGCGAGAGCACGATGCGCGACCTCGTGGCCATGCTTGGCGTGGCGCGCAGCAAGATCGACGTAATCTACGAGGCCGCTGCCGAAATGTTTGTGCCGCTGCCCATTGCGGAGACGCGCGCGGCCGTGCGGCGCGAATACCGGCTGCCTGCAAGCTACATTCTGTGTGTGGGCACAGTCGAGCCGCGCAAGAACATAACCGGCTTGTTGCACGCCTTCGAGATTCTGCGCACGCGCTACGGCGCGCCCGACACGGTGCTGGCACTGGCGGGCGGGACGGGCTGGCTCTACGATGACGTGACTGCTACCGTGGCCAAGCTGGGGCTGACGGACTCCGTGCGCTTTCTGGGACGCGTGAGCGATGAAGCGCTGCACAGGCTTTACGTGGGCGCGCGCTGCCACGTACATCCCGCCTACTACGAGGGTTTCGGGCTGCCGCCGCTGGAGGCCATGGCCTGCGGCACGCCGACGATTGTGAGCAACGTGAGCAGCCTGCCCGAGGTGGTGCAGGACGCAGCGCTGCTTGTGGACCCCAACAGCCACGAGGAGATTGCCGTGGCCATGAATCGCCTGCTGACCGACGACGCCCTGCACGCTGAGATGCGCGCGAAAGGGCTGCAGCGCGCACGCGGATTTAGCTGGACGCGCGCCGCGGCCGAAACACTCGCGGTCTACCACAAGGTGCTGGCAAGGCGAGCAGCGCCGGCAACGAAGCTCATATCCACCCCCGAAGAGCCATGAAGCTCCTGCTGCTGACGCCGCAGTTGCCCTACCCGCCCCGACAGGGCACAGCCATTCGCAACTTCAACCTCATCGATCAACTTGCGCGCCGCCATACGGTTGAGCTGTTGACCTTCCTCGCGCCCGACGAAGAATTGAGTGCGGACAACCCGCTCTACGATCTCTGCGCGCGCGTGGAAGCGCTGCCCCAGCCGGAGCGCAGTACGCGCACGCGCATGCGCGAAACGCTGCAGTCGCGCAGGCCCGATATGGCCCTGCGTTTGGCCGACGCTGCGATGACGGCGCGCGTGCGCGACTTTGCGCGCACGGGGTGCTATGACATTGTGCAGGCCGAGGGCATCGAGATGGCGCACTATGGTCTCGTGGCCTGCGCCGACGGGCGCGCCGCGTTTATTTTTGACGATCACAACTGCGAGTATGTCATGCAGCGGCGCAATGCGTACACCGACTTGCGCAGCCCGCCGCGCTGGCCCGCCGCCGCCTACAGCCTGGTGCAGTGGCAAAAATTGCGCAGCTATGAGGCGTGGCTCTGCAAGCGGGCGCATGGGGTGGCGGCGGTGAGTGAGGCCGACGCCGCGGCGCTGCGCGCGGTCGCGCCCGGCGCTAACGTACGCGTGGTGTCCAATGGCATCGACCTCGACTATTACGCGCCGGAGGCGGCGCAGCCCACGCCGCGGCCCACGCTCGTTTTTACGGGAAAAATGGACTATCGACCCAACATCGACGCTGTGCTTTGGTTTGGCCAGCAGGTGCTGCCCCTCGTGCGGCAGCGCGTGCCTGATGCGGAGTTTGTGGTTGTCGGGCGCAACCCGCACGCCCGCCTTGACTGCTTGCGCAACCAGCCTGGCGTTACCCTCACGGGTGCAGTGGACGACGTGCGCCCGCTGATTCGCGATGCGGCCGTCTATGTGATCCCCCTGCGCGTGGGGGGCGGCACGCGCTTCAAGGCGCTCGAAGCCATGGCATCGGCGCGGCCGATTGTCAGTACGCGCCTGGGTGTGGAAGGGTTGGGCGTACGCGACGACAGTGAGATGCTCCTCGCCGATGATGCACCCTCCTTTGCGCACGCGGTCGTGAGGCTGCTTGCGCCAGAGAACACGCAATTGCGCGAGCGCCTCATGCTCAACGCGCG
The DNA here is from genome assembly GCA_964427845.1 of uncultured Caldilineaceae bacterium. Classification (GTDB taxonomy): domain Bacteria; phylum Chloroflexota; class Anaerolineae; order Caldilineales; family Caldilineaceae; genus UBA5069. Next base: position 10,031 of record CAYRVP010000130.1, read on the forward strand.
TGACTTCGTGGAGCAGAATTCGGGCTGGGCCCCCATTGTGCGCGGGCTGGAAGACTTGTACACTGAGGTGCGGCCCGCCGCTGCGCAATAACGGGCACTATGCAGGATACAGCGCTTGCCAGGTTCACAAGCGGCCCCGTCGCTGTTCTCCCAACCGAATGCCACTCGATAGAGAGCCACTCGATACACCGACAACCAACAGAAGAGGAGACCGCTCATGGTTGAAGATCAAGCGCCCCGCATCGGGTACATTGGCGCGGGCTGGACCGACCGCGTGCAGATTCCTGCGTTCACACTGGGCGGTCTGCAGCCTCAGGCCATCTCGTCCGGCCATGTTGACAACGCGCGCCGCGTGGCCGACACGCATCACATTCCCGAGGTCTATGCGACGTGGCAGGAACTGGTCGCCTCGCCCAATGTGGACATCGTGAGCATTGTCACGCCACCCGACACCCACAAGCAGATCGCCATCGCGGCGCTGCAGGCGGGCAAGCATGTTGTCTGCGAGAAACCTATGGCGCTGCATGTGGGCGAGGCGGAGGAGATGTTTGCCGCTGCGCAGGCCGCGCCCGGCCAGCTTGCGATCATCGATCACCAACTGCGCTTTCATCCGCTGCGCATGCAAATGCGCCAGCTGATCAAGGACGGGGCCATCGGCAATGTGATACGCATCGAGATGCAGCGGCTGGGCCCCGACCGCCTTGACGCCGAGCGTCCGTTCAGTTGGTGGGCCGATGTCGCACGCGGTGGCGGCATGCTCAACGCCGTGGGCAGTCACATGATTGACCTCGCGCGCTGGTTCGTTGGGCGCATTGACGGCGTGGCGGGGCAACTGCAGGTGGGCCACTTCACGCGCAAGGATGCCGACGGCGCCATACAGCAGGTGACGGCCGATGACCATGCCGATGTCCTGGTTCGTTTCAGCCACGGCGTGCAGGGGCTGATCGTGGCGAGTGGCCTGACGCCGGGGGGGTTCGGCATCAATACGCTGGTTGTGGGATCCGAAGGTGCGCTCAAGCTCGACAACCACGACGCCTTGTGGCACCAGACGGGGCAGCGGAGCTCGGGCGCAGAGTGGGAGCCGGTGCGCTCCAAGTACCCGGTGGCCGATTTGAGCGCGCTGCCGCCCAACAACCCCTTTGCAATCGGCAGCTTCTACCTGGCGCAGACGCTGGCCGCGTCGCTGCCCATGGGTGAGACGGCGCTGCCCGACGCCGCGAGCTTCTATGATGGCCTGGTGGTGCAGCGCACGCTCGACGCTGTGCGCCGCAGCCACCGTGAAAGCACATGGGTGTCGCTGTAGTTTGCTGTTTTGGAAGCACTCACTCGAGACAGCGCAGGGCAAACGTAAGCCTTTCAGAGTGCACGAGGCCGGTCTCTCGAGCAACAACCTGTTGACACTCGAGTAAGATCGTGCTATATCTACCAGAGGAGTACTCGAGCATGGGGCAGATTGCGCCGCAGGTGCGCAAATGCCCACGATGAACTCCCGCGGCGGATTTGCCGCCTTCATCGTGCAGCCTGACAAGCGGCACGATGCTGCACCGCAGACCATGATCAGAAGTGCCAAGGAAGTTAAAAGACGGTAGAATCGAACAAGGAGCGTACACACATGGCATTTGACTACAAGAACTCAAAGGGAACCACCTACTTCCTGCACGGCCGACAGACGACCTTGAAGAATGGCACCAAGCAGACGATCTACTTCTTCGCCAAGGAAGTGAAGGACGGCGCCATGGATGCCGTTCCGGCCGGCTACATGGTGGCGGAGAGCAAGAACGGGCTGCCTGTTCTCAAGAAGTCCGACTCGGCAGCCAAGCCCGCCAAGCCTGCGAAGCCTGCGAAGCCCGCCAAGGCTGCCAAGAAGACCAAGTAGCAGCGGTAAAATACAAGCCAAGAAACGGGGCGGCGCATCACAAACATGATGCGACCGCCCCGTTGCGCGCCTGCGTCCCAGGGGAGGCGAGGCCGTCATAGACGGACGGCTCGCAGGCGTGGGCGGCAAATAAAAGAAGGGGGCAGGCGCCTGCGTGGCGCCTGCCCCCTTCTCGAATGCGAAACGATTACTCCATGTCGGCCTCATGCTCATGGCCGTCGCCATGCACATGGACGTGGTCCAGTTACTCGGCCGTCGCGTCGCGCAGGCCGACCACTATCACGTGGAAGTGCAGCGTCTCGCCCGCCAGCGGGTGGTTGAAATCCAACATCACACTGTCATCGTAGATGTCGGCGATGAAGCCTTCGATAGGATCATCCGCTTCCTCACCAT
>CAYRVP010000131.1:0-12244 GCA_964427845.1 uncultured Caldilineaceae bacterium
GCAACACAGTCCCATCGCTTCACGTCGTTTCATTAGTTATTGCGGACTACCGCAGCAAGAGCGGGAACAACGGAAACGGCATGAAGAGCGCTCTTCATGCCGTTTCCGTTGTTCCCGCTCTTGCTGCCTACAGGTGTTGTGTCTCGCTAATAGGCGGCGTGTGCGTGACGGCGGCTGAAGCGGCCGAGGCGACGATGCGGATTAACGCTGATGGACAAACCGGTGCGTTGCAGGTATAAGCCTAACGGTTCTCCTGTTCACGTGCTGCTACCGATAGCAGGCGATGCCAGGGGTGAAGAAAGCGGATTCATGCCTACGCACATTCTTGCTACAAAGCTCTTTATTCCCCCTCCGCGTCCCCGGGTTGTCAGGCGGCCCCGACTGATCGAGCAGATGAACGAGGGCCTGCACGGGAGACTGACGCTCATCGCTGCTCCGGCGGGCTTTGGCAAGACGACGCTTGCCAGCGAATGGGTCACCAGTAGTACGCGCCCGGCCGCGTGGCTGTCGCTGGACGAGGGGGATGGCGACCCTACACACTTTCTGACATACCTCGTCGCAGCCCTGCAGACGATTGCGCCAACTGTTGGCGTGGCGGTGCTGGGAGCGCTTCAATCTGCGCAACCGCCGCCCATCGAATCGACGCTGACCGTCCTGCTCAATGACATTACGGCCACAGCGGGCGCCTTTATTCTCGTTCTTGACGACTACCATGTGGTTGACTCCAACGTGGTTGACCAGGCCCTCACCTTTCTGCTCGAGCACCTACCGCCCCAGATGCACCTGGTCATTACCACGCGTGAAGATCCGCAGCTCCCGCTGGTGCGGCTACGCGCCCGTGGCCACATGACCGAACTGCGTGCCGCCGACTTGCGTTTCACTCCCGCTGAAGCCGCCGATTTTCTCAACGAAGTGATGGGTCTGAAGCTGGCGGCGGATGAGGTTGTCGCCCTGGAGGCGCGCACCGAAGGCTGGGTTGCAGCCCTGCAACTGGCGGCACTTTCAATGCGCGGGCGCGAGGATGTTGCCCACTTCGTAACAGCTTTTGCCGGAGACAACCACTATATCGTGGACTACCTTGTCACAGAGGTCCTGCAGCGTCAGCCGGAACGCGTGCGCAAGTTCCTGCTCGAGACCTCGATTCTTGACCGCTTGAGCGGCCCGCTGTGCGATGCCGTGACCGGCCAGCACGATGGCACTCTGCTGCTGGATGGCCTGGAGCGAAGCAATCTCTTCGTCGTGCCGCTTGATGACAGGCGCCACTGGTTTCGCTACCACCACCTCTTTGCCGCCGTCCTCGCCGCCCACGCGCAGCAGGAGCAGCCGGCGCACGTTCCGATCCTGCATCAGCGAGCAAGTGCGTGGTACGCGGACAATGGTTTGCCCGCCGACGCCATTCGCCACGCGCTGGCCGCCAGGGATTTCGGGCGCGCGGCGGACCTGATCGAACCGGCCGTGCCAGCCATGCGCCGGAGCAGGCAGGAGGCCACGGTGCTGGGCTGGCTCCGGGCGCTCCCCGATGCGATGGTCTGCGCGCGGCCTGTGCTCAGCGTCTACTATGCCGGGACGTTACTGCAAACCGGCCATTTCGAGGGAGTTGAGACCCGACTGCAAGATGCCGAGCGGTGGCTGAACAGGGAGGCAGACACGGGTGAGCGACCCGATGCCCCGCCGGGGATGGTCGTTATCGACCACGAGCAGTTTCGCCGGCTACCCGGGTCTATCGCCGTCTACCGTGCCGGACTCGCGCTGGTGCGGGGCGATGTGGGCGCAACCATGCACTACGCCCCGCGGGCGCTCGAACTCCTGCCTGAGGACGATGACCTCGGGCGCGGCGCTGCAGCGTCGCTTCTGGGAATCGCGTATTGGGCGAGTGGGGATCTCGAGGTTGCGCAGCGGATGTATACCGAGGGCACTGCGCGGCTACTCAAGGCCGGGCACTTCTCCGACGTGATTGGTTGCGCGATCGCCCTGGCCGATATTTTGCTTGCGCAGGGTCACCTTCACGGCGCGATGCGCGCCTATGAGCGGGGATTGCAGCTTGCGACCGAGGGTGGCGGACCCGTACTGCGGGGGGCGGCCGACATGCACGTGGGGATGAGCGGGATCTATCATGAACGCAATGATCTCGATGCCGCCACGCAGTCCCTGATGGAATGCAACGCGCTGGGTGAGCACACCGGGTTGGGGCAAAACCCTTATCGCCGGCGCGTGGCAATGGCTCGCATCAGGCAGGCGCAAGGTGATTTGGACGGCGCGATTACCCTGCTGCAGGAGGCGGAGCGCTTGTATGTGGGTGACTTCTCTCCGAATGTGCGTCCTGTCGCGGCGTCCAAGACACGCGTGTGGGTCGCACAGGGGCGGTTGGGTGAAGCATTCGGCTGGGCGCGCGAGCAGGGCTTGTCCGCCGATGACGACCTCAGCTACCTGCGCGAGTTCGAGCACATCACGCTCGCCAGGGTTCTGATTGCCGAGTATATGGGCGACCGCGCCGACAACACCATAGAGGCGGCCCTGAAGCTGCTCGACCGCCTCGAGCAGGCTGCAGTCGCAGGTGGAAGGATGGGTAGCCTCATTGAGATCGGGGTGTTGCATGCGCTTGCCTACCAGGCAAAGGGCGATCGGGCTTCTGCACTCGTTGCACTCAAGCGGGCGCTGCGGCTGGCAGAGCCGGAGGGCTTTGTCCGCATCTTTGTCGACGAAGGGCTTCCCATGGCGAGCCTGTTGTCAGCAGCCTCAGCGCAAGTGATCTCGCCTGACTACACGCGGAGACTGCTGGCTTTCTTTGCTGATGTTGGCGCTGAGGCACAGCCATTCGCAGATAAAGCTGTCCCACCCGTGCCCTCCTTTACCCAGCGTCTGATCGAACCATTGAGCGCACGTGAGTTGGAGGTCCTCCAGCTCATTGCCCACGGACTCTCAAATCACGCGATCTGCGGGCGGCTGTTCCTCGCCCTAAGTACTGTCAAAGGCCACAATCATAACATCTTCGGTAAGCTCCAGGTGCAAAGCCGCACCGAAGCCATCGTTCGCGCTCGAGCGATAGGCCTGTTGTAGCCCCTCTGTTTCAGTCTGGAGAGTACTCCCCGCGCCGGTAGTCCCCGCTCGGCGTATTACTCGATCGATAGTACTTCCTCTGTTTGGCGTGCAACACAACAGTACCCTCAGACAGTTCTTAAGTGTCTATGCGTCGTATCTCGATCCCGCTATGCTGCTTGCACATTGAGCAACCGGAGTCGTTGGTTCTGCCTGGCCCCAAAAGGTGCACGCTAATGTGGGAACAAATGGACCTGGAGGCCGAACCGAGCCGAACAGAATCCTATCAAATCAGGATCAAGGGCCATCTGGGTCCGCAATGGGCAGAATGGTTTGAGGGCCTGACCATCACGCTGGCAGAGAATGGCGAAACGCTGTTGACCGGCCCGGTGGTCGATCAGGGCGCACTGCATGGCTTGCTCAGAAAAGTGCGCGATCTGGGGCTGCCATTGATCGCGGTCAGTCTGGTCAATCCCAAACCGGCGAACGGGCCGGGTGCCAACGCTGACAGTGATCGCGATCAGTCGCGAAAGGGGACATAGGCATTCACACTGAACATCACAACCGTCACCATCGCCGACAATGACGCCTCAACACGCTTCTGTGGAATCTGTAGTCACCGTGCGACAACCACCTACATCAAGGAGAGCAACATGCAACCGACAACCTCAAATCTCATCCGCTGGACCGGTCTGGCAGCGATGGGGGCAGGGATCATCTTCGCGGTCATCCAGCCAATTCATCCACTTGACGTGCTTGAATCAGTTACCACCACCCGCTGGGTCGCCATCCAATCCTTCAAGTTTGCCATGTGCTTCCTCGGCCTGGTCGCCATGGTAGGGCTCTATTCACGGCAAGTGAAAGAGACAGGGTGGCTGGGTCTGGCCGGCTATCTCCTGTTCAGCCTCTTTTATGCGCTCACCTCTGGCTTTGTCTTTCTTGAAGCCTTTGTCCTGCCGCTGTTGGCGACAGAAGCGCCCAAGTTTATCGATGGCTTCCTGGGGACCCTTTACGGGGCCGCTAGCGACGTAAGCCTCGGCGCCCTCCCAACACTCTACAAGGTCGCAGGGGCAGGGTACGTGCTCGGCGGGCTGCTCTTTGGCATCGCGATGTTCCGCGCCGGCGTCCTGCCGCGCTGGGCGACTGCTCTGTTTGCCGCCGGGGCCGTGTTGCCCATCGTGCTTGGGATGCTCCCGCACCCGCTTGATCGGACATTCGCAATTCCGATGGGGGTTGCTCTGGTTTGGCTGGGCTATACGCTCTGGTCTGAGCGGCGCGCGCCAGCTACGCAGCCCTTGCCTAGTGCGGCACTGCCCCAACTGCGCCCAATCGTAGCCAAGTAGGCTTGCCGGCCACCGTGCGGAGTGGGACAAGTCGCTAGACGGGCGCTTGTCCCACTTTGAACGCATCGGCCACACGCAAGTCACCGCTGGCAACAACCCGCTTGTACAGACGTACAGTATCGACAACCGTCACGTGGATCATAGCGTGCGACCGAGGAGAGGGACCATGAATACCACCAGGCAGACCGCAGTCAACGCAGGCGACCGACCCATACATGCCAATCGGCAGTCCGCAAAGCTTGTCGGCGTACTCTTCATCCTTGCGACGGTCTCGGCCATGCTGGGCCTCCTCTTTTTCTACACGCCCATCCTCACCGGCCCCGACTTTCTCATCAACGGCGCTGCCCATGGCACCCAGGTGGCCATGGGCGCGCTGATGGAACTGGTTCTCGTCGTTACCGCGATTGGCACCGCCATCGTCCTGTTTCCGGTCCTGCGCCCGTACGGCGAACGGATTGCGCTCGGCCACCTCTTCTTCCGTTTCCTTGAGGCCATTGTCATTACGGTTGGGATTGTCGCCATTCTGTCGCTCCTGACCTTGAGCCGGGAGTTTGTGGCAGCGGCCTCGCCGGATGCGTCCGCGTATCACATGGCCGGCTCCCTGCTGCATTCCGTCTATGCGTGGACGTCGATGCTTGGCCCTCTCTTCTTCCTGGGCGTCAACACGTTTATGTACAGCTATCTGCTCCACAAATCCCGATTGGTCCCCCGCCCGCTAGCCATCCTCGGTCTTGCCTCGGCAATACTCGTGTTTGGGTACGCCATGCTGGTCCTGTTCGGCGTAGCTGTCCAAGGGGCGTCCCCGATGGTCCTCCTGGCCATACCAATCGCCGCCTACGAAATGATCCTCGCGGTGTGGCTCATCGTCAAGGGATTCAATCCATCTGCCAGCGCGTCGGCGCCTGCACAAGCGCTCACCAGCGCGCACCTGCGCGCGGCATAGAGACGAAGTTGGGAGGGCTTCGGAGCCCCAAAAGCCCTCTACTCCGCCCACCCTGGATTCCTGCATGGTCTTGAGTTGACCAACACATTCGTTGGAAGGAGAGCCCAACATGAAGGCAATTGTCTATCACACCTACGGATCACCCGATGTGCTCAAGTTGGAGGAAGTGCAGAAGCCGGCCCCGCAGGAGAATGAAGTGCTGGTCAAAGTAGTTGCCGCGTCGGTCAATGCGGCGGATTGGCATCTGCTGCGCGCAGACCCGTTCCTGGCGCGCTTCGCACAAGGGCTGTTGAAGCCCAAAAACACAATCCTTGGTGTTGACGTGGCAGGCCGGGTCGAGGCGGTAGGCAGTCGCGTGACCCAGTTCCGGCCCGGCGATGATGTCTTCGCAGACCTGTCCCAGTGTGGCTACGGCGCCTTCGCCGAGTATGCCTGTGGCAGAGAAGACGCCTTCGTGCTGAAGCCCGCCACCCTGTCCTTTGAGCAAGCCGCAACCGTGCCGCTGGCGGCAGTCACTGCCCTGCAGGGCCTGCGCGACCGCGGACACATTCAGCCAGGGCAGAAGGTGCTGATCAACGGCGCGTCCGGCGGCGTGGGCACTTTTGCTGTGCAGATTGCCAAAACATTTGGCGCTGAAGTCACCGCAGTCTGCAGCACCGCCAAGATGGCCATGGTGCGTTCACTGGGGGCCGATCATGTCATTGACTACACTCAAGAGGACTTCACCCAAAATGGCGTGCAGTACGACCTGATTCTGGCCGCCAACGGCTATCACCCGCTCGCGGCCTATCAGCGTGCCTTAAGTCCCAACGGCATCTATGTCATGACCGGAGGCTCCGCGGCCCAATTCTATCAGGCCGCGCTCCTCGGCCCTTGGCGTTCCAGGAACACGAAGCAGAAGATGGGGAACTTGTTGGCGCGACCCAGCCAGAAGGATCTGCTCTTCATACGCGAGCTGGTTGACAGCGGCAAGGTGAAACCCGTGATCGATCGATGTTATCCGCTGCACCAGGTTCCTGACGCAATCCGCTATCTGGAAGCAGGACATGCCGCCGGTAAAGTTGTCATTACTGTGGAACAGGCCGCTACGACCCGGCCAAACGGCTCAATGGCCAACTGATATCCGAGTGCGTGCATTTCGGGGTAGATCAGAGGAGGGGCGGGGCCATGCATGGCCCCGCCCCTCTTTTCACCTTTTCCGCAATTGCCGGACAACTACCTGTCCATGCCAATGCCCAGCTTCGCGCCGCTGTCACCGACTGCCCACTGCCCGTAGTTACGCGTACGCCTCCACGGGCGGACACGCGCAGACCAGATTGCGGTCGCCGTAGACGTTGTCAATGCGCGAGGCGTAGGGCCAGAACTTGCGCTCCTTCACCCAAGGCAGCGGGAAGGCCGCCTGCTCGCGGCTGTAGGGGCGATCCCACGCGCCCGCAATCACGGCGGCGGTGTGGGGCGCATGCTTGAGGGCGTTGTTCTCCGGGTCGCTCTCGCCCCGCTCAATCGCGCGAATTTCCTCGCGGATGGCGATCAGCGCATCGCAGAAGCGGTCCAGTTCCTCTTTCGATTCGCTCTCCGTCGGCTCCACCATGAGCGTGCCGGGGACGGGGAAGGACATGGTGGGGGCGTGGAAGCCGTAGTCCATGAGCCGCTTGGCGATGTCCTCCACTTCGGCCGCTGGCTTGAGGGTGCGCGTGTCGAGGATGCACTCGTGCGCCACGCGCCCGTGCGCGCCCACATAGAGCACCTCATAGTGACCGGCCAGCCGCGCCGCAATGTAGTTGGCGTTGAGGATGGCGTACTTCGTGGCGTCGGTCAGGCCGTCGGACCCCATCATCGCGATATAGGCATAGGAGATGGGCAGAATGCTCGCGCTGCCCCACGGCGCAGAGGAGACCGCACCATCCTGCGCGGCCCCGCCCACACCGTCAACCACCGCATGGCTGGGCAGGAAGGGGGCCAGATGCGCCGCCACGCAAATGGGGCCGACGCCCGGCCCGCCGCCGCCGTGGGGAATGGTGAAGGTCTTGTGCAGATTGAGATGGCAGACGTCCGCCCCAATGTCGCCGGGACGGCAGAGCCCCACCTGTGCGTTCATGTTGGCGCCGTCCATGTAGACCTGACCACCGTGTTCGTGCACAATCGCGCAGATCTCGGTGATCGCCGCCTCGAAGACGCCGTGCGTGGAGGGGTAGGTGACCATGAGCGCTGCCAAACGGTCGGCGTGCCGGCCGGCCTTGGCGCGCAGGTCCGCCACGTCGATATTGCCCTGCGCGTCGCAGGCCACAACCACCACGTCCATGCCGGCGAGCGCAGCGCTGGCGGGGTTGGTGCCGTGCGCCGATGAGGGGATGAGGCAGACGTTGCGCTGGTCATCGCCCTGCGCGTGGTGGTAGGCGCGGATGGTAAGCAGGCCCGCGTACTCACCCTGCGAGCCGGCGTTGGGCTGGAGCGAGGTCGCTTCGAAGCCGGTGATCTCGGCCAGCCATGCCTCGAGCCGCCGGAAAAGCTCGGCATAGCCCGCGGCCTGGTCGCGGGGAGCGAAGGGGTGCAGGTGGCCGAACTCGGGCCAGGTCACGGGGATCATCTCCGTGGTGGCGTTGAGCTTCATTGTGCACGAGCCGAGCGGAATCATGCTGTGCGCCAGCGACAGGTCGCGCGACTGCAAGCGCGTGATGTACCGCAGCATCTCCGTCTCCGAGTGATAACTGTTGAAGACGGGGTGGGTCAGATAGACGCTGGTGCGCGCCAAGGCAGCCCCGAAGTCGAGATCGACTGCGGCAGCCAGCGCCTCAATGTCGAGCGCACCGTCCTCGCCAAAAATACCGCCAAAGACGGGGAAGAGCGTACGCAGGTCTTCCACGGTGCTCGCCTCGTCGAGCGCCACGCCCACGTCGCCATTGGCAAAGGCGCGCAGGTTGACGCCCACATCCAGCCCCGCCTGCATGATCTCGGCCTGGTCGCGCGGCCCACCGGTGACCACCACAGTGTCGAAGAAGGGGCCGTCGCTCAGTGTGTAGCCCAGTTTGCGCAGCCCGGCGGCCAGCGTCTCGGCCAGCAGATGGACGCGCTGCGCAATCTGCTTCAGCCCGTCCGGGCCATGGTAGACGGCGTACATGGAAGCCATCACCGCCAGCAGCACCTGCGCCGTGCAGATGTTGCTTGTGGCCTTGTCGCGGCGAATGTGCTGCTCGCGCGTTTGCAGCGAGAGGCGCATGGCCGGCTTGCCCTCGGCATCCTGCGAGACGCCGATGAGGCGGCCGGGCATGATGCGCTTCCATGCGTCGCGCGTGGCCATGTAGGCAGCGTGGGGGCCGCCATAGCCCATGGGTACGCCAAAGCGCTGGCTGTTGCCTATGGCCACATCAGCGCCAAACTCGCCGGGCGCTTTGAGCAAGGTAAGCGCCAGCAGGTCGGCTGCCACCACCACGAGTGCGCCTGCGGCGTGGACCTTTTCCGCCAGCGCCGTGTAATCCCCCACACGGCCGCGCGTGTCCGGGTACTGCAGCAGCACGCCGAAGACCGAACCATCAAGCTGCCAGTCGGCGGGGTTGGCCACGACAACGTCGTAGCCGAAGGGTTGCGCGCGCGTGCGCACCACGTCAATCGTCTGCGGGTGCACCGAATCGGCCACGAGGAAGGTGTTGGCCGTGGAGCCACCCTTCATGGCGCGCTTGCAGAGGGTCATGGCCTCGGCGGCGGCGGTGGCTTCATCCAGCAGCGAAGCGTTGGCAATGTCAAGCGCCGTCAACTCCATGATCATCGTCTGGAAGTTGAGCAGCGCCTCGAGACGGCCCTGGGCAATCTCGGCCTGGTAGGGCGTGTAGGCCGTGTACCAGCCGGGGTTCTCCATGACGTTGCGCAGAATCACCGGCGGCGTTACCGTGTCGGCGTAGCCCATGCCGATGAACGAGCGGTAGACCTTGTTTTGCACGGCCAGCGCGCGCAGGTCGGCAAGCACCTCGGATTCGGTGCGCGCCGCGGGCAGGTCCAGCGGCCGCTGCATGCGAATGTTGGCGGGTACAGTCTGCGCAATCAGTTCCTCCAGCGAGGAGACGCCGATGGTCTCAAGCATGGCGGGCAAATCAGCGGGGCGGGGGCCCAAATGGCGACGGGCAAAACTATCGGTGGGGCGCAGCAGGCGCAGGTTGGCCTGCGGGACAGCGTGGGTCTTGCTTGGGTTTTCGCGCAGCATGGATACTCTCCCTGACTTCAAGACGGGCCGGTGCGGTTGGCGCCAACAAAAAACGGGCAACTCCAAAGGAGCACCCGTTTCTCTGTCATGAACCTGAGAGATTGCGCCATGTTCGATTGGAACAGGCGTTGCCCCGTCGGTGGCCGGCCGCCGCGCCACGTGCATTGTGGGCGGGACAGACGCTTTCCAGAGATGCTGCCAAATTGCGATTCGTGAGCCTGAGAGTGTAGTTGCGGGCGTGTGGCGTGCGCCCGTAGTTTGCCCCTTCGGCGACCCGGTCTCCCCAACAAGCAGGCCGAATGCTCTCTCGCGATATGGTTTCAGCGGCGTTGTTTTCGCGCGCGTGGCGCAGGGCCATTCAACCAGATACGCAATAATATGTCAACTTGCGCCGCGCCCGGCGCCTATGTGTCCGGCAGTTCGCCTGCCTCCATGCGCCCCACCATCTCCGCAGTCTCGGTGTCCATGGGCTCGCCCAGTTCATCGCTCATGCTGCGCATGAGGTGGGCCATGGCGCGCGGGTCATCTTCGCCCAGCGCATCGAGGTTGGCGGCGTCATCCAGCGCGGCCATGCGGCTCGCTTCCGTGCGCAGCACTGCCACGCGGCTGACGGCCCGCTGCAGGCGCGCGCCCTGGCAGCGCGGGCAGCAGAGCGCTGCCGGGGTCTCCAGCGCCGCCTGGGCCGCGCCGTAGGTGCGGAAGAAGAGGCTGGCGCGTGTGTGGCAATCGAGGCAGTCAAACTCGTAAATGGGCATGGGAGTGGAGGGTGCAGGCCCGCGCAATTTCTCGCGCCGCTCGCTCTGGCGTATACTTGCCTTCATTCGCGGCTCCGAGTGTAGCGCAGCCGCCTGTGTGGAGCAAACCCTGTGACCAATTCTTCCGCCCCAGTAATCTCCCGTCCCGCCCCACCTGCCGGTTCGCCCAGGCCTGCAGGTGACGACAGTGAAGAGGCCGCACTCTACGCCAAATTGATGGAGCCGCGGCCGCTGATGGTCGTGATCTCCGGCCCCAGCGGCGTGGGCAAGGACGCCGTCCTGCAGGAACTCAAGCAGCAGAACTACTCCTTCTACTTCGTCGTCACCGCCACCACGCGGCCCAAGCGGCCCGCTGAGGTGGACGGCGAGGACTATCACTTCGTCAGCGTGGGCGAATTTGCCGAGATGATCGAGCAGGAGGAATTGCTCGAGCACGCGGTGGTTTATGGCGACTACAAGGGCATTCCCAAGAAGCACGTGCGCGCGGCGCTGGCCAGCGGTCACGACGTGATCATGCGCATCGATGTGCAGGGGGCGGAGACGATTCGCAAACTCGTTCCCCAGGCCGTTACGATCTTCCTCACGGCCGAGAACGAGTCGGAGCTGGTGCGCCGCCTGCAGACGCGCCGCACCGAGGAGCCGGGCCAGCTCAAGATGCGTATTGTCACGGCGCGCAACGAACTCCGCCGCGCCGGCGAGTTTGACTATGTAATCGTCAACCGCGACAACGAGCTGGACGAGACCGTGCGCCAACTCACCTCAATCATCATTGCCGAAAAGTGCCGCACCGACTGGGCTCCGGTCCAGCTATAACCCCGCCCATGCTGCAACCTGCGCCCCCCAGCCAATCCCCCGCACCGCCACCGCCCACGGGCGCGCGTCTCCCCGCGCAGGGCTACCGCCACTTTGCCATCCGTCTCGCCCCGCCAACGCTCACCTATGTCTTCATTGGCGCGTGCCTGGCCGTCTTCTTTCTGGAGATTGGCTACGGCTTTTGGCGCTACAACACGTGGACCGGCTCGCAGAACACCACGGTGCTGGTAGATCTGGGTGCGAAGGTTAACCAGTATATTTTGCTGGGCGAGTGGTGGCGGCTCTTCACAGCCATGTTCCTGCACATTGGTGTCATGCACCTGCTCTTCAATATGTGGGCGCTCTTTGCGATAGGGCGGCTGGTGGAGGCGTATTACGGCCATGTGCGCTATGCCATCATCTACCTGCTGGGCGGTCTCTTCGGCAGCCTGGCAAGCTATGCCTTCTCGCCAAGCGTATCGGCTGGTGCGTCGGGGGCGGTCTTTGCGCTCACGGGGGCGACGGCGGTCTACTTCTTCCGCTACCGCGATAATTTTGGCTCGCACGGGCGCGCCGTGCTGCAGAACATGCTCTTCATCATTGTCATCAACCTGGCCTTTGGCATTGCCGGCTCGGGCGTGGACAACTGGGGGCACATTGGCGGACTGGTGGGCGGCCTGTTGCTGGCGTGGGGCCTGCTGCCACTGTATGGCCCACCGCAAGAGACGGTTTCCGGCAATGGCCCCCTGCTCAGCGCGGCCGAGTTGATGGACCCGGCACGCGCCGCGCAGCCCCTCTACATGGCGGTGCGGCAGCGCACAAGTGCAGAAGTCGTCTGGGTGCTGCTGGTGGCGCTGCTCTTTGCCGCGGGCATGTATGGCGCAACGCTCATCAACATGGCACGCTAAACGGGGCTGGTGGGGTAAAGAACTCCAGGTGCGCACGAGTGACGGCAACAACGGAAACTGCATGAAGAACACTGTTTAGCGCTTTTCCGGCTGTTTCCGTCGTTTCTACCCTGAAAGTCTCGCTGCCGTCGGGCACGCGGGTTGCGCTGATGAATGTTGCCGAAATGGTTCGGCATGCGGCGCCAACTGCAACCTCACCCCCGGCCCCTCTCCATCCTGGCTATGCATTATACGCATCGTATTTAGGGAGGTGAGCGGAAGATGAGCCATGC
>CAYRVP010000132.1:0-12044 GCA_964427845.1 uncultured Caldilineaceae bacterium
CACCGTGCTCCATTTGGCCGCATGACGCGCCGCGCGCATGTGCCACGGCTGGCAGGCTTTGCCGTGCTCGCCGCGCTGATTGCCGTCTCCCTCACGCTGCTGCCGCGTGCAGCGTTGGCACAGAGCAGTGACGCGCCCGTCATCGTTACGCCCCTCTCGGCGCCCGGCGTGACGCTGCAAACCCACACCAGCGACATTACCCTCGCGACAAACGGCACGGCGCAGGCAACCGCTTTCTACCGGCTACGCAACGACAGCGCCACCGACGCGCTGGCCACATTGCGCTTTTGGTCACCCACGGCCGCCGGCGCCGGCCCGGTGGCGGGCGACCTGACCGCCACGGCCAATGGCGACGCGCTCCAGATCCAGTCCGCCGACGATGGCGCGCAGGCGCTCGTCAGCGTGCCTGCGGGCGGACGCACCGACCTGCGCCTCAACTACTCGCTTGATTTGGGCAATGCTGCGGTGCTGCAAACGCGTTTCGACGCGGCCGCGCTGGACAAGGCGTGGCCCGGCACAACCAGCTTCCGCCTCACGGTCAACATTCCCGCCGAAATTCGCGGCGGCTCGTGGCTGCGCACCACGCCCGAGGGGTGGCGCTTCAGCTCCAGCGAGACTGCCGAGGCCGCCGCCATTCAGTGGCTCTATGAGGGCGACATTCCCGCTGATCCCCTCGTATTCGAGTATGCCAACCCTGCGCTTTGGCAGCAGATTGTGGCACAGCGCGCCGCCGCACGGACCGGGGGCGTGACCGAGTGGGTGACGCTGGGCAACAGCTACGCACGCCTGTCGCAGGAAGCTGCTGACGGTGGCGTGCGCGACCGCTTCTATGGACAGGCGCTGGCCGCCTATAGCTCGGCGCTGGACCGCGGCGCGGTGGCTGGTGCGCCCCCAGCCGCGCTCGCACCGATCTACACGGGGCAAGCGCGCCTCTACCGCCAGCGCATTGTGGGCAGCGGCGGCACGTTCAGCGCCGAGCACGCGCAACTGCTGGTGGCTTCGGTGCTGGCCGCACTGGGCGTGCTCCCGACGAATGACGCGCAGCGCGTTGAGCTACAGCAGTGGCTCAGTGACGGGCTGGCGATTGTACTGCGCGACGCCACCGACCGCCGCGACTGGGAAGCAGCCCTCTCCACGCTGGACCAGCTCGAGCAGTCGGGCGGGGCCATGGACGCCACCGCAATTGCCGAGCAACGCCGCCGTATCCTCTTCGAGCAGTCGCTGCAGTTGCTGGAAGAGGGGCAGCGTGACGAAGCTGTGGCCGTCTCCGGCAGCGGCATCATCAGCGAAAACCTGCAGGCCCCCGGCGACGCGCAGTCGCTCTTTGCCTCGTGGCAGAGCACCGTCACGGTGGATCCACGCGGCACCGAAGTGGTGCTTGTGGGCATGCCTGCGCCAGGTCGCGCCCTCGCCGCCGGCACAGCCGCCGCCGAGTTGGCCAACCTCTGGGCTGCCCAGGACGTTGCCACCGTCACCCTCACTGCACCCACGCCAACGGACCCGGAGCGCCCTGTCACGCTGCGCGTCGCGGTCAACAACGTGAGCGCAGGTCCCGCCCTGGCCAACATCACGCCCCTGCGCGCCGATTGGGCGCTGGCGCGCACTTTGCTCACACAACTTGCGCCCGAAGCCAGCAGCGATGCAACCTTCCTCCACCGCGATGTGCTGCTCAAACTGCCGCTGGACCTGCGCGCCCCCGGCGAGCAGTGGAACAAGATTGCCGATGACCTGGAGCAGCAGGCAGATGCGCTGGAAGCAGCCGGCGCGCCGGGCGATCGTTCGGACGCGTCGCTGGAAAACGCACTGCGCGCCAAGATTCAAGCCGCCAACTATCGGGCCGAAGCCAACAACTGGCAGAGCCTTGTACAGAATAGCCAGGTCCTCACACTCCTCGAAGGGCCACGCGGCGCGCCCGGCGACGCACGTGCGTGGCAGATTACTGTCGCTGACCCTCCGCAGACGCTACAATATGCAAGCCAGGGGCTGAACCCCAGCGGCGTCCTTGTGCTGGTAGCGGCGGGCTTTCTGCTGCTGCTGCTGGCGGCGGGGCTGATGTGGTCACTGCTGTGAAGACAATTGGCAATCAGCATCATTGATGATTGACAATTGATGATTGATGATTGGAGCGTGTGATACTCGAGTGCCACGCGCACCAGTCATCAGTTGACAATCATCAATGATGCTGATTGCCCCTGCCTCTTTCCATGAATCCACTCAATGACTCAAGCAACCCTCAGCGCGGCGCCACGCCCGCGCTTCCGCTATATAAATAACGTCTACTTTCAGGATGGCCTGGCGGCGACCACGCTGCTGAGCGCGTTCCTCTTCCTGGTGCTGGCGGCGTCCATGGATGCCGCGGGCCACGTGCCCGCAGGTATGGGCATCGTTCTGCCGGTGACACTGGGCGCCGTCGTGCTGGGGGCGCTGATGTCCTTCAGCCGCTTTGACAGCTTCTTCGCGCTCTCACATGCGCTCTTCACCGGTCTGGCGGCCATCCTCGTGATGATGGCGCGGCTGCCCACCAGCAGCGAAATCGCCCCCTTCCTCGACAAGGGATTACCCGAACTGCAGGCACGCGCCTACTTTGTGCTCCTGCGCCTCCTCAACTGGGTGGATGCAGCGATGAGCGGCTCGGCCAGCGCTGACAACTACGTCTTCATCTTCGAGATCTCCTTCCTGCTCTGGTGGCTCTCCTTTCTTGGAATGTGGTCGATTCTGCGCTACGGCTATTTGTGGCGCGCTGTGGTGCCCGCCGGCCTGGCGGTGGTTGTCAACGCCTACTACGCGCCGCAGCCCGTGTGGGCGCTGCTGGGGACCTTCTCCGTGCTGGCGCTCTTCCTGCTTGTACGCGCCCATCTGGCCGAGCAGCAACTACGCTGGCGCGACCAGCGCGTCCACGTGACCCACGAAGTTGGTTGGGATTACGTGCGCACGGGGCTCACCTACAGCCTGATTGTGTTGGCGGCAACGTGGCTGCTGCCGGGGCTCGGGCGCAACGTGCAGGTGCGCCAACTGCTCGCCCCCCTCAATGCGCGCTGGGAGCAAACCTCGCAGGACATCAACCGCTTGTACCAGGGGCTCAACCGGCGCGAGTTCGCTTCCAGCAATTCATTCGGCCGATCGCTTACGCTGGGGGGCGAGCGCGATGTGGGCGACAGCCTCATCTTCAACGCCAGCACCGCCTCTGCGCGTTACTGGCGCGCTGTGATCTTCGATACCTACGACGGCAAGGGCTGGCTCAACACCAATCAGACGCAACTGCTGCTACCATCGCTGCAACCCGCGCCCATTGCTGACTGGGAGAGCCGCGCCCCACTTACGCAGACCATCACGCTCATGGCGCCTTCAGGCAACGTGGTCTTCGGCGTGCCTGACGTGCGCCAAATCGACTTGCCTGTGGATGTGCTGGTCAGTGGTGTGCCGGCGGCGGCGCTCGCCGCGCCACCCTGGGGTGTGGATGAGGGGGTGACCGGCCCAGTTGAGTTCACGATGGTGCGTGCACGCAGGCAACTCGACTTGGGCGACACCTACACGCTGCTCTCCAACGCCACCGACGTCTCGCAACTGGACATGGAGAGTGCCTCCACCGACTACTCGCCCGAGATTCTGGATCGCTATGTGCAGATTCCCGAGGACTTCTCGTCGCGTGTGACTGAGTTGGCGCAATCGCTGACGATGACGGCCACCACGCCCTATGGCAAGGCCAGGGCAATCGAGACCTACCTGCGCACAATTCCTTACAACGATGCCATCGCCGCGCCGCCACCCGACGCCGACCCAATCGAGTATTTCCTCTTCACCATTCACGAGGGCTACTGCGACTACTACGCCACTTCCATGGCAATGATGCTGCGCGTGCTCGGGGTTCCGGCGCGCGTGGCCAGCGGCTACGCCGAAGGCACTTACGACGAGGAGTCCACCCTCTACTTTGTGAGCGAGCGCGACGCGCATACGTGGGTGGAAGTCTTCTTCCCGGGATTGGGCTGGGTGGAGTTTGAGCCGACGGCCGGTGAGAGCCCCCTCAATCGCCCCACGGGCACGGAGGATCCCAACGCCACGCTCACGCAGGACGAGGTCGAGCCGACGCCCAACCCCAATCAGCCGCAGCGCCCCGACGATCAGCAGCCGCAGCAGGACCTTGGCGCCGGTGACGAGGGCGCGCAGGGCGAAGGCGGCAGCCTCGCATGGTGGGTGTGGGCGCTGCTTACACCCGTGGTCTTGATTGCCGGGCTGCTGCTCATCCGGCGCGTGCAAAGCGGCGGCCCAACGGCCTTCACGCCCGATCTGCCCATTATTCTCTTCGAGCGGCTGCAGCGCTGGGGTGCACGCATTGGCATTGCATCAGCGCCCAACGAGACGCCCTACGAGCAGGCCAGCGCCTGGAGCCGGGCGCTGCCCGAAGGCGCGCCCCCCATTCGGCGCATCACGCGCGCATACGTATTCCAGCGTTTCAGCGGCCGCCCACCGCAGGCAACGCCTCCCGCACCAGGCGAGCAGTCGCCTGCAGCCGCCGATTGGGCGACGCTGCAGCCTCTCTTTGTGCGCGCGTGGCTGAAGCGCCACGTACCCTTCATGCGCAAACGCCGCGATGTATATGATCTTGGGGAATGAGAAGCAAGAACCAGAAGATAGAAGACTGACGACTGAAGATTGAGGATCGGCGGGGTGTCCCGCCGATCCTCAATCTTCAGTCGTCAGTCTTCTATCTTCTCTTCTCCGCTCCCTCGTCACCTACTGTGCGCGCTTGAGGAGCACCACCTGCGTCTCTTCGGGCAGAGAACTCTTGCTGACCTTGAGCATCTCCAGCGGCTCGGGCACGCTGACGCCAAACTCCTTGAGGAACTTTTCCACCGGTTCGAGCGTGTCAGCGAGGGCGGGCGCGAGGTCAGGGTGCTGATAGTGCATCGGGATGACGATGCGCGGCTCAAGCAGGCCAATCATCTCGACAGCGCGCGCCGGATCGAGCGTCTCACCGCCGCCCACGGGAATGAGCAGGATGTCCACTTCGCCCACGTTGAGTTCCTCGATCTCCGACTGCGCCGGAATTTCGCCGATGTCACCCAGGTGGCCCACCGTGAGATCGCCGAACTCAAAGAAGAACGCGATGTTGCGCTCAAGAGGCATCTCCTTCAGGTTGCGATGATAGGTGGCCAGCGCACTGACAAAGACGTTCTTCACTTCGTACTCGCCCGGCCCTGAGAGCACCTTGACATCGCCCGCCACGCGCTCCACGGCGCCGTGGCCTGGCCGCAGATGGCTGATTGTGACAATGTCGGCGCGCAGCTTGGGCGCGGCTGCACTCACGCTCTTGTCATAGGGGTCGCACACAATCGTGACGCCGCCTTCGCGAATACGGAAGCAGGAGAGGCCGTACCAGGTGATATCCATGATGGCTCCATCCGGGGAGATTGGCTTGTTGCTGAAACACAAGATCGGAACAGATGTTTTAGGTTGACCCCACTATACCGCAGGGGAGACGGCGCACCAAAAAGCAGCGCACCCGCCACCGTTCGCCGTTATTCGTTCGCACCGCGCAGCCTAGTTGGTTCCCTTGGCGCGCAGCGCTAGAATGAAGCCTTATGAGCGATTCAATTCAGGGCCCCTCGCTGCCCTTTGACCCGCAGCGCGGCGAACTGCCCGCCGACGACACCGAACGCGACGATCACCACGGCGGCGAGGCCGCGCTGCTTGAGGCGCAGGCAACCGCCCTCTTCGCCGGTGATTTGCGCGTCGATTCGGTGGAAATGCCGATTGAACCCAATCGTGACGGGCTGGTCGTCTTGCGCGGGCGGCTGCTGCGCCCCAGTTTCGAGGTCTTCCCGCGCTGGCTGCGCGAACTCAACCAGCGCGGCTACACGCCGCTGCTCCGCCCCGACCCGGACGCCCACGCGGCCGACCAGGTGATTGTGCGCATTGGCCAGGGTGTGGGGCGGCGCGCCGCTTCGCGCACGACCACGCACGTTGTCCTCTTCCTGCTAACGGCGCTGAGCACGCTCTTTGTGGGCGCTATGTACAGCAGCGCGGTCGAGACGGCAACTTCAGTATGGGACCTGGTGCGCCCGACCGCCCTCATCCAGGGCTGGCCCTTTGCGCTGGCGTTGCTCTCGATTCTGACGGCGCACGAATTTGGCCACTACTTCGCAGCCAGGTACCACCAAGTGGCAGTCACGCTGCCCTTCTTCATTCCCATGCCCTTTGGCTTTGGCACGCTGGGCGCATTCATTCAGTTGCGCGAGCCCGTGCGTGACCGCCGCATGCTCTTTGACATTGGTGTGGCCGGGCCGCTGGCGGGGCTGGCACTGGCCGTGCCGCTCTTCTTCCTGGGCCTTGCCACGGCGCACACCGAAGTGATCTCGTCCACCACCAGCGCCACCTTCTTCGGCAACAGCCTCTTTACGCTGGGGGCGCAGTTCCTCGTCTTTGGCAAATGGCTGCCCAACGCCGCCGGCGAGGACGTGGTAGTCAACCAGGTGCTGCTGGCGGGCTGGATCGGCCTGCTGGTGACGGCGCTCAACCTGCTGCCCGTGGGCCAACTGGATGGCGGCCACACCGTTTTTGCCATGTTTGGCGAGAAAGCGCGCACCGTCAATCTGATCGCCGTAGGGCTGTTGGCGGCGTCGGCCGTGGCGGGGCTTGGTGCTGTGCAGCAGATTGCGCCGTGGTTGGCGCCTGTGGGCTACACCGGCTGGTTCATTTGGCTGCTTCTGATCTTCTTTGTGATTGGCCCCTTTCACCCGCCCGCGCTCGATGATGTAACCGAACTCGACGGCAGGCGCAAGGCGTTGGGCTTTATCATGATTCTAATCTTCGTGCTGACCTTTCTGCCCGCCCCGCTGCGGACCATGTAGACTGTCAGCAAACCCAATTCTTCGAGGTTGCTCCATGTTGAATACGATGACGCCCAATTCCGCGCCTGCTGTGCAGCACCTGACCATGCAGCAGGTCATCCTGCGCCTGCACGAATACTGGGCGGCTCACGGCTGCACAATCTGGCAGCCCTACAGCGAGAAGGTGGGCGCGGGCACCATGAATCCGGCCACCGTGCTGCGCGTCCTCGGCCCCGAGCCGTGGAACGTGGCCTACGTCGAACCCTCCTTCCGCCCCGACGATGGTCGCTATGCGCAAAATCCCAACCGCATGCAAATGCACAACCAGTACCAGGTTATCCTCAAGCCAGACCCCGGCAACCCGCAGGAACTCTATCTGGGCAGCCTCGAGGCAATCGGTCTTGACCTGACACGCCACGACGTACGCTTTGTCGAGGATAACTGGGAGTCGCCCGCACTGGGCGCATGGGGTCTCGGCTGGGAAGTTTGGCTCGACGGCCAGGAAATCACTCAGTTCACCTACTTCCAGCAAGCGGGCAGCCTGCCGCTGGATCCCGTGAGCGTCGAAATTACCTACGGCCTCGACCGCATTGTGATGTACCTGCAGGGCAAGGAACAGGTGTGGGATGTGGAAGTGGACGGCGTCCACTCCTACCGCGAAATTTACGCCGACGCCGAGGTGGAGCACTGTGTCTACGACTTTGAGCTGGCCGACGTGGAGCGCCTCAAGACGCTCTACGAGATTTACAAGGCCGAGGCCGACGCCTGCATCAAACGCGGGCTGATTGTGCCTGCGCACGACTTCATTCTGCGCCAGAGCCACACATTCAATCTTCTGGATGCGCGCGGCGCAATCGGCGTGACCGAGCGCGCCAAGTTCTTCGCCTCCATGCGCGCCCAGGCGCGCGCCGTCTCGGAGCTTTACGTCAAGCAGCGCGAGGCAAATGAGTACCCATGGCTGCAGGACGGCAGCGCCTCAGCAAGTGCGCCCGCCGCAGCCGCGCCGCAGATCATAGCCCAGTCATCACCGCAAATGCTTCTGCTTGAACTAGGCTCCGAGGAGCTGCCTCCCGCCGATGTGGTGGCGGGCATCGCACAAATTGAGGAGAAGCTGGCTGCACTCCTGGCCGAAGCCAAGCTGCCCTGCAACAGCCTGCGCGTCACCGGCACAACGCGGCGGCTGGTTGCGCTTGTCGAGGGGCTGGCCCCCATGCAGGCCGACGAAGTGGTGGAAAAGCGCGGCCCCACGCTCGACCGTGCGTATGACGCCGCAGGCAACGCCACCCCCGCCGCACAGGGCTTTGCGCGCGGCCAGGGGATTGATGTGGCCGACCTTGTCACCCGCGACACCTACGTCTACGCCATACGCACCGTGGCCGGCCGCCCTGCCGCGGCCGTGCTGCCCGAGCTGCTTGTGAAGCTGCTCGACAGCCTGCGCTGGGCCAAGACCATGCGCTGGAACAGCAGCGCCATCGGCTACCCGCGCCCCCTGCGCTGGATTGTCGCACTCTATGGTGACCAGGTGATTCCATTTACTTGGGCGGGCGCAAGCAGCGGCCGCACCAGCCGTGGCCCACGCTTCCGCGATGCCGCCGCTCGGCTGCCCGCCGGCGGCTTCACCACCTTCGAGATTGCCTCGGCAGACGCTTACGAGCAGGCCGTGGCCGCACAAGGGGTGATCCTGGACCGCGACGAGCGCAAAGCGCGCGTGGCCGCACTCGTCCAGCAAGCGGCGGCTACTATCGGCGGCGTTGCCCCTGACGAACCGGCGCTGCTTGAGGAAATCACCGATCTCGTGGAGGCCCCCTTCCCGGTGCTCGGCCATTTTGAGGAGAAGTACCTCGACGTACCCGAACCGGTGCTTATCGGCGTGATGAAGAAGCACCAGCGCTACTATCCGGTAAAGAAAAACGGCGCGCTGCTGCCCAACTTCATTACTGTGGCCAATGCCGATCTGCTGCCCAGCCCCGAGGTCGTGCGCCAGGGCAATGAAGGCGTCATCCGCGCCCGCTACGCCGACGCTGCCTACTTCTTCCGCCAGGACACAGGCCGCCCCCTCGAGAGCTTCACACCCCGGCTGGCCACGCTCACCTTCCACGAGAAGCTCGGCTCCATGTTCGACAAGGTGGAGCGACTCAAGGTGCTCGCACCCCAAATCGCGCAGGCGCTGCGCCAATCAACGGCCGACGTGGACGCCGTGGCGCGCGCCGCCGCGTTGAGCAAGAGCGACCTGGTGACAAACATGGTCATCGAAATGACCTCGCTGCAGGGTGTAATGGGCGAAATCTACGCCCGCGCTGGTGGTGAGTCGCAGGAGGTGGCGACGGCGCTGCGCGAGCAGTACCTGCCCAAATCGGCGGGCGACGCCAACCCAGCCACCCCCACAGGCCTGGCGCTCTCGCTGGCCGACAAGCTCGACAGCCTGGTGGGCCTCTTTGCCGTGGGCGCAATTCCCACCGGCAGCGCCGACCCCTTCGGCCTGCGCCGTGCTGCGCTGGGCGTGGTCTACAACCTGCTCGAGACCGGCACGTCGTTTGACATCCGCGCGGGGCTGGAGATGGCCGCGGCGTTGCAGCCGGTGGCTGTGACGCCCGCGTCGCTGGAGGAGACAGCCACCTTCATCGCCCGCCGTCTGCAAGGGGTGCTGGCGGAGATGGGTTATCCCTTCGATGTAGTGGAGGCCGTATTGGCCGCACGCGGCAGCAACCCCGTGGCCGCGCGCAGCGCCGCCGATGCGCTGGCCGCGCTGGTGCGTGAGCCGGGCTGGGCCGATACCTTCACCGCCTATGCACGCACAGCGCGCATTACACGTGCGCTGCCCGAGCGGCTGCCCCTCAACGCAGCCGCCTACGCCGAACCGGTGGAGCAGGCGCTGCATGACGCTGCGGCGCTGGCCGCGCTGGCGCTGGCCGCGGCCGTCGAGCCAGCCGCCATCCTGGGCGAGCAACTGCGCGCGCTGCAGGGGCCAATCAACGCCTACTTCGACAAGGTGCTTGTCAATGCCGAGGATCCCGGCCTGCGCGCGGCGCGCCTGGCGCTGGCGCAGCAGATTGCCGCGCTTCCTGCCCTGGTTGCCGACCTGAGCAAGTTGCAGGGCTTTTAAGGCACAAACACAGAACCTCGACGCAAAGGCGCAAAGACGCAAAGGAAACGCAAAGAACAGCAACAGCAACAAGGGCAGTTTTCCTGCTCTTCGTGCTGTTGCTGTTCTTTGCGTTTCCTTTGCGTCTTTGCGCCTTTGCGTCGAGGGTGTTAGCTTGCCGCCAGCTCGCAGTAGCGGTCGATCTGCTTGCCGATGACTGCCAGGCTCTCCTCCCAGAAGGCACGCGTGCGCAGGTCAATGCCGAAGCGAGCGGCCAGGTCGGCGGCGTTGGCCTCGCCCGTCGCGGCAAGCAGCGCCTTGTAGTCCTCCACAAACGCTGCCCCCCGCTGCTGGTAGACGGCATAGAGCCCCGTGCCGAAGAGCAGCCCAAAGGCGTAGGGGAAGTTGTAGAACGAAAGCCCCGCAGAATAGTAGTGTGGTTTCCAGGTCCACATCCACGGTTGGCGATAGCGCGCGTCCACACCGTCGCCGTAGGTCGCGTCCTGTGCGCGCGCCATGATCTCGCACAGATCCTCGGCCGAGAGCTCGGCCTGCGTGCGGCGGGCGAAGAGTTCCTGCTCGAAGAGGTAGCGCGAGTAGATGTCCACAATCACTTGCGCCTCGCCCTGGATCAGCGTCTCGAGAATAGCCAGCTCCTGCTCGGGAGTGGCTGCGCGTGCGAGCACCGCCTGCATCACAATCGTCTCGCACATGATCGAGGCGGTCTCGGCGAGCGTCATCGGCGTTTGCGCCTGCAGGCGCGTCTTGCCGGCGCGGTAGATGCAACTGTTGTGGTAGCCGTGGCCTAGCTCGTGTGCAAGCGTTGACACCTGGTCAAGCGAGCCATCAAAGTTGGAGAGGATGCGGCTCTCCTTGACGGCGGGCAGCCCCATGCAGAAGGCGCCGCCACGCTTGCCCGTGCGCTGCTCGGCATCAATCCAGTTGGCGTCAAAGGCGTGCGCGGCAAAGTCGCGCAGATCAGTCGAGAAGGTGGCAAAGTTGTCGAGTACAAAGGCGCGTGCAGCGTCCCATTCAAAGTGGGTGTTGTCGCCGGGCATGGGCGCCGAGAGGTCCCACCAGGCGAGCTGCTCCTTGCCCAGGCGCGCAGCCTTGGCCCGGTAGTAGCGCCGCCACTGGGGGAAGGATTCCTCCATGGCCCCCAGCATGGCCTGGAGGGTGGGGCGGTCAATGCGCGCAGCATCGAGCGCACTGTGCAGCGCATCTTCGCGGCCGCGGCGCTGGTTAAGTGCGACCACCGCGCCCTTGACGCCATTCATGCATGCGGCCAGCGGCTCCTTGGCGCTTTCCCAGGCGCTGTTTTCCGCCTCATACGCGCGGCGGCGCACATCCTCGTCGGGGTGCGAGCGCAGGTTGATGAGCGCCGGCATGGGCAGCTTCTGCATCTCGCCGTCAAGCTCAAACGAGACGCTCATCTGCGAGGTGACTGTGCCCTGGAGCTTACCCCAGGCATTGGCGCCGCTCACCAGCAGTTCGGCGGCAAGCGCCTCTTCCGATTCGCTCATCATAAACCGCGCCTGCTGCGCCATTTCGCGCAGCGCAAAGGCGTGGGCCTGTGTGCGCGCGTCCAGCAGCAGAATCTGCTCAAGCGCCGGTCCCAGGCGACCCATCCACGCCTGAAAGCGATTGGAGAGCGTCTTCATGCGCACGCTCACCTGCTCAAACTCGGACTCACGCCGGCGCGCCAACGTGTCGCGCGAATCGGTGCTCACAAAGGCGTTGATGTAGCCACGGATGGTGCTCGCAAGTTCATAAAGCGCGTTGACGCGCTCGACAGCCTCACCCAGGTGCGTGGCCTGTTCACTGACCGGTGCGTCGGTGGGCGCACCGGTCAGATGCGCGTCCAGGCCGTCCATCTGCAACGAAACCGACGCCACGGCGGCCTCGTACTCGGGAGAATTCAGGCCGGGGAAAACATTGCTCACGTCCCAGCGGGGCGGGTTGGACATGGAAGGTCCTCTCGGGGAGTTGGTTGATTGGTTGACCGGTGGACTGGCTGATTGGTGGACTGGTGGACTGGTGGACTGGTGGACTGGTGGACTGGTGGACTGGTGGACTGGTTGACTGGTGGACTGGTGGACTGGTGGACTGGTTGACTGGTGGACTGGTGGACTGGT
>CAYRVP010000133.1:0-5236 GCA_964427845.1 uncultured Caldilineaceae bacterium
TTAAAGCCTCGGCTCGAAGTCCTTGGGCTTGTCGGACGAGCCGCCATTGCCGCTGTCGCCCATCGATTTCACTCAATTGCCTTCGCCGCGGTGGCGCAAGCCCCCCCGTAAACCGCGCGCACCATAGTGTCAGGGCGAAAGTGTGTCAAGAAATGGAATTTTCTTGCAACCCATTGGAAATCTTGAGGTTTTACTCTCGTAGCTGCGATGCGGCGATTCGCCCGGCGCACCACGCCGTGGGCTGCGGCCTGGGTGGCTGGCTGCACACCTGCCAGGAGCAGTCGGCGGGCCGTGCGTACCTGTGCGTGGGTGCTGTCGACGCAGCGCCCTGTCGCATCGAGGAGCCGATGCCGGTGACCGCGCAGGTGCTTGGCACGGCGCCGCTTGAGCGCCACTTTGCGCCTCTGGAGAGCGGCGCGCAGACGCTGCTGGTGGGGTTGGCGGCGGTCTACTGCAGCACGCATGGGCCCGGCAGCGAGGACGACGTGGAAGTGGATGGCGACAGCGTGATTGGCTACCACAATGTGGTGCAGGCGGGCGCGGGCGGCACGCTCGAGTTGCTGGCTGCGCCCGCGTCGCCCCTGGCCGCTGCGGAGATTGGATGGGCGCTTTGGCTCACACGGCGCTGCACCAAGGGGAATGACACGGGCGAGGTAACGCTGGGCTATCGCATCCTGCGGGTGGAGCGTCACGCTGACGGTGTGCGCATCGTGGCCGTGGATGCGCTGGGGCTGCTGGCGGCCACCGTGGCGCGCAGGCCGTTTCAATTCGCGCCGGCTGCCTGCTCAATGGAGGGCGCTGTGGAAAGGCTGGCGGCGTGGGCAGGCATCGGCGCGACATGCAGCGACCTTGCGGGCAATGCGCCGCTGATGCAGTGGAGCGGCGGCGAAGATGGGCTGCATGCGCTGCACGTACTGCTGCGTGCGCAACCGGTGGGTATCGGCAGCCGCTGCGCGGTGGGCGAACAACCGACAGTGCGGGTGGCGGCGCGTGCCACGAGCGCGGCGGCTGCCTTTGGAGATGGTGATCACCCGCTTGTGGCGCATGTGCGCGTGGCGGATGCGCGCGGCCCGCGCCTGGTGGTGGTGCATGGGCTGGCCGTGCGTGGTGACCCCGAAGAGGGCGAGGAGTGGGCGCTGGCGGCGGAGAGCAATGGCAACCCATGCGTGCGCCCACGGCCGCACTATGTGCTCAATCGCAACCTGGACAGTGCAGCGCAGGCGGCCGAGGCGAGCGCGCTTTTGGCCGAGACGGCGCACGCAGCGCCCGCCGGCTGGATTACCATGCAGGCGCATTTGGCGCTGGAGTGCGAAGACTGCATTACGGTGGAAGGGGAGACAGTCTATGTCCGGCGCATTGTGGAGGAGTGGGAACGGCGCAGGCTGGTCCAACAGGTGGCCTATGGGCGCTGAGGACGGGGCGCCACGCGCGCCGCACGCTGCGCTGGGGCTGGTGCGCGGCGTAGCAGGGGCGGTTGTCACGGTCGAAATCCTGAATGCCCAGGGCGGCGGCGCGACAGTGGACGCGCCCGCCGTACACACGGTGGCCTATGGCGCGGGCGATCGCGTGCTGGTGCTCTTCCAATCCAGCGACCTGGATTCAGCGGTGGTGGTTGGGCGCATCGGCAATCCGGACGATGCGAGCGGGATGCCTGGCATCCACGTGGATGACGCCGGCGACGTGGGGATTGGGACGGATGCACCGCAAGCGCGCCTGCACACATGGGACGGCGCAGGCGGCTTCCTCTTTGGCAGCCGCACGGCGATAGGGACGACGGCGCAGACAATCATCCCTGACGGCACGGGCGACGTCGCCAAGTCCGTGCGTATTGAGGCGTTTGCGAGCAACGGCACGGCCACGGCCTATGGCGCATTCACCTTGACGCAGGGCGGGACAATGAGCCAGAACCTGCTTGCGGGTTCAGACACCTACCAGGTGCGGCTGAACGGCGACGGCAGCCTGGATGTGCGGCGCACGGTGGGCACGAATGCGGGTACGCTGATTGTGCGCGCGATGTGGCTCTGAAAAACAGAACTGCGACGCGGCGGCGTCTCAGCGTCGGGGTTGGAAGTTTGTGCTTGTGTGGCGCGCGATACGGTTGTGAAGGGGGACGGCAGCTTATGCTGGCAGGTACAGAGCGGCAATCGCTGCGCCGCCGGTCACATCCAACATAGAGGAGCACAGAGTCATGGCAACCGTATCACAAATGCAGAAAGCGGAGGGCTTCGCACCGACGCTGGGGGAAAAGATCACAGCCGGTGTCGTTGGCGGGCTGGCGGGTGGGCTGGTCTTTGGCATGATGATGGCGATGATGGGGATGTTGCCTATGATCGCAAGCCTGGCGGGGAGCAGCAGCGCAGTCGTGGGCTTTGGCGTGCACATGGTGATCAGCGCGCTGATTGGCGCCGGCTTTGCGTTCCTGCCGGCCCTGGCGCCGCCGTCGATTGGCGTCGGGCTGCTATGGGGTGTAATCTATGGCGCAATCTGGTGGGTGCTGGGGCCGCTGGTGATCATGCCGCTGATGATGGGCATGGGGCTGCAACTGCACAGCGCCTTCACAGGGCCAATGCTGTTCAGCCTGATGGGTCATGCAGTCTATGGCCTGGTGCTGGGCGTCGTCGCCGTCTGGTGGGTCAAGCGCTGATGAACTGCGAGAGACGGCTGCAGATTTACGTGGCCGCGCACTGTGTGGGGCTGGAGCGGGCGCTGCACCTGGCGGAGGAAGTGCGTGCGCTCCGCCCCCTGTGGGAGGTGAAGGTTGTGGACCTCGATGCACCGACGGCGCAGGCGCCCGCTTCCGTGGTCGCGACGCCCATGTATGTGGCCGAGGATCGTACGCTCTTCCTGGGCAATCCGTCACTCGAGCGGCTGGTGGCGCAACTGGATGTACTGGAGCATGGTGTGTGAGCAGCAAAGTAGTTCGTGGCATCGCCCCAGGTGGCGAGAAACTGGCGTATCTGCAGCAGAATGACCTCTTCCGGGGCATGAGCGCCGCTGAGGTTCAGGCGATGGCCGAGCGGGCGCCCATGAAGCGGGTGCCCGCCGGCACCGTATTCTACTCGGCCGAGCAGCCTGCCGAGGTCTTGTTTATCCTCAAAGAGGGGCGCGTGCGCGTCTATCAATTGAGCCCCGAGGGGCGCACGCTGACGACGGCCGTACTCGAGGCGGGCTCGATTTTTGGCGAGATGGTGCTGGTTGGGACGCGTCTGCATGACGCCTACGCCGAGGCGATGGACCCCTGCCTGCTCTGCCTGATGAGCCGCGAGGATGTGCAGTCCATGCTGCTGGCGGACGCACGTGTGGCGGGGCGTCTGGTGGAAATTCTGGGAGAGCGGCTGGCCGAAGCCCAGGACGCGCTCTCGAGCATGGTCTTCAAGCGCACGCCCGAGCGGCTGGCAGGGTTGCTGCTGCGGCGCGCACGGCCGGCGCGCGGTCTTCCCGGCACTGTCCGCCCGCTTGAGGTGCGCCACACGCATGAGGAGCTGGCCGAGATGCTGGGCGGCGGGCGCGAGACGGTGACGAAAATCCTCAACGAGTGGGCGGTTGAAGGTTGGGTCGAATTGGGCCGCGGACGCGTGCGCCTGGTGGCGCTTGAGCAGCTGCGCATCGCCGCGGGGGTGCAAACGTGAGAGATGCGCAGGGCCGGCCGGAAGAATTGCCTGCTTGGGCAGAGCCGCGCGTGGACCGCGCAGCGGAGGCCGGCGCAAGCGGTCGGTAGGTCAGTACACGAGCGTGGTGTGCGCTGGAGCACAGCAGCGCCGCGGCCCGAAGCGTATACTGCGTACAGAACGGCCGGGCAATTGGCGCACTTCGTGGGGGGGTGCACCAATTGACCCGGTCGCTTCGCGTCCCCAAGTGGGGGGTGGAGGGAGGCATGGCCCCACCGGCTCTGCGCCACGATCGGCAACTGTCGAAGTCGCGGCAGGCAGGCCGGAAATGAGCACAGACAATAGACTGCACCGGAAGCGCCAAGCGGCCGTACCTGCTGATTGGTAGCCAATTTGTGGCATGATACACTGCAAATCACCAGTTGCAGCGGCGCGACTCGCTCACCCCGTCGAGAGGCCAAACAATGGATCTGCTTGAAGCTCCAGGTTCGATGATGCGCAGGTTACGGCTCGAGCGCAACCTGACGCTGCGCAGCGCGGCCGCGATGCTCGATGTGTCGCCTTCGGCGCTGTCGCGCCTGGAGCGAGACATGCGCACAGTCGAGCGCAGCGACGTAGACGCGATTGTTCAGGCCTATGGCCTGCTCCACTGGGAATCCAGCAATCTCCATATGAGCGCAGGTCTTGCGCCCGCGGCGCAGGCCGTGGCTGACGGCACGGCAGCCTGGAGGGTGCTGACCGAGCGGCTGGGTACGCTGACGCTGCCTGCCTATGTGATGGACCAGTTCAACTTTGTCGTGGCGTGGAACGGGGCCATGCAGGAGGTGTGGGAATTGCCGGCGGCGCCCACCGCGCCGATACAAGCCCTGGATGACCTCTTTTCGCCGCGAGTGCACCGGCTTCTGGGCGACGACTGGCAGAAGACCGCGCAACTGGTTTGCCGTCACCTCTATTTGCGGTCGCTGCGCGTAGCGGGAGACCCCCGTTATCAGAAGTCGCTTAGCGCTGTGGCCAGGAAGCACGGCAGCGAGTTTATTACAAAGTGGAACGAGGCGCTGGCGATCGGTGAGGCACGCGGCCTGCGTGACACCGATTACGTTGATGTGGTGCTACGCCGTGATACGCGCGTGGGTATGATCGAGTACATGGTGTTGCAGAGTGCGCTTCACACGCCGCTGCCGCTTGAGTTGCACGTGCACCTGCCAATTGGCCCTGATTCTGCGCGCCGCCATGAGCAGATTGTGGCGAAGGTAAATGCAGGACAGGTGGTGCGTTGCCCGCGCACGGGGATTCGCTGAACCGATTCCGTTGCCAACCCTGCAGTCTCAAGGCAAGGGCCCGCCGTGCATACGGCGGGCCCTTGCCTTGAGACTAAAGTGATTCCGGAACGAAGTCCGCAGAGATAGCGTAGAATGTGGGGCTGTAACCCGACATTTGAAGCCGGCACTGCGGGAGGTCGGATGCCAATTGGCAGAGTGGCTTTGTCGAGGAAGGCGGCAAATTTGGACGAGGTGGCGCAGGCCACAGCGCACCGCCACGGATCATTCTAGTGCAAGAGAGAGCGTGTAGGCCCCCGTCTCGCTGCCATAGCTGCCGGCCAGGATCGTGTGTGTGCCGGTGACATCGAG
>CAYRVP010000133.1:5336-11866 GCA_964427845.1 uncultured Caldilineaceae bacterium
CGTAAGCGATGGCGACGTCATTGGCCGGGTTTGACGTGCTTTGCAGGAAGAGACTAAAGACAGCCGTCTCGCTGCCATAGCTGCCGGCCAGGATCGTGTGTGTGCCGGTGACATCGAGCAGGCAGACCTCTTGCGCCAGGGTGCTGGACGAGCTATCGCAGAGCAGAGAGCCGTCCGGGCGGTAGATACGCACGTCGGGCACCAGCGCAGGGTTCACCTCCGCTAGCCGCACCAGCACACGCTCCGCTGCGTTCCCCGCAAAGGTGTAGGCCGCCATCGCGCCTACCGCCGCCACCGTGCCGTTCCTGCTATCGCCGTAAGCGATGGCGACGTCATTGGCCGGGTTTGACGTGCTTTGCAGGAAGAGACTGAAAGCGCCTATCTCGCTGCCATAGCTGCCGGCCTTAATGGAGTATTTGCCGTTCCTGTCCAGAAGGCACACCGTTTGCGCCAGGGTGCTGGACGAGCTTTCGCAGAGCAGAGAACCGTCCGGACGGTAGACGCGCACGTGGGGAACCAGTGCAGGGTCCACCTCTGCCAACCGGAACAATACGCGCTCATTCGACGCGCCGCTAAAGGTGTAGCTGATCGGGACCGTCGGTTCTTCGAGCGTGCCCATGACCGTCTGACCATAGGAGAGATGCGGCGGGGGCGCGAGAACGAGGTTGGCCGTGGTGTTTTGCCCTGAGACCACCACCACGCCCGGCTGATTAGTGCGCAGGAAGCCCGCTTTGCGAGTTGTGAGCAGGTAGCTCCCAGTCGGCATGTCGGCAAACAGGTACGCGCCGCTCGCATGGCTCACCGCCGAGCCCATGATCACATCGTTCATCAGCGCATAGATGAGCGTTCCCGAAATCGGCGCGCCGCTACCCAGCGCACGAACGATGCCCGAAATGCTGCCGCCGGGGTTCAGCGCGAAGCTGAGTGTGTTGGATTCGGTTTCGGGGAGGCCGAGGAATGGCGTGTAGATCGCCTTAACCTGGTATGTTCCGCCGAGCCGCAGATTGTAGCGGGCCAAACGGCCGAGCTCATCGCGGTTGAGATCGATGGCCTTCTGAAGACTCTGTCCCGGCGCCAAGGTGGCAAATGCCCCGTCGCCAAAGCCGATGTCCTGTTCCTTGCCCAAGAATCCCACAGGCTTGCCACTGGGCATGTGCGTGATGGCGAAGCGCAGCGGATAATCCTCCAGAATGACATCGTTTAATACTCGGATCGGCGCGATGCCACGGTTGCGGTATGTTACCTGCACCGGAATGCTATCCTGCGAGTTGAAGGTTGAACCGGCCATCGAGATGGTGATTTCGAGCGGGCCAGGTCCTGCTTGCGGCAGAGCAGCGCCTGCGGCTTGTGCGGCGCCGCCGTCTTCCCAGTTGTCAGGATTGGTCCACACGTCCATCAGCGATCCGTCGATAGGCTCTCCATCCAGTTCGAGCCGCCCATCATCTGGGTCGAAATGGAGGTCGCCGCCGAAGAGGTCACGCTCCAACTGTTTTCCCTCTTCTCCGGCAGTATCTTCAGGACCATCCGGTGCGGTTCTGTCATTCGCGCCGGGATGCTTCTTGACGTCGTCTTTCCAGTGCGCGGTCTCGTGCAGGATGGTAGAGGCCAACAGGAGGACGATGTCCTTTTTCTGCTCCGGCTTGCTGTCGTCACAAAACTCCCAGATCTTGTTGTTTAGGACGATCTCGTCCTCCGGGTTATCGCCCGCCGTATTATCGCCATTGTACTCGCCGTTCGTCTGGGAGTCATCGCTCCAGTCCAGATCGCCGGTTTTGATCTCGGGGCCTTTGCCGTCGGCCAATTCGTCGAGAAGGTCAGCGCCCGGCTGGTTGACGTTGCCGTACGCACTCTGCCCTGCCGAAGAGAGGGCAACCTCCTTGGCGAGTTGCAGAGCCTTGAAGAAACAGTCGTTGTTGCGTTTTTCACGGTCGATACGCGATAGCGTCCACGGGCCGTAGAGGGCATAGTCCACGTTCATGAACGAGAAATGGGTCGTACGGAAGGTCGCGAAAATGTCGCCTTGAAAGCTGCCGTCGAGGATGTGCGCCTGGTCCTCCTCGGCCAGGATAGTGGCCGCACCGTCCTCCACCCAGCCGACGCCCATCTGTTCCCATATCCCCTCGGCTTCGTTGAAGGTATAGATCGGCGTCTCGATGCGGTCTGTACCCCACTGGATATCCTCCAGGTCGGGCCATTGGGCGGGCGGGATGCGCGCCCGAATCACGGCCGCCTGGCTCAGATCGGTCACCGGGTTGCCTTGCGCGTCGAGCGCCACAATCCACAAAAAGGCGGAGGAGTTTAGCGGCACCTGGCCACTTTCGACGCGTTCGGCGAACTCCCCAGGGAAGAGATCGGCGTCGGCGTCGGGATCGTAGACGCGGCCGAAGAGTCGGTCTACCTGGCTGGGCAGGCCGTCTGCCTGCAGCGCGCCGTCGACGCTCTGCGCGCCGCTGTTCACGAGCGCCAGTTCCGCGCCCACCGGGTTGGGCAGCAGGATTACCTCCATCTGGACCGGTCCGCGATTGGCAAAGCTCTGCCACTTGAAGTTGGCAATCCTGGGCAGCGCAGACCCTGTGTACACCGCCTCGATCCCTACCTTGGCCGGTAGCGCCAACACGGGCAGAGAGAGCGAATAGTTTCCGCTGCCTGTATTCACCGGCCCGGCAGTGAATTCGCCGCCCTCACTGCGCGCAGTGACCTGCGCGCCGTCGATTCCGCCGCCGGTGTCAAACTCGACTCGCCCGCTGATCACAAGCGGTTCGACCACGATGAGCGTCAGCGGGGCAGTCTCGACCTGATTTCCCGCCGTCCCCCTGACCGTGACCGTGGCGGAGCCGGTGGCCGCGTTGCTGCCTATATTCAGCGTCAACGTACTTGTACCACCCGCCTGGACGGCGCCAGGCGCAAAGCTGCCGCTAATGCCGCCGGGTGCATCCGACAGCGTGAGGGTTACGGGGCCGGCAAAACCGCCGACTGACGCTACTCGCACCGCAATGCCGCCGCTATAGCCGCGGACCATCATCCGGCAGTGGGGCAGGCCCAACGCGAACCCCGTGTCCCCAGGGTTTGCCCTCCCATTGGCGATCAACGGAGCGAAGATGGAATAGGCTGCCTGCGGGCATAAACCTACCACATTCGCGCTGCCGCCCGCCGCGCTTCCCTGCGCCCGCGTGTCGGCTGGGGCCAGCATGAAAATCCATAACGCGGCCAAGACTGCAATCCGCAGCGATCGGGACATGTGGTTGGCCTCCTTCCCCATAGGTTGGGCAGGACTCTGTGGCCGCGGGCCGGAGCGATGATGGAAAGGCGGTGTGAGGTTGTCCCAGAGAAGCGGACGATGACCCATGCGGGCGCGCAGGTTATAGCACGTCGTCGCGGCGTTGTCAATCACGGTTCGCCGGCCCAGGGCTTGTGAAGAGGCGCGCGTGGGAACAGAGCGACTCGTCTGCGGTGGGAAGCCTCACCTCATATCGACCGTCGACGCGATGGCCAAGTTGACGATTGAGGAGCCCTGTCGGAGTCAAGAAACGATACGATTGCGGCCTGCTCTTCGCCAAAAGTGATACCGGAGTGAATCCCGCAGATGTGGCGTAGGAAGTAGGGCAGTAACCCGACACTTGAAGGCTGCACTGCGGGAGGTCGGATATAGACGAAGTCGCCGCTGTGTTGGTGCGGTGGCAGAGGG
This sequence comes from uncultured Caldilineaceae bacterium, assembly GCA_964427845.1. Taxonomy (GTDB): domain Bacteria; phylum Chloroflexota; class Anaerolineae; order Caldilineales; family Caldilineaceae; genus UBA5069. The sequence continues at coordinate 9,022 of CAYRVP010000133.1, forward strand.
ACTTGTCGGGTGTGCGAGAGCGGATGCACCGCTCGCCGACGCCGTGTGGGACTGGGTGCGTGAGGAAGCCACCGCCAAACCTGCTTCGGCACGGAAGCAAAGGTCAAGAAGGCAGTCGATCACTTCTTCCGTGCACCGGCTGAGCGCAGGGATGAAGCCAAGAGCCGCTGTCGAAGTGTTCTGCAATCCCGGGCCGACGAACTGGCTGCCGCCATTTCCAACCCAATGTAGATTTCGTTCCGGCACCACCTCAGGATTCGGCGTGCAACCGTTTGTTTCCGCTTGGCAATGCGGACGGTTTCCTGTATGCTCTGGATGGAACAAATGTTCTATTTCGTGCGCCGGCCCCCAGGACGGGCGAATGCAGGGAAGGCAGTGCAATGGACGAGACGTGGATTGTGCATGAAGCAAGCGTGGGCGAGGTCGTGGCATGGTTGAGTCATCTGGCGCAGGATGCGCGCGCCGAACAGGCAGCCAACCCGCTGCGCAGCCAGGCTCTCATTCGCAGGGCGGGTCAGCTTGATCTGCTGAAGTTGCCCTTGCCCGTGCGTTCGCAGGCGCAGACAGTGGCAGGAATCTACACGCGCCTGCCGTCGCCCGGCGAGCCCTTTGGGCGGCTGATGGTATTGCTGTTGATTGAGCAAGTGGACGGCGCGACGCTGCGCGTGGAGATTGCGACGGACCCGGCGTTTGCGCTGCGTGCCGAAGAAATTCGCTGGCATCTGCTCAAGGCGTTTCCGCGTGCGCTGCGCGGCGCAGGGGGCCGGCGCACGGGGCTGCTGCTGGCCATCAATTGCGATGGCGAGCATGAGGTGGTGCGCACGGGTGCGCCGGTGCTGGCGTGCAACATTTGGCTGGAGGAGCAACTGCTGGCGCTTGGGCCCGAGCGGCGCGGACGCCACCGGCTCTTTCGCCCGTGGCTGGAGCAATATCGCCAGTTGCGGGGCGAGGAGCCTGCCGACCCGATGCGTTCGTTTCGCGCCGCGATCACAGGCTGCGAGCGGCGGCTGGCGCTGCGCGCGGCACGGGTAAGAACGTAGGGGACCCTGCAGAGGGGGGCGACGGAAATCCTGGGCGAGGGGTAAAGTGCACCTTGGCGCCGGCGCAGCACATCCGACAGAATACGAAAAACCCCGGTGCAAAGCACCGGGGTTTTTGATCACGATTTGTAAGGTGGAAACGCTAGCCGGGGGGCAGCGATGGATGGGTGCGATGAGGAACGGCTTGCGGCTCCACCTTACGTAATGCACTATACCACGGCCGTTTGCAGAACGCAATAGGCAATTTCGATCAAAATCGAAATTCATTGAAAGAACGCAACGAAAAAGGCCAAACAAAGTTGCGACGCCGCAGAAATGGTTGACACGACGCGCAACATTTGTTGCGGCAATTGCACCAGGCGCATTCCAACCTGCGCCACAATAGAACAGACCTTGACAAAGATGGCGCAGCAGCGCTGCACTTATCCCCGCTCTCGGGGGCTGGGGATAAGTGGTGGCGCTTGGGGAAAGCGGCGCAGCGCGCGTGTTCATTCGCACAGCGCCTGGCGCACAAAGAAAATGTGTGTTTGTGTATGTAGTGATTGCTCGAGAGGTGGAAACACAGCGAGGCTTCCGTTTTCGGAAGCCTCGCTGTGGATGGGCTAAGTTTGCAGGGCGTCACGTCGGAGACGTGACCTACGAATCGCCGAGGTTCTGCTTGAGCCATGCCTGCATGAATGCGTCCAGGTCGCCGTCGAGCACGGCCTGGGTATTGCCGGTCTCGACGTCGGTGCGCAGGTCCTTCACCATCTGGTAGGGCTGGAGGACGTAGGAGCGGATCTGGCTGCCGAAGTTGGCGTCCACCACCTGCCCTCTGAGCGCGGCCTTCTCTGCGTCGATCCTGTTCTGCTCGATGTCGTAAAGCTTGCCGCGCAGCACCTTCATGGCCATTTCACGGTTCTGCGACTGGCTGCGCTCATTCTGCGAGGTGACAATCAGACCGGTGGCCAGGTGGCGAATGCGCACGGCGGTCTGGTTCTTCTGCACATTCTGGCCGCCGGCGCCGCTGCTCAGGTAGACCTCGATCTCGATTTCGCCGGGGTCAATCTGGATATCGATGTCTTCGTCAAGCGCGGGCAGCACCTCCACCTTGGCGAAGGAGGTATGCCTGCGGTTGGCCGAGTCGTAGGGGCTCAGGCGCACGAGGCGGTGGGTGCCTCGCTCGGAGCGCAGGTAGCCGTAGGCAAAGGGGCCGTCCACCTCGACTGTCACGCTCTTGATGCCCGCCTCTTCGCCCTCGGTCATGTCGGTTATGTGCGTCTTGAAGTTGCGCCGCTCGGCCCAGCGCAGGTACATGCGCAGGAGCATGGCGGCCCAGTCCTGTGCTTCGGTGCCGCCTGCGCCGGCATGAATGGAGAAGATGCCTGCGCCGGCGTCGTAGGGGCCGCTGAGCGCGAGCGCAAACTCGCGCTGCTCGAAGCCCTCTTCGAGAGAAGTGGCCTCGGCGTCGAGCTCCGTGAGCATGGCGGGGTCCTCGTCGGCCATTTCGAGAAGCTCCAGCGCATCCACCACGCGCTGGCGCAGAATGTCCCACTCATCCACTTGTATGCGGAGTGTGCTCAGCTCCTGCATAGCCTTCTGCGCCGCCTGCTGGTCGTTCCAGAAGTCGGGGCCGGATGTGTCTGCTTCGAGCGCGGCGACGCGTTCGGCTTTGGCTGGGATGTCAAAGCCGCCCCCGGATCGAGTCAAATCCATCAAACAGGAAGTTGACGTGGTCTTAGATTGCCCTAATGGAAGTACTTGATCTGTTGTTGGTTGTGTATTGCGTGAACACTTATTGCTGCCTACAACCAAAGAAAAGAGAT
>CAYRVP010000134.1:0-4628 GCA_964427845.1 uncultured Caldilineaceae bacterium
CCAACATGACTGAGAGTCATTACTCGACGTATCCAGGCTGCGCAGGGCGGGAAGGCGCGCATGGTGTGGTGCGGCCTGTCGTAGGGCGGCGCCTCGATGATGCTGAAGCGGGGGCCGCAGTTGGTGCAGTTGGTGAAGGGATAGCCTTGCCGACGCTCACCGGCAGCGTGGATGTCGGCAAAGCAGTCGGGGCAGATGGCAACGTCGGGCAGCAGCAGTGTCCGCGCGACGCCTGCTTCGTCGCTGGCGCGGATGGTAAATGCGTGTGCGTTCTCCAGCGCCACGCCGCGGCGCGAGATCGTGCGGATGAGCGCGAGCGGTGGCGGTTGTGCAGCCAGGCGCGCGGCAAATGTCTCCACCAGTGCGGCCGGCCCCTCCACCTCAATCTGCACGCCGGCGCGGCCATTGCTGACCCAGCCGGCCAGCCCCAGTTCGTGAGCCAGACGGTAGACAGCCGGGCGGAAGCCTACGCCCTGGACTGCACCTTCAATGGCCAGGTGCAGGCGCATGGACTCCTCTGCTGCATCGGCGCGCGGAGGCAGGATTGTGGGCAGATCAGGTGCGTGCGTCGACATGTATGCTCCGCCGTGCGCCGGCCAGCGCCACCAGCCAAGTTGCCCACGCGTCCACCCCGGCGTGCGTGCGCGCTGAAAGTGGCCAAATCGGCGCTGCGGGGTTGACGAGAGCGACGCCGCGTGCGAACTCGGCGCTGTCAAACTCAAGCAGTTCAACCAGGTCGGCCTTGTTGAGGACAACACCGTCGGCCTTCGCATAGATACCGGGGTACTTGAAGGGCTTGTCGTGGCCTTCAGGCACGCTGGCCACAACCACGTTGGCATGCACACCCAGCGCGAAGTTGGCGGGGCAGACCAGGTTGCCCACGTTCTCAATCAGCAGCAGGTCGATCGCGTCAAGCGACAACTGGTCGAGCGCCCCTTGCACCATGGCGGCATCAAGGTGGCAGCCGCCGTCGGTGTTGATTTGCACCACGGGCAGGCCGGCTGCGGCCACACGGTCGGCGTCGATGCGCGTGGCCAGGTCGCCCTCAATCACCGCCACGCGCAGCCGTCCGGCCAACGCCGCGGCCGTGGCCAGAATCAACGTGGTCTTGCCTGCGCCCGGCGATGCCATCAGATTGACGGCGGTGATGCCCTGCTCGTTGAGGCGCGCAAGGTTGACCCAGGCAGACTGGTCGTTGACATCGAGTATGTGGCGCACAACTGGGATTTCAGTCACGGCGGAATGCTTTCCAGGTCAGGAAGGAAAAGGGCGACGCAGAGTCGCAAAGGCGCAAAGGAACGCAAAGAACAACAAAGAAAAGCAAGAAACAACCTAAGGTGCGAGCGGGTCGATCATGGGCTGCAGGGTCGGCGCAGAGCGCTAGTCGACCTCAATGCTCTTGACCAGCAACTCGTTGCCGCCGGTGACGCGGGCTGGCGCGCCGCCGCACAGCGGGCAGCAGCCATCAAGCGGCGGCGCCATGGCAAAGGCAACGCCGCAGTCGCCGCAGGTTGCTTGGGCGGGCACCATCTTCATGTCGAGTAGCGCCCCTGCGGCGGGCGTATCGCGGCTCAGGAAATCAAAATAGAAGTGGACCGACTCGGGCGCAACGCCGGTGAGAGCGCCCACCTCAACGTGGATGGCGCGAATTTGCGCAGCGCCGGCGGCGCGTGCTGCGTTGAGCGCAATTTCCACAAGGTTTTGGGTCACAGCCATTTCATGCATAGGAAGATAAGGAAAGAGACCAAGCGGCCAATGTACGCACCCGCAACTTGACAGAATGATTATACCACGCGCCGTCCTGCAGGTCGGGGTGCGGTGCGATGACTTTTGAGAGACCCTGGCGGTGCGGTGTGCAGATTGACCCGCGGCGCATCCGTCGCTACAATCAACCTTGAGTGCATGCCTTGCCCCACCCCGGAAACCTTCCATGAGCCTGACTGACCCGACGCTGCGCCATCTCTATGTTGAATTGGCCCGGCTCGATCTCCTGATCCACCGCCGCCTTGCGCGCGCGGCTGCCATGCAGTCGGCAGACGACGCGGACGCGGGTGCGCTCCGCCCTGCGAATGGCAGTTTTCTCACCATGGACGCCGTCCAGGCCTTGCTGCAGCAGCCTTTTGGCGAAACATTTGACCCGGCTGAGGTCACACGCGCCGATCCCGCTGATCTCCCGGCCACCGACATTTACGCGGCAGCAGTGCGCCAAGTTGAGCAGCAGATTGCGGAAGTGGTGGAAGAGTCCTCAGCCGACGGTGGCTCCCGCCTGGCGCAGTTGGCGCTCGCGTGCGATCTCTCGCGCTTTGAGTTGGACGCCCTGCTGATTTGCCTGGCGCCCGCGCTCGACCTGCGCTACGAGCGCATTTACGGCTTTCTGCATGATGATCTGACACGCCGCCGCGCCACCCCCAACCTGATCCTCGACCTGCTGAGCGCACCCGGCCCCGAACGGCTGCGCGATCTGGTGCACCTGGGTGACGACGGCCCGCTGCTGCGCCTGCACCTGCTCGAACGCGTGGCCGAGCCGGGCATAATCCAGCCGGTGCTCCTCAATCAGGCGCTGGCGCCCGAGCCATCGATTGTGCTTTGGCTGCTCGGGCGCTACAGCCCAGGCCATCTGCTGCAGCCCTACGTGGAGGTGCTGCCCGCCGTGCAGCCCGACGCAGCGCACTTTGGACCGGCGCAAATGCTTGCCATGGAGCAGTCCGCCGCCGGCGACGCGTTTGTTGTGCTTACGGGCAAGGATGCAGCCGCCAAACGCAACGCCGTGGCCTGGTTCGCCGGTGCGCTGGGCGCGCCCCTGCTTTCCCTTGACCTGCATGCGGTGACGCGTGCCGGCGCCGACGCCGAGGAGATCCTGGGCATCTTCCTGCGCGATGCACTGCTCACGGGCAGCGTGGCAGCAATGGTGGGGCTGGACACACTGCTTGAGGATGGCGCGCCGCCCGCGCCACTCTTTGGTATGCTCTGCGATCACCCGGGACCGGTCGCGATTGCCTCCGACAGCGTGTGGCGGCCACGAGATGTGGATCGCGCGCGCCGCCTTACATGGATTGACTTCCCGCCGCCCACCTATGTGCAGCGGCGCAATTTCCTCAGCGCCACATTGGCTGAGTTGCCCAGCGACGAGCACCTCGACGCCGCTGCGCTTTCGGGTCGCTTCATTCTCACCACCCGCCAGATGACCGACATGGTCGCGTCGGCGCTTGACCACGCGGCCCAGGCCGGTCGCCTGCTTACCAATGAAGACCTCTTTACCGCCGCGCGCGAACATTCCAGCCCGCGGCTGACGACCTTTGCGCGCAAGCTCAGCGCCCGCTACGACTGGGACGACCTTGTGCTGCCCGATGACCAGCTTGCGCGCCTGCGTGAACTGCTGCTCACCGTGCGCGGCCGGCCGCAAGTGCTGGACGAGTGGGGTTATGGGCGCAAGCTGGCCCCCAGTTACGGCGTTGCGGCGCTCTTCGCCGGACCGCCCGGCACAGGCAAGACCATGGCTGCAGAGGTGCTCGCGCGCACGCTGGGGCTGGATGTCTACAAGATCGACCTTTCCGGCATGATCAGCAAGTACATTGGCGAAACCGAGAAGAATCTCGAACGCATCTTTACGGAAGCCGAGAACAGCAACGCCATCCTCTTCTTCGACGAGGCCGACGCCGTCTTCGGCAAGCGTTCGGAGGTCAAGGATGCCCACGACCGCTATGCCAATATCGAGACCAGTTATCTGCTCCAGCGCATGGAGGCCTACGACGGCGTGACGATTCTGGCCACCAACTTGCGCGCCAACCTCGACGAAGCCTTCACGCGCCGCCTGCACAGCGTCGTGGACTTTCCCTTCCCCGACGCCGCCGAGCGATTGCGCATCTGGCTGGCCCTTTTCCCCAGCAATACACCTTGCGCCGACGACGTGGATCTGCCCTCGCTGGCGCGCCGCTTCAAAATCTCCGGCGGCAGCATCCGCAATGTGATTGTGGCGGCCGCCTACTACGCCGTGGCTGACAAGGGCATTGTCGGCATGGGGCACCTGCTTCACGCCACCCGCCGCGAACTGCAAAAACTGGGCCGGCTGACGGACGAGAAGGACTTTGTGGCATGAAGCAAGGTCTGCTGCGCGGTTGCCCCGAGTATGAAACGAGTTGCAGAAAAAACTTGATTGACATTGGATGATCAAGTCTATATAATTGGCGTGTAAGTGACCGCGCCGCATGGCACTTTCACTGGCTCACGCGATCTCCATACGAATATGCGAGTATCTCCAATCCTGCAGCGATTCTCTGAAGGGAAGGTTCGTATGGCCTCAACGCAGGCGCAGGACCATGAAAATCGCAAGGCGGATGAGGCGCGTCGGCTCCTGCGCACGCCGCAAGCCGAGGAGGCCGCTGTTGCCCAGGCCTTCGAACCGCAACGGGTTTACGGCAACCGTGCGTTGGGTGGCGAGGCAAGCCCTGCGTTTGCCGCCGACCCGGCGGCGGTCGTTCGGCGCGCCCGCCTTGTGGTGCAGCCTAAATTGACGCTGGGCCCTGTGGATGACGTGTATGAGCGCGAGGCCGACAGCGTGGCCGCACAAGTTGTACACTCCATGGCTGCAACCCAGGCGCAGCCCGTCCAGCGGCAGGAAGACGAGGAAG
>CAYRVP010000134.1:4728-11844 GCA_964427845.1 uncultured Caldilineaceae bacterium
AGCTGCAGATGAAGCCTGTGGCAGAGTCTGTGCAGCGGCAGGAAGACGAGGAAGAGCTGCAGATGAAGCCTGTGGCAGAGTCTGTGCAGCGGCAGGAAGACGAGGAAGAACTGCAGATGAAGCCTGTGGCAGAGTCTGTACAGCGTGCAGGCGGCGTGGAGGAGGAAGAGCCTCTGCAGGGCAAGCGCACGGGCGGACCGGAAGCGAGCGCCCTGGACCCGGCCATCGAGTCGCAAATCCAGCGTGCGCGCGCGGGCGGCAGTGCACTCGAGCCGGCGGCGCGCAGTTCGATGGAAGGCGTCATGGGCTCGGATTTCAGCAGTGTGCGCATCCATACGGGCCAGGAGTCGGATTCGCTCAACCGCAGCCTGAGTGCACGCGCCTTCACGACGGGCAGCGACATCTTCTTCCGCTCGGGCGAATACAACCCCGGCAGTACCCAGGGCAAACAGTTGCTGGCGCATGAGTTGACGCACGTCGTACAGCAGGGCGCGGCCACTGTGCGCACCAAGCGCACGGCGCGCGATCTCTTTTTTGGCGCAACATTCGCGTAATGCGGGAGCACTGCACAAACTGGAAAGCCACTTCCTGTGGTGAAGTCTTGCGTTATCTCGTCAACCTATAGTTCAATCGTCCACTGCAACTTGCCAGAGCAAGTCAAGCCGTCCTGCGAGCAGCGCAGAGTATGCTTGCGGCATGGCTTTTTTGTTGCAGCGCGTGCTGTCTGGCCACATATTTTCCGCGTTGGCCATATTGTGCAATAGCGCCTATGCTTGCCAAGCGCAAAGCCCAGGAGTCGATTGCAAAGCTTCGCTCAGAGCCACTCTTGATGTACGAGGCAGGTTGCCGTGATTGACCAGCTGGACGACGCGCTGCGCGATTTTCTGATACGTGAGTTGCCCATTCGCGAAAACGAGGTGGACATCGCGTTCGAGCAGCCGAAGCGCGAGTGGTCCGCACGTTTGAGCCGCCCCACGATCAATCTGTTCCTGCGCGACATCCGCGAGAATACCAAACTGCGCACGCCTGGGCCTGCCTTTCAGGACACACGCGTGGGAGATATTGCCCGAGTTCTGCACCACGGCCTGCGCTTTGACCTCTTTTACCTTGTTACGGCCTGGGCAAAAGACCCGCTTGACGAGCACAGAATTCTGTCCAGGATGTTGGCAGCGCTTTTTCGCCTGCGCGCCATTCCCGAAGATATTCTGCACGAACATGTACCGGGGCAGGAGAACGGCGTCCCGCTCAAGCTCGCGCAATATGAAACGCAGAGCGGCATCAGCGACCTCTGGTCGGTGCTCGACAACGAAATCCGCCCAGCGATTGACATCGTTGCCACGGCCACGCTCCAGCCGTACGTGGATGTGACCGTTCCAATTGTGCGTTCGCTCGACATTCGCTACCGGCAGATATCTTCGCTGGCCACTGAAAGCCGCTCAATCTTCACCGTCGGCAGGCAGCCATCCGCGCCTGCGGCCACCGCATCGACGGCACGAGGTGGTGGTGCGGACGGCGCCGGCTCTGCAGAGGGTGGCGCGGCGGATGGGCCAAGCACGGCCGATGGCAAGGGCAAATCCAAGCCCAGGAAGTCATAGCCTGGCTGGCCGCGGCAGCATTGCGCGAAGCCAGCCCGTGGCCAGGGTTCATTACGCAGCAGCATTGACCACAAATTGAAACCCGCTCGACTTGATACGCACCACGCCCGTCAGGCCCGTTGCCTCTTGCGGCCCATCTTGTATCGTCTTCTCCTGTCTATCGCGGTAATCCGGCGGAATGCGCCGCCGCGATGGATGTTGCTGTCCGTTAGCCCGCTTCCCAGTCTCCCAGTGCCAGTTGCCCGTTGCACATGTCGTTGCCTGCCCGCTGTCTGAAACCCTGCGTCACTCTTGTGCGCACACCGTGAGGGAGGAGTCACCCAATGCCCGAGTATTTGTCACCAGGTGTCTATGTGGAAGAGGTAAACCGAGGTGCAAGGCCAATTGAGGCAGTCAGCACCTCAACGGCTTGCTTCATCGGCTTTACCGAGAAGGCCGAATACACCCGCGAGGTCGAAGGTGAAGTCGTCACCGAGAATCTCCTGGGCAGCCCGGTCTTTGTTACCAACTGGACGCAGTATCGCGAGCGATTTGGCGATTTGGTGCCCGGCGCCTACATGCCGCAGGCCATCTATGGCTTCTTCCTCAACGGCGGCCAGCGCTGCTACGTGTTGAGCGTGAAGACGATTCCGCGCGCACAGAACACGCTGCTGAGCGCCGACGGCAAGCCGCGCCTGATGGTTCGCGCCAGGCAGGCCGGTTTCGACGGCGCAGCCCTGCGCGTACGCATTGAGGCTCCCGAACCGCCCAAGGCGGCAGCAGCCGCCACGGCCGCAGCCAAGAAGGGCAAGGAAGGCGAAGACGTTGCGGCCGACGCCGACAAGGGCGCCTCGGCGAATGCCGCGCCCGCGGCTGACGCTGACAGTGGCGGCCCTGGTATCTTCACCCTCTTCGTGGATCGCCAGTCCAAATCCGGCGAGTGGAAGACTCTTGAGTCGCGCAAGGACATTCGCCTCACCGAAACGCAGGCCGAAGACGGCAAGTCGACGGTCAGCTTTGCCTATCCCAACAACAAGGCGCCGAATTTCATTGACCTGACGATTACGGATCCCGGCGCGCCGCTTACACGGCTGACGCCCCGCTCGCAGGAGCAGTCGCTCGTTATCCAGCCTGTGCTTATGGAACCCGCCAACTACTCCGAGTATCAAGGTGACGCCCTCAAGAAGACCGGCATCGAGGGGCTGGCGCAGCACGATGATATCAGCATCGTCTGCATTCCCGACCTGATGACCAAGATGCCGGGCCAGAAGAGTGTGGACCGCACGATGGTCAAGGCCGTGCAGTCGGCGCTGATTGCCCACTGCGAAGGGCTGGGCGACCGCGTGGCTATTCTCGACACGCCGCCGGACATGAATGCGCAGGAAGTCAAAGACTGGCGCATGAACATCACCGGCTTCGACTCGAGCTATGCGGCAATGTACTACCCCTGGATTGAAGTGATGGACGCGGCCACAAACCAGCCCATCTTCATGCCGCCCTCGGGTCACCTGGCAGGCATTTGGGCGCGCAGCGACTCGGAGCGTGGCGTGCACAAGGCGCCCGCCAACGAAGTGGTGCGCGGCTGCACCCGCCTTGCCTACAACGTAACCAAGGGCGAGCAGGACACGCTGAACCCGGTCGGCGTCAACTGCATCCGCTTCTTCCCCGGCATGGGCTACCGTGTGTGGGGCGCGCGCACCCTTGCCAGTGATGCGTCGTGGCGGTACATCAACGTGCGCCGCCTCTTCAACATGGTTGAGCAGACATTGCGCACGAGCACCATGTGGGCCGTCTTCGAGCCGAACGACCAGCGCCTGTGGGCGCGGTTGCGGCGCGACGTGGGCAACTTCCTCATGGGGCTCTACTCCCAGGGCATGCTCTTCGGCGCGGCGCCGGCACAGGCCTACTACGTCAAGTGCGATGAGGAACTGAATCCCTCCTACGTGCGCGACCTGGGCCAGTTGTTCATCGAAATCGGCATCTCACCCGTCAAGCCTGCCGAATTCATTATCTTCCGCATTGGCCAGTGGTCGGGAGATGCCGAATAGGCAGATATGAACCGTACGTAACGTGGCGGCGGCCCCTGCGCACCCGCCGGATGGCCGCCGCCGCGTCGCCCACTTCTCTACCAAACGTGCATTCGTGCATCAAACACGCAGTTCAGGAGGCTTGACATGGGCGTAGAAGACCCCCTACAGGGATATCGATTTTCCCTGGAAGTTGGTGATCTCTCCGGCTGGTTTACCGGCATTGACGGACTGGGCTCCGAAAACGAGATCGTGCAGAACAAGACGTTGACCAAGGATGGCAAGGAAGTCATCATCAAGAGCGCCGGTCGCCTCAGCTTTGGCGACGTCACGCTCAAGCGCGGCCTCACCTCCGATCTCAAGATTTGGGAGTGGCGGCAGATGGTGATTGACGGCAAGATGAGCGATGCGCGCAAGGATTGCACGATTACGCTCTACTCGTCGGACCTGAAGCCGATTGTGCGCTGGATGCTGCAAAAGGCATGGCCGGCCAAGGTGAGCGCAACGTCGCTCTCTTCGGACAGCAACGACTTTGTGATGGAAGAGATGACGTTGGCGCATGAGGGCGTGACGCGCGAAGGCGTGGCAGGCCAGGTTGCGGCCACACGCTAAGGTCTGGCTGCGCAATTGCAGCGCGCGCGGCTGTCGCCGCGTACAGCATGGCGCGTCTGTGCGCGGCCTGGCAATAGCGCCGGGCCGCGCACCGCTCAACATGCCGGGCGTGCACACGGCGCCGCGCTGCCGTTGTGATGCGCGACGGGCGTGTCGCGCGGCCGCCGTAGCGGCAGCGGCCGCGCGGTTGGCCGTTGTTGCAGTTGCGCGAGGCGTGGTGCGTTCCAGGGGCCCGGAGGTCCAATAAAGTTCATGGGTATACCCACTTTTCGGGATCCACTGCAAAAGCACAGCTTTACCGTCTGGATCGCCGGCGGCGCCGGCACGCTCTTCAGCGGTTCCTTCCAGGATATCAGCGCGCTCACCTATGACATTGCCAAGGTTGAGTACAAGACCTTCAATGCCGAAACCGGTCAGGGTGAAGTGCAGTTCATGCCTGGGCGCGCCGAGCCGGGCACGGTGGTGCTCAAGCGCGGCATTACGGGCGCGGCCAACTTCTGGCTGTGGCCACAGCAGGTCGTTACCGGCGCAATCAACCCGGCGCGCGCCTCCATGAGCATCTATATTCACAACCGCATGTACTGGCCCGTACTGGGCTGGGATTTCTTCAACGTATGGCCCACCAAGTTCTCGCTAGGCGCGCTTGATGCCACACAGAGCGGGTTCCTCATCGAGGAGATGACCGTGGTTTACGAACGGGTTGAGCTTGCAGTGGTGTCGACGCCGTGAAACTGCAAACCGAGTTTCCATTCACCCTGCCGCGCGGTTATGTGGACGGCGCGGGCAAGGTGCACAACCAGGGCGTTATGCGCCTGGCTACTGCTATGGACGAGATTGTGCCCCTGCGCGACCCGCGTGTGCGCACCAACCAGGCCTATCTCACCATCATCCTGCTGGCGCGCGTGATTACGCGCATTGGCGATGAGACCAACATCACCACGAACGTGATTGAGAATCTCTTTGCGGCCGACATGGCCTATCTGCAAACCTTCTACCGCAAGATTAACGAAGAGGGTGTCTCGCTGATTACGCTTGCCTGCCCAGAGTGCGAGCACCGATTTGCGGTGGATTTGACTGACCTGGGGGGGCTTTCGGCTACCCCCTAGCGCGCCTGCATGAGGAGGTAGCCTACATTGCCTATCACTTCCACTGGCCGCTGCGCTCGATTTTGGCGCTTGAACACGGCGATCGCCAGCGCTGGGTGGAGGAGATTGCGCAGATTAACCGCAGGCTGAATGAGTGACCGTGATTGCGGCGGAGCCGGCACGCGCCACCGCATTTTGAGAGCGACGCCATGCCCGTCTCGAGGGTGGATCAGAATCCGGATGGCGATTCGTTTGACTCGCTCGTACAACAGAGCGTGGAGCAGGCCGGACTGAAGTTAACGCCGGAGCAAATGCGCGTGCTTGCGGAAAAGCTGTACGCAATGCTGCGTGACGACGTCCGCACGACGCGGGCGCGCCGACAGGAGCCGCTGCCGCGCCGTTAGGTGTGGGGCGCATGGGTGAAAGCAGGGTGTCGCGATGTCAGCGTATGTCAATGCCGCAGCACAAGAGGTGCGCGCAGTTGCGCGTGATGACGGCAAGGTCGATCCAGTACCGGCGTTTGCCTTTCGAGTCGTCATCGATGGTGTCGTCGGCGCTACATTCACCTCCTGCACCGGACTCACGGTTACGCGCGGTGTGACGGAATTGCGCGAGGGTGGTGTCAATGATGGCGCTGTGTGGCTGCACACGGGCCTCTCCTACGGCAAAATCACACTCAAGAGCGGCATTACCCATTCGGCGGCGCTGTGGGAGTGGTTCTACACCGGCGCGCTGGACGGCAAGGTGCGCTACCGCCAAGTGACGATTGAGCAAATTGTGCCCTACACACAGCGGGTGGCGCGCCGCTACGACCTCGAGAATGCCATGGCGACTGTGTGGAGCGGCCCCAGCCTGGACACGAGCAGCAGCGAGGTCGCCGTGGAGACGTTGGAGATCGCTTTTCGGCGCTTCAAAGTCACGGCGGGCACTGCGCCCTAAGCAATCGCTAGCCTGCAAGATCATCGCGTCGTTGGAAACACGATATGGCGGAGCGCCCAGAGCGGAGACAACTACCAGCGGATGCGAACGCACGGCGAGCCGCTGCTGCGGAGTCGAGCGCGCAACTCGATTACCCGCTGAGCGCCGCCGTCGTGCGTCACCACGCGCTGCCGGTGTCTTCGTGGACGGCGGCGCTGGCAGGTGATGCGGCGGCGGGGCAGTCTGCAGGCGCGCGCGGACTCATGCAGCGCTTGCGGCGCACCTACTCGTCGCCCTCGCTCTATGCGCCGCCACCGCTTCCATTTCCGGGCGATAGTGCGCGCCGCGCGGGAGTAGGTCTACGCAGCGGCCGGCCGCTGGCGCTGAATGCGCGCTTCGCCTACATCGATGAGGCGTTGGCCGAAGCAGAGACAGACGCAGCCTACGCCGAGACGGCTGCGTTTGAAGAGAGCGCATCGCCGGCTGTCGCGGCAGCCCAGCCACCAACCGACGTGGATGAAGCCCTCGCGTCATCCGAACCGTCGGCGCTGTGGCGTGAGAGCTCTTCAGACGCGCACCTTACGGCCGTACCGTCGGTCGACGCCGTGCTTTACGGCGACGATGCGCCCCGCTATGCCAGTACACCGCAGCCACCGGAAGTACGGCCCGTGCGGGTCCAGCCGGGTTCGGCAACGCAGGCAACGGGAAGTGTGCAGCCGCAGCCGGGTATGCAGAGCGCTTCACGCGGTCTGCCGTCGCCCGCATTGCGGCGCGCGCTTGCCGCACGCAGCGCGCCGCTGCCGCTTGCGGGCGTAGCGCCTGCCGCGCCGCCATTGGCGCAGAGCGGCCGGCCGCAGGCTGCCGAGCCTGCCCCTGCCCCCGTGCCAGCGGCCGCGCAAG
>CAYRVP010000135.1:0-11770 GCA_964427845.1 uncultured Caldilineaceae bacterium
GGCTTTTCTTTGCGTTCCTTTGCGTCTTCGCGCCTTTGCGTCGAGGTTATCTGTTACGTGGGGCTGTCGCCGTTGGGGCCGGACGGGCGCGCCACCAGGCGCTGCTGCAACGCCAGCACCACCGCTTCGGTGCGGTTGGAGACGCGCAATTTGGAGAGGATACTGCTGACGTGGAACTTGACTGTGGAGCGGCTGACGACAAGGCCCTCGGCAATCTGGCTGTTGTTCAGCCCTTCGGCCATGAGTGCGAGCACTTCGCGCTCGCGTTCCGTCAGGTCGTGGCCAATCGGTGGGTAGCCGGTGTGGGTGGCGCTGTGGATGAGCGCGTGTGTCGCCTCCGGGGCCAGCGTGGGGCGGCCGTGGTGCGCGGCGCGCACGGCGTTCACGAGGTCATCGGCAGAGACATTCTTGAGTAGGTAGCCAATCGCCCCGGCGCGCAATGCATCCTGAATGGTCTCCTCTTCTTTGAAGGAGGTGAGGGCGATGACTTGCGTCTCGGGGTGGTTCTCGCGAATCAGGCGTGTCGCCGTGGCGCCGTCCATGCGCGGCATCATCAGATCCATGAGTACGACGTCGGGATGTACATGCGCGCAGAGGCGCACGGCCTCCTCACCATCGCTGGCCTCGGCCACGAGGTTCAGGTCTTCGTAGGCAAGCAGAAAGGCCATGAGGCCGCTGCGTACAACCGCATGGTCGTCTACGAGCATGACGCGAATGGCGCGCTGGCTGTCTTCGCCGGCGGAAGGCCGGGGTGTGGGATTGCTACTCATGAGCGTTCCAGGAAATCGAAATGGTCGTGCCGGCGCCGACCGCGCTTCTAATGGTGAGCGCTGCGCCTATGTCAGCCGCGCGCTCGTGCATAATGGTCAGCCCCAGGTGTTCGGGCGTGACGGTTGTCTGCTCAAAGCCGCGCCCGTCATCCTGCACGGTGAGCACCACATGGCCCGGCTGGCGCACCAGGCTAATGGTGGCACTTTCGGCGCGAGCGTGTTTGGTGACATTGTTGAGCGCCTCTTGCGCCACGTGGTAGCACGCAATCTTGACGTCGGGAGGCACCTGCGCGCTGCCTTCCACGGTGAGCGCCACAGGGATGCGCGCGCGCCCGATGGCAGCCTCGGTGAGTTGGCGCAGCAATTCGTTGATGTCCACCTCAATCAGTGTTGCCGGGCGCAGCTCAAGCAGCAGCGTGCGCATTTCGGCCAGCGCGCCGCGCGTCAGCAGGCGCAGTTCGGCCAGACGGCGCACGCTTTCGTCATGGTCCTTCTCCCACAAGCGCGGGAGCACTTCGGCAATGAGGCTTGCCGAGAAGAGCGTCTGCGTCACAGAGTCGTGCAAGTCGCGCGCGATACGGTTGCGCTCGGCGGCCACGGCCAACTGCGCCGATTGTGCGCGCAGGCGGGCATTCTCGATTGCGAGCTTGGCTTGCTCGCCGAAAGTGACTGCCAGTTCGATCTCCTCGGAGGAAAAGCGGCGTGTGTCGCGGTAGTAGAGCATCAGGCCGCCGAAGATGTCGTTGCGTGTGGCCAGCGGCACGGCAAGCTGGGCGCGATAGCTGCCTACGGAATCATAGCCGGTCTCGACCACCGAGCCGCCCGCCATGTCGGCCGCACGCGCCATCTCTTCATCCGACAGGCCGTGACTTGCCAGAATTTCGAGTGGCTGGTCGTCATCCTGCAACTGGTAGATGGCGGAAGCCTCGGCCCCCAGCAGGTGGCTGGCCTGCATGGTAATATAGTCGAGAATCTCCTGCAGAGGCCGGTTGGAGTTGAGGATGTCGAGCACATCGCGCAGCGAGTCGGAGACGCGGCGGCGGCGCTCGAGTTCGCGCGTGCGCTCCTCCACGCCGCGTTCGAGCAGATCTTCGGTGGCCTTGCGCCTGCTCACGTCCACAACCGAACTCAGCGTGAGCAATTCGCCATCGACGCGCACGTGGCTCAGGCCGGCCTCAATCGGAAACTCAACGCCGTCCTTGCGGCGTGCCGCAAGGTCCATGCCTGTGCCCATCGTGCGCGAGTGAGGGCGCACGCTGTAGCGGTTGCGGTGCGACACGTGGTCGTCGTGGAAGCGCTCGGGCATGAGCAACTCGACGGGCATACCCATGAGTTCGGCGTGGGTATAGCCAAAGAGTTCTTCGAGCTTCTGATTGGCGAAGACAACATCTCCGAGGCTGTTGACGGCCACAATCGCTACCGGCGCCGAGTTGAGCAGGGTCTCGAGCGTCGTGGGCGAGAGCCTGGGCTCCGCGTTTGTGTCGACGTAATCTCCGCCGGCGGTGGCTGGCTTGGGGGCGGCGTCGGTGGCTTCATTAGCGCCATCACGTGCCGTGCGGGTCGATGCTGAATGGTGATTCATAGGCGAGGATTATACCACGTGCGCGAGTCACAACAGCACCCCGCAGCGCCTCCATGGCGGAGCAGGGCCGGTGGTGCACTGATGTTGTGTCGCCCGCATCCTAACGTCACATCCACCTGTCGCGCGGCCCATCTTGACGGCGCGCGCCCGCTGCTTTATGATCGCACCATCAACATCGCCAGCCGGCCCCGTGCGGGCAAATCGAAAGGCCCCCGGTGCAAAAGAACCCGCCTCTCTTCGCCCTCTTTATCGGCATCGATTCCTATCACCCTGAGACAGGGATTGCGCCGCTGCGCGGGGCGGTCCACGATGCATGTGCGCTTGCCCGTACCTTTGGCGAGCGCTTTGCCATTCCGGCCGACCATGTGCTGACTCTTCTTGACGAGGCGGCGACGCGCGCGGCTATCCTGGACGCGTTCGCCGGGCGCCTGGTGGCACACGCCGCGCGCTGGGCCGCTGGTCACGATGAGGGTTCACCTCCACCCCATTTCGTCTTCTATTTCGCGGGCTACGGCGCGCAGGTGCTCGAGCAGAGCGCAGGCGCTGTGCGCACTGTCGATTCGCTCGTAGCCTACGACAGCCGCTTGCCCGGCGAGCAGGACCTGGCGCCCGTCGATTTCGCTGCGCACCTGGAAGCGATTGCCGCACACGGCTGCAGCGCCTCGCTCATCCTCGATTGCGGCCATAGGGCCATGGGTGAGGACCACACGCGCGCGTGGGCCCCGGACTTGCGCGCAATCGACAGCGACCGCGCGCCGGCAAATGGCCCCGCGACGTGGGATGGCTGCGGCGCGTTGCTGCTGGCGGCGGCGCGTTGGGGCGAAGCCGCACTTGAGCGCATGCTGCCCGAGGCCGATGAGGTGGTGGCACGCGGCCAATTCAGTCTGGCGCTCCAGCAACTGCTGAACGCCCTGCCGCAGGGCAGCCCACCGGCGTGGGACGACTTTGGCACGCGCCTCGTGGACCGCGTCGCGGCAACCACATTCAGCCAGACGCCGCGCACCAGTGATGTCGACGCCCTGCTGTTTGGCGGCGCCGCGTTGTCACGCCAGCATGTCCTTACGGTTTTCGAGGATGATGCGGGGCGGATGTGGCTCGACGCCGGCGTCGACCACGACGTGCAGACGGGCTGCAGGCTGGTGCTCGTGCCAGACGCTGACCGGCTGGACGACGCAACTGCAGGCGGTATTATCGAGGTGACAGCCCCCGGCGTCGCGCGCAGTGCCTGTATCTTGGTGGAAGGCAGCGCACCGCGCCTGCCTGCACACGCCGTCATTGTGCAACCGGGCAGCGAGCGGGTGCGCGTGCGCTACGCGGGTGGCGCGTCCGAGCGCCTGTCAGCGCAGAACTCGGGGATGCTGAACGCACGCGTCAACGCCGTTGCGCAAACGGTGAGCGCAGCCGCCGACTTTGTGGTCGCCCAGGGTGACGACGCACTCTGGATTTGCAGCGCTGCCGGTGAGCCCCTCTCCGGACCCTTTGCGATTGAGGCCAGCGACGATCTGCGCATTGAGCTTGCCCACAGAGCGCGCTTTGCTGCCGCGGTTGCGCAGCGCGGCGGCGTGGCTGAACTTCCCAGCGGCAGCGTTTCGCTCGAGCTCGAGCGTCTCGTCTTCGACGACGGCGGCTTTCCCCATGGCGCGCCCCTGGACAAAATCACCGGTGAGCCCGTGCTGCCCGGCGGCATGCCGGTCGTCATCCATGTGACGAACAACAGCGACCGCGCCCTGGACATCGCGCTCTTCCGCTTTGGCCCAGCGTGCGCCATTGCCAGCCTGTGGCCGCCACCGGGTGCAGCGCGCGAAGTGCTCCAGCCGGGGGCGTCGCGCACCTTTGGTTGCAGCCCGCGCCCGGTTGACCAGGTGCATACGCCCCTGCCCGCAGCGGCAGTGGAGGCGCGCCTCAGCTTTCGCGTCTACGCATCCACCTCACCCATGGCGGCCGCGCTGCTCGAGCAGGGGTCACTCGCCGCGGTGCACGGCAGCACACAGGCGGGCATGAGCAGCGCGCCGCTTCCCCCCAGCCCGCCCTGGGTGACGGATGAACGCGGACTGCGTTTGTTGCCACCGGCCGGGTCGCTGCCGCTGCTGGGCGCACGCGGGGCGCACGTGGCGCAAATGCGATCTCTGCCTCGCATCGAGACACCGGCCGGCTTCGTAGGTGCGCTGCAGTGGCTTGGGCCCACAGCGCACGCACGCGAGGAGGGCGCGGCCTGGCCGGCCGGTCTCGCCGCGCACCCTGGCGTCTTCCGTCCTTACTATGGCAGCAGTGCGGATGCCGGCGGCGGCGTGGCAGGATTGGCGATAACCTCCAGCGAGGCAAGCCGCACCCTGGTCTGCGCCGAAGCGCCGCTGCGTGTGCATGTCGCGGCGCCGGCGGACGGTGCGCTGCTCGCCTTCGCCTGGGATGGTGAGAATGCGTATCCCGTTGGCCGCTGCCCGCAAGGTGGTGCGCTGCTCGACGTGACTTGGCTGCCGCCGGTCATTGGCGACGACGCGGAGGGCGCGCGTGCGGCCAAACTCGAGCGCACGATCCGCATCTACTTCTGCGAGGTGCGCGGCGCGCCGGCTGCCGATATTGGCCTCTTCGCCGTGCGCTTTGTGCCCGCGGCGTGGGCGGCAACGGCATCGCGAGCGCGCTTTGTGCGCTCTGCGCCCGGCGGTGAGTTGCGCTATACAACTGCTACGCGCGCCCGGCCCAACGAACGCATCGCACTCCTCATCCACGGCTTTGCCGACGACAGCGTCGAGGAAGCGCACTGGCTGGCGCAACTGCAAAGCAGCGCGGCTGCGCCGGGGTATGACCGCATTCTCAGCTTTGAATGGGAGAGCCTGCACACAGATGTGCGCGCCAATGCCGAACGGCTGCGCGACGCCGTGGCGGCGCTTGCTCTGGAAGATGCCCCCGGCGCAGAGATTGACCTCTTTGCGCACAGCATGGGCGCGCTGGTGGCGCGCACCTACGTCGAACTGCTGGGCGGCGATGCGTTCGTGCGCCGCTGCTTCTTTACCGGGCCGCCCAACGCGGGCACACCGCTTGCCGCCACGGCGCTCTTCACCCCCTGGCTGCTGACGATGCTCATCAATTTGCCCGCACCCACGCCCCCGGCGTTGCTGATTGCCTGGGCGCTGGGCGCTGTCGCGCTGGATATGCAGGGGCCGATGGCCATGCACCCGGGCGCAGCGCTGCTTCGGGAGATGAACAATACGCGCGGCCATGCCCAGTTGCACTACCATATCCTGGCGGGCAACGCGCAGGCTGCGCCCACGGCACGCGCGCTGCAATGGCGCGCCGTGCTCTCCCAGGGGCTGCACACGGCGGCGGAATGGTTCTATGAGGGTGAGAATGACTGGGTTGTCGGTGTACGCAGTTGCCTCGCCGTGCCCATGGCCAACCACCCTGGCAGTGTGCTTCTGAGCGCAGTGGTGGATTGCACGCATCTGAATTATTACCGAAACCAGGCCGCGACCGCGCAACTTGTGCGCTGGTTGGCTCCATCGGCGCTTGCCGCGCCAAGCGAACCATCAGAGCCTGATCCAATTGCATCCACAGTCAAGGATGCCCGGGCAGAAACGTCAGCCTTGCCGGCGCGCAGAAAGAAGCGCCGCCGCGGGCCCAAGACGCTCTGAGCAAACCTGGCGGGAGGCCGAAACCGTTTTGGAGTTCATGCTGTTGGCGCAATGGTGCACCATGCGCCCTTGCGTAATGAGCGCAGGATTCGCGTAGACAGCACCTTTGGCTACTCTGGATTCATGGTCGAGCGCGCATCTTTGCGACCTTGCAAAGTACCCGCCGACGGGTGATAATCAGTGCGCAATACAGCACCTTCAGCGCCGCCGCACTTGCCACAGCAGGAGAAGCTCATGCCAAGGTTCGGCGTACAGGCCGCAACCTTTGCCCAACGCTGGAATCGTTCGGGCGCGCTGCGCGCACTTGATGCCGCAGCCCACCTGGGCTTTGACGCGCTCGAGATTCCGCTGCTGCGCCTCGGCATTGTCGACGCGCCGGCCTTGCGCGCCGCTGCGCAGAAGGCGGGGATGCGCCTGATCTGTCGCACCGCGCTGCCGCCCAACTGTTCGGTGCTGGAGCATGCCGAGCGGGCGCGCGTCTTCCTCGGCCAGGCGCTTCGCGAAGCCCAGGCGCTGGGCGCTGAAAGTCTGGGCGGCGCGCTGCTCTACGCACCGGGCGCGATGGGCCCCGCCGCGACGCCGGGTGACGGCGCGCTGCTGGTGGAGGTGCTGGCGGACCTGGCGCAGGATGCCGCAGCGCGCGGCGTCCTGCTTGCGCTGGAGCCGGCGCACCGCTTTGAAAGCTCGATTGTCAACAGCGTGGCCCAGGCGCTGGCTGTGGTCCATGCCGTAGGCGGTGACAAGGTGCTCCTTAGCTTGAGCACGCTGCAACTGCACATTGGTGAGGCTAACCTGTCCGAGGCGTTGCGACTGGCCGCTGCGCATTTGCACAGCGTGCGCGTGGTGGAGAATACGGGCGGGCCGCTGGGCTCGGGCGCCGTGCAATGGGACGCGCTGTGGCACACATTGGCGACGCTGCAGTTCGACGGTCTGCTGCTTCTCGACGCGCCGCAGCCTCACCCCAATGAGGACGCTTTTGGCAGCGGCGCGCAATTGAGCCGTGTTGTCCCCGGCATGGAGTTGTACCCTGAGGAGTACGCAGCTGAAGGGCTGGCGTTTCTGCAGCAGGGAATGCTGGGAAGGGCCGCGGCGGCGCAATCGACGTTGCCGCCCGCAGCGAAGGGCGCCGCTTCGACACAGCGCTCCTCCGCTCGACGCAGCAAGGGCGAGGCCACTGCAAATGTGGACGCGGCCGCCTCCACCGCCGCGCCGCGCAAAAATTCCGCAGCCAATACCTCGCCTGCCAAAGCAACGCCCCGCGGCGCTGCGCCCAAGCCCAGCGGCGCCAAAAGTTACCGCAGCCGCTGACGCCGCCCTCGCCATTTTGTGGACAACCCATTCTGAAAACGGGTATACTGCTCTCCGCACACCGCCGGAATCTGCGCGGCCGCGGGCCGCTGCCTGTTGCTGATCACGCACGAGGAGAAATGCACCCCATGCGCACCTATTACGACATTCGCCTGAATGACCACTCGATTGATGCACGAATGCTCGAGGGCGTGGAAATTGCCCGTGCAGGCCGCTATCGCATTGCCCGCACGCTGGTCGAGATGGGCGTCGCGACCGTGGATCCACTTGGCCCCGATAACCCCCTCATCTTCTCGGCGGGCCCCTTTGCGGGCACATCCTTTTCCAACGCCAACCGCACCTCCGTGGGCTGCAAAAGCCCGCTCACGGGGGGCGTCAAGGAGGCGAACGGCGGCGGCACCTTCTCCTATGCGCTGGGGCAACTCAAGGTTGCGGGCTTCAATCTGCTGGGCGTAGCGCCCGCGTGGACGGTGATCCATCTTCACAAGGACGGCGCCGTCACCTTTGATGACGCTGCGGCTTACATGGGGCTCGGCAACTACGCCGCCGCCGAGGCGCTCTATGTGCAGTATGGCCGCAAAGTGGCGCTGGCGCTCTGCGGCCCTGTGGGCGAGTATCAGGGACTGTTGGCGGGGATTGCATTTAGCGACAAGGAGGGGCGACCTGCGCGCCTGGCGGCTCGTGGCGGCGTAGGGGCCGTGATGGGCAGCAAGAAGGTCAAGGCGATCGTGGTCGACATGGATCGCATCCCGCCGCTGCACGACAAGAAGAAGGTCAACAGCCAGATCAAGGATTATGCGCGTATGCTGCAGGCCGACTCTGTGGTTGTCGAGTTCTACAACAGGGTGGGCACCATGGGCATGGCCGACACGATGAACTTCATGGGTGGGCTGCCGGTGCGCAATTTCACGGCGGGCCAATTGGCCGATGTGAAGGCAGGTGCAGATTTCCGCATGGGGGGTGACTACATCGGGGAACTAAACACGGGGCGCGGTGGCGAGCAGACCCACGCGTGCATGCCTGGCTGCGTGATTCAGTGCTCCAACATCTATGTGGACGCCGAGGGCAAGGAAGTGGTCTCGCCTGTCGAGTATGAAACGCTGGGGATCCTTGGCACGAACTGCGGCCTCACCCACCCGGACGACCTGGCCGCCGTTAACTATCTCTGCAACGACATGGGCGTGGACACAATCGAGACCGGCGGCACGCTGGGCGTGCTGATGGACTGCGGCGTGGCCGAATTTGGCGACGTGACGTGGATGGGCGCGGCGTTGGCCGAGATTCGCATGGGCACGCAGCAAGGCAAGCTGTGGGCGCAGGGCACGGCGCGCGTGGGCGAGCACTACGGTTCAAAGCGCGTGCCCGTCATCAAGAGTCAGGCTATCAGCGCCTATGACCCGCGTGTGGCCGAGGTGACCGGCGTCACCATGATGACCACGGCGCAGGGCGCTGATCACACGGCGGGCAACCTGCCGCGCCTGAACACGAAGGAAATGGGTCTGCCTGAGATGATGGAGCGATCGCTCGCGCACCAGATCAAGGTGGCTGCCAACGATTCGCTCGGCCTCTGCATCTTCGGCATGACGGTGACAAATACCAATGTTCCATTCATCGTGGATGCCATCAACAGCGCCCTGGGCACGCACTTGAACGAGGAGTTCTTCTTTGAACTGGGGCGCGAGACGCTGCGTTGCGAGCATCTCTTCAATGCCGCGGCGGGCTTTACGGCCGCGGACGACGAACTGCCCGCGTTCTTCTATACTGAGGCGCTGCCGCCCACCGGCCAGGTTGCGCGCTTCCACGGCACAGAGGTGCA
Source organism: uncultured Caldilineaceae bacterium (assembly GCA_964427845.1). GTDB lineage: Bacteria > Chloroflexota > Anaerolineae > Caldilineales > Caldilineaceae > UBA5069. Next base: position 9,106 of record CAYRVP010000135.1, read on the forward strand.
TGAGATATACGACGCCCTCGAGCCACTAACCGCCTAGAGACGACGCAGGGGCGCAAAGGCGCAAACAACAACAATAATGAAAAAAAAGAAAGACGAGCAGGGCCATTTACGGCCTGCTTGACTTCGCTATACTTTGCGTGGCCTCTGCGCCTTTGCGCCTTCGCGTCGTATCCGCAGTTCCCACATGAGATTAGGTGATTGATGGTTACGATTTCCACGTTGCAGCAGGAAGCGAACGAACTGGCTGCGCAATTGGTGGCCTGGCGGCGCGATTTGCACATGCACCCCGAGCTAGGCTTTCAGGAGGTGCGCACCGCAGGGGTCGTCGCCCAGCATTTGCAGGAGCTTGGGCTTGAGGTGACCACCGGCGTGGGCAAGACGGGCGTTGTGGCGCTTGTGGAGGCCGATAGTCTGGCTGCCGACGCGCCCACTGTGCTGCTGCGTTTTGACATGGACGCGCTGCCCATCGTCGAGGAGAGCGGCGCGCCCTATGCCTCGCAGAACCCCGGCGTCATGCACGCGTGTGGCCATGACGGCCACACCGCCATCGGCATGGGCGTGGCGACGCTGCTTAGCCGCCACCGCAACCAACTGCCGGGGCGCGTCAAGCTGGTCTTCCAGCCTGCCGAGGAGGGGCTGGGCGGCGCACGCGCCATGGTGGCCGACGGCGTCATGGATGCACCCGCCCCGGCCGCTTCGTTTGGATTGCATCTCTGGTCGCAACTGCCGCTGGGCTCGGTGGTCGTGCAGCCGGGGCCGCTCTGGGCTGCGGCCGACATTGTCAATGTCACAGTGCATGGTCTGTCCGGCCACGGGGCTATGCCGCACGAAACCATCGACGCGACGCTGGTGGCTGCGCAGATTGTGGTGGCGTGGCAGTCGATTGTCGCGCGCAGCGTGGACCCGGCACAGGCTGCCGTGATCACCGTGGGCATCTTTCAGAGCGGCACGGCCTGCAATGTCATTTCGGGCAAAGCCGAGCTTTCTTGCTCAATCCGCTCGCTGAGCGTGGATGTGCGCGATCTGCTCGTGCGGCGTATGGACGAGGTGGCGGCAGGCATCTGCGCAGCCTACGGCGCGAGCCATGAGCTCACCCTCATTCACGGCGTGCCCGTTACGCAGAATAGCGTCGAGGGCGCGACGCTTATGGCGAAGGTGGTGAGCGAACTGCTTGGCGCAGACGCCGTCATCCAGATACCGCCCATGATGGTGGGCGAGGATATGTCCGAGTTTCTGAACCGCGCCCCCGGCTGCTTTGTGCTTGTGGGCGCGTCGGACCCGGCGGGGCCGCTCCACGCCGCGCACCACAATGACCATTTTGACTTTGACGAGCGCATGCTGCCTACTGGCGTCGCGCTGCTGGCGGGCACGGCGCTCACCTGGCTCTCCGAGCAGAATGGTGCAGCGGACGCATGAGCAATACCTTCATCAACCCTATGGACTTTGCGCAAGGGCGCAACGACAAGCCGTTCAAGTATTCATTCCTCGAGAACACGCGCATGCTGGCGGGTATGAACTGCCTGCAGCCGGGGCAGGCGCAGCCGCTGCATGATCACACCGAGCAGGACAAGTTCTACTTTGTGCTCAGCGGCGCAGGCTTCTTCACGGTGGGCGACGAAAACCGCACATGCGCGGCGGGCGAGCTGGTGCTGTGTCCCGCCGGCTTTCCTCACGGCGTGGAGAACCGCAGCGAGGGGCTTCTCAGCATCCTCACGGTAATTGCGCCGTGGGATGCGCCGCCGCCGCTGCACATACGCCACCCCCTCTTCACTGCGGAGGCGGTTCTCGACTTCCTGCAGCTTCTTGAAGAGCACGGAATTCCCGTTTGGCTGGACGGTGGGTGGGCAGTGGATGCGTTGCTTGGCGAGCAGACGCGCCCGCATGAGGATATCGACATCGTCCTGTCACTCACGGATGTGCCACTGCTCTGGGCTTTGCTCACGGAACGTGGCTACCGCGACGCCGAGCGCAATGACACCCGGCCGTGGAATTTCGTCATGGGCAACGAGCGGGGTGAAATGGTGGACTTTCACGCTGTGCTCTTTGATGAAGCTGGCGACGGCATCTATGGTCCGCAACGCGACGGCGCAGTCTTCCCTGCCGCCTGTTTCTCCGGCAGGGGCGAGATTGCGGGCCGCAACGTTCAGTGCCTGACGCCCGAACAGATTGTGGAATTTCACTCGAAATACACGCCCGACGCTAATGACATAGGCGATGTGGCGGCGCTCTGCGCACGTTATGGGATTGCCTACCCGGAGTCGTATCCGCATCCGCACGGCGCGAGGTGAACAAGTGAATACACAGAGCTGGTTGCTGCCGATACTGCCCGAAGAGGTGGCCGACATCTGTCGCCGCTACCACATCGCTTGGATGGCGCTCTTTGGTTCCGCAGCACGTGGTGAGATGGATGAGTTAAGTGACTATGATTTCGTAATTGAGTTTGAGAAGGAAGCGACGCCTTCCTTGTTTGATTTGGTCCACATTCAGCGCGAACTGGAAGACCAGCTCGGACGACGGGTCGACCTGGGTACTCGCAGCAGTATCAAGCCCTTATTGCGCAGTGAAATTCTCGACAACGCAGTGGTGGTTTATGCGAACTGACGAAGCGTATCTAAACTCGAATCACGTAGAGAGCAGTAGTTTTTCGTAGTTAGGGTCGAGTTCA
>CAYRVP010000136.1:0-11767 GCA_964427845.1 uncultured Caldilineaceae bacterium
GGCCTCATCGGGGCAGGGGGCACCGAAGTGGCGCGCGCGATTTTTGGGGCCGATCCCGTGGAAAGCGGCGAGATCTTCGTCAAGGGTGAGAAGGTGCGCATCCACTCACCCAGCGATGCGGTGCGCCACGGCATTGGTTACCTCTCCGAGGACCGCAAGCGCTACGGGCTGGCGCTGGGCATGGATGTCGAGTCCAACGTCGTGCTGGCATCGCTGCGCGAGTTTCTCAACTCGATCGGCTTCGTCCAATTCGGCAAGACCCACGTCGTCGCCCGCAAATACGTGGACGCCCTGCAAATCAAGACGCCCAGCCTCCAGCAGACTGTGCGCAACCTCTCGGGCGGCAACCAGCAAAAGGTGGTCATCGGCAAGTGGCTTTCTGCCGACACGGAGATTCTGATTTTCGACGAGCCGACGCGCGGGATTGACGTGGGCGCGAAGAGCGAAATCTACAGGCTGCTCAACGAACTCGCCCATCAGGGCAAGTCAATCATCATGATTTCGTCGGAGTTGCCCGAGATTCTGCGCATGAGCCACCGCATCGCCGTCATGTGCGAAGGGCGCATCACCGATGTGCTTACTGCGGCCGAAGCAACACAGGAGAAGATCATGACCCTTGCCACGCAGCGTAGCGTGGTCATGGCAGTCGAGATGCCCATACTTGCAGAGTCCGGCAACGGCAGCACCGGAACGGTGCAATAATCAGCGCACGAATGAATGCAGCGGACGCAACGCAGCGGACGCAACGCAGCGCAAATATCTACGGTGCAGACAGAGGCCTTTATGACGACAGAGACAGCAGTAGCCCCGCAACCCCGCACGTCCATTATGCGCACCGATGCCGCGCGTAAACTGCTGGCCTTTGCCGGCCTGCTTGTACTTGTTATTGTCTATTCCATTCTCTCGCCCGTCTTCCTCACCTTCAACAACCTGGTGGCGATCATCCTCGCCACGGCCGTCAACGGCGTACTGGCCCTGGGCGTTACCTTTGTCATCATTACCGCAGGCATTGACCTTTCGGTGGGCACGGTGATGACACTGACTGCCGTCATGGCGGGCGTCTTTGTCACCTACTGGGGATTCCCCGTGTGGGTGGGTGTGCTCGGGGCCATCGCCACGGGCGCGATCGCAGGGTTGACCACGGGCACAATTGTCTCGCGCATGAAGATTCCGCCCTTCATTGCTACGCTGGGCATGTTCTATGTGGCCAAGGGGCTAGCACTTGTCATTTCCGACCTCAGACCGATCTACTTTGTGGATACGCCCCTCTTCCAGAAGGTGGCCATGGGGTCGCTGATTGGGGTGGCGATTCCTGCCTTCCCCATCCCCAACGCCGTGCTGATTCTCTTTGGCGCGGCCCTTGTGGCCTGGGTGATCCTTTCCAAGACAGTGCTGGGACGCTACACCTTTGCGATTGGCAGCAACGAAGAAGCCACGCGCCTGTCGGGCGTCAAGGTCAACAACTGGAAGACGCTGGTCTACATGCTCTCGGGCATGTTTGCCGGTCTGGGCGGCGTCCTCATGGCATCGCGCCTCAACTCGGCGCAACCTTCACTGGGCGCTGGGTACGAACTGGACGCGATCGCCGCCGTCGTGATTGGCGGCACCTCACTCAGCGGCGGTGAAGGTTCGATTCTGGGCACGATCATCGGTGCCTTTGTGATCAGTGTGCTCACCAACGGTTTGCGCCTGCTCTCCGTGCCGCAGGAGTGGCAGATGGTTGTAACGGGCGCAATTGTGGTGATTGCCGTCTACCTGGATGTGCTGCGCCGCAACCGGCTGAAGTAGGCAAGGCAGGTTGTCCAAAACAACAATCTTTCGTCACGCGACGGAGCAATTATGGAAACCACATATATTCGCCTGATGCCCGCCATGTTTGGCGAAAAGGAAGTGGCGCTGGCAAGCCACGGTGAATTGTCCGCCGCCGTCTTCTGCTATGAGAGCGGCGTCTGCGCGCTGCGCCTGCGCAACAGCGCGGGCGAACTGGTGCTGCTGCCCTTTCAGGGGCAGCAGGTCTGGTCGGCCAACTTCGGTGGGCGCGAACTGGCCATGAAGTCAATGTTCGACCAGCCCCGCCCCACGCGTGTCTATCTCGACACCTACGGTGCGTTCCTCATTCACTGCGGCATCACGGCCATGGGCGTTCCGGCTGCAGGGGACACGCATCCGTTGCATGGTGAACTGCCCAACGCGCCCTACAGCGAGGCGATGCTGGTCATCGGCGAGGACGAACACGGCAGCTTCATCGGTCTGCATGGTCACTATCAGCACACGGTGGCCTTTGCGCACAACTATGTGGCCACGCCCACGGTCAAGCTCTATGCGGGTGAGACGCTCTTCTCGACGCGCATGGAAGTGAAGAACCTCAAGCGAACGCCCATGGAGTTGATGTACATGGCGCATGTCAACTTCCGGCCGGTGGACGATGGCCGCCTCGTCTACAGCGCGCCCTCCGACGCGGCCCATGTGCGTGTGCGCACGAGCATCCCGTCGCACATCAAGCCGGGGCCTGGTTTCCGCGAGTTCATCGACGCGTTGGCACAGAACCCCGAGATGCACCACGTGCTCAAGCCCGGCCTGGCCTTTGAACCCGAAATCGTCTTCTATATTGACTACAACGCCGACGCCGACGGCTGGGCGCATGCCATGCAGGTGCGCCCCGACGGCTCCGCCGACTACATTCGCCACAAACCCGCCCAACTGGACCACGGCGTGCGCTGGATTAGCCGCACGCCCGACCAGGACTGCCTGGGCATTGTCCTGCCCGCCACCGCCGAGCCGGAAGGCTACAGCGCCGAGAAGGCCAAGGGCAACATCAAGACACTGGGCGCCGGTGAGACCTGGGTCGCCGAAATGTGGATGGGCTATCTGCCGCCCACGCAGGCGGCATCGATGGAGAGTACAATCAACGAAATGCTTTGATGCAAAGGTGCGACGTTTCGTAGCGGCGGCTTCAGCCGCCGTAGGTTCGGAGCGCGTCGCGTCCTCGAGGACGGCGTCTGAAGCCGTCGCTAAGAAACGTCGCACCTGCGCGCCTCGATGTCAAAGCCAATCAGGAGGAAGCATGAATTACAAACCGAATCTGACAGGCCTTTTTGGCACGCCGGTGGCCGAGAATCCCTCGGTGGTCATGCTGGAGGCGGCATTTCACGCGCTGGAACTCAATTGGCGCTACATCACCATGGAGGTGCAGCCCAGGGATCTTGGTGCAGCCGTGGCGGGGCTGCGCGCCATGGGCTACTCCGGCGTCAACTGCACGGTGCCGCACAAGGTGGAAGTTATTCAATATCTGGACGATGTTTCGCCTGATGCGCGCCTGATGGGCGCAGTCAACACGGTGCGGCGCGAAGGCGACCGGCTGATCGGCGAAAACACCGACGGCAAGGGCTTCCTGCGCGCCCTGCGCGACGACGGCGGCGTGGACCCCGCAGGCAAACGCTTCGTGGTGCTGGGCGCAGGCGGCGCGTCCCGCGCAATGACTGTTGAACTGGCGCTCGCGGGCGCCGCTGAACTGATCATTGTCAACCGCACGGCGGCGCGGGCGCTGCCGCTGGTCGACCTGCTCAACAACGAGACACCGACCCACGCCGTCTATGTTCCGTGGGAGCAGACCTACGCAATTCCGCCCGAGACCGACGTGGTCGTCAACACCACTTCGATTGGCCTCTACCCCGACCCAACCAAGCCCGACATCGACTACGCGACCATCCTGCCGAGCATGGTTGTCTGCGACATCATTCCCAACCCGCCGCAAACGCGCTTCCTGGACGAAGCCGCGGCGCGCGGCGCCAAGACGCTCGACGGCCTGGGCATGCTCGTCTACCAGGGTGCGATCGGCTTCAAGATGTGGACGGGCCACGACGCGCCCATCGACGTGATGCGGCAGGCGCTGGCCGATGCCTTTGGGGTGGCGTAGGGCATGGCCCAAAGTGAGGACGCACCCCCCAAGCCCAACGCTGAAGAGAGTGCGCCCTCCCAACGAGGCAGCAGCACGCGCAGCTTTGGCACGGGCAACCGCATCAATCACGATGCGTCCAGCTATTACGCATCGCGGCTCTATGCGGAATCGGCCGACAGAGCGCCGCCGCGTGCCGTGGGCGTCGAAGCGCCGCTGCCCGCCGCCCTTGCTAATTCCATTATCTGCGCGTCCTCAGCGCAAATGGACGCGCTGCCTGATGGCTGTGTCCACCTCATGGTTACGTCGCCTCCCTATAATGTGACCAAGGAGTACGACGACGACCTGTCACTGCGCGAGTATCTGGGACTGCTGCGTGCCGTCTTTGCCGAAACCTGGCGAGTGCTGGCGCCGGGCGGGCGCGCGTGCGTCAACGTGGCCAACCTGGGGCGCAAACCCTACATCCCGCTGAGCGACCACGTGACCATGCTCATGCTCGAGCTTGGTTTCCTCATGCGCGGCGAGATCATCTGGAGCAAGGGCGCGGGTGCGGGTGTCTCCATGGCGTGGGGATCGTGGCAGTCGGCCTCCAACCCCGTCCTGCGCGACACGCACGAATACATACTGGTCTTCAGCAAGGGGAGTTTCAAGCGCAGCGGCGCAGGGCGAAAGAACACAATCGGCCGCGACGAGTTCATGGAGTGGACCAAGTCGGTATGGGCAATGAACACCGAATCTGCGCGCAAGGTGGGCCATCCCGCCCCCTTCCCGCAGGAGCTGCCCGCCCGCCTCATCCAGCTCTACACCTTTGCCGATGACGTGGTGCTGGACCCCTTCATGGGCAGCGGCACCACGGCGCTGGCGGCGCGCGCGGCCGGGCGCAGGTGGGTGGGCTACGAAACCAACCCCGCCTACATCGAGCTGGCGGAACAGCGTCTGCACCCACCCCTGGAAACCAAAGCAAAGCGCAAGCAAACGTCTTCTTCCAAAGTGAAACCCAAAGGAGTCTAGACCATGCAAATGAATCAGCCCGTCAATCGCCTGATTGGCGACATGCCCAAAGTCGGCATTCGTCCCACCGTTGATGGCCGCCTGGGTGGCGCGCGCGAGTCGCTCGAGGAGCCGACAATGGCAATGGCGCGTGCCGCCGCCGCCTTCATTTCGGCCAATGTGCGCCACTACAACGGGCTGCCCGTGGAGTGTGTCATCGCCGATTCGCCGATTGGCGGCGTAACGGAAGCAGCCGCGTGCGCCGAAAAGTTCCGCCGCGCAGGTGTCGGCGTCAGCCTCACCGTGACGCGCAGCTGGTGCTATGGTTCCGAGACGATGGACATGGATCCGCACCTGCCCAAGGCGGTATGGGGCTTCAACGGCACCGAGCGCCCCGGCGCCGTCTACCTCGCGGCCGTGTCGGCGGCGCATGCGCAAAAGGGTCTACCCGTCTTCAACATCTATGGGCGCGATGTGCAGGACCTCAGCGACATGTCGATCCCCGCTGACGTGCAGGCGAAGCTGCTGACTTTCGTGCGTGCCGGACTCGCGGTCGCCGCTATGCGCGGCAAGAGCTATCTCGGCATGGGCGGGGTGAGCATGGGCATCGCCGGTTCCATTGTGAACCAGGAGCTGCTCGAGGAGACCTTCGGCATGCGCGTCGAAAGCATCGACATGTCGGAGTTCACGCGCCGCCTGGAGCGGGCCATTTATGACCCGCAGGAGTTCGACGTGGCGCTGGCGTGGACAAAGGCCAATTGCCCCGAGGGCAAGGACTACAACGCGCCCGACAAGCAACAGAGCCGCGCCCACAAGGACCAGGTGTGGGAGACGTCCGTCAAGATGGCGCTGATTGCCAAAGACCTGATGGTGGGCAACCCCAAACTGGCCGCGCTTGGCTATGGCGAGGAGGCCATGGGCCACAACGCACTCGTCTCCGGCTTCCAGGGCCAGCGCCAGTGGACCGACCACATGCCCAACGCCGATTTCTTCGAGGCGATCCTCAATTCGTCGTTCGACTGGACTGGCATTCGCCAGCCATACATTGTTGCGACCGAGAATGACGCTCTCAATGGGATGTCCATGGTGCTCGGCCACCTGCTCAACGGCGCCGCACAAATCTTTGCCGACGTGCGCACCTTCTGGAGCCCGGACGCCGTCCAACGGGTCTCAGGCTACGCGCTGGAAGGGCGCGCCGCGAGCGGCATCCTGCACCTGAGCAATTCGGGATCGGCCGCGCTGGATGGCTCGGGCGAACAGGCCGTTGACGGCGCACCCGTGATGAAACCCTTCTGGGAGCAAACCTCTGCAGAGGCGGAAGCCTGCCTCAAGGCGACGACATGGCACGCTGGGTCACTCGCCTACTTCCGCGGCGGCGGCTGGTCAAGTTGCTTTCGCACGCGCGGTGACATGCCCGTGACGATGGCACGGCTGAACCTCGTCAAGGGGCTGGGACCGGCACTGCAAATTGCCGAGGGCTGGAGTGTTGCGTTGCCGGATGACGTTCACCATACCCTGGTCGAGCGCACGGACCCCACATGGCCCACCACCTGGTTTGCACCGCGCACTTCGGGCAGCGGCCCCTTCCACGATGCCTATACAGTGATGAGCAACTGGGGCGCCAACCACGGCTCCATCGGCTATGGCCACTATGGCGCGCAACTCATGGCGCTGGCTGCCATGCTGCGCATCCCAGTCTACATGCACAACGTGGATGAAGAGCAGATCTTCCGCCCCAGCGTGTGGACAGCCTTTGGCGTCAACGAGCCCATGGGCGCCGACTTCCGCGCCTGTGCAGCGTATGGGCCGTTGTACAAATAGTTTGCTGGTTGTCTGATTGATTGATAACTGAAGATTGACGACTGATCATGGTCTTGCACCGAGGCTTCCGTTTCCGGAGGCCTCGCTGCGGACATTCCGGCGCCCGGTGGCCAATCGTTCTTAATCAGTCTTCAGTCCTCAATCGTCAATCGTCCAACGTCAAGGACCCAATGACAACCAACGGTAGTTCATCGATGACCACCGGCTGGGCGTTGGGACTCTTCGCCACGCTCTGCTTCAGCATTGCCGCGCCCATCGCCAGCGGCGCGATTGCCGGTGGCCAACACCCAACCGCCATCCTGGTTGTGCGCATGGGACTGACGACGGCGCTGCTCGTCGTCACTATCGCGCTCATGGATGCGCGGCTTTTGCGCGCCGACCGCCGCTGCTTTCTTGTGAGCATGGCGGCGGGCTTGATCAACAGCGCGGGCATGATTGGCTATTTCTGGGCGCTGACGCGGCTGAATGCCTCCATTGCGGCCATGCTCTTCTCGGTCAGTCCGCTGTTCGTACTGAGTGTGCTTGCGTTGCGCGGCGAGCCTGTCACCCGTCGCCACGTCGTGCGCCTGGCGCTGGCGCTGGGGGGCATCTACCTGCTCGTAGGCCCCAGCGGCGCGGTGGACCTGCTGGGTCTGCTCTATCTCTCGGTGTCCCTCGTTGCATTCTCATTGCAGGTAGTCTTCATTCAGTGGTACCTGACTGGCTATGACGCGCGCACTGTCACTCTCTACATGTCTCTGGGGATGTCGCTGGGAGTGACGGCTTTCTGGCTCTTCCAGGGTGCGCCCTGGGTGGCGCCCAGCCTGGGCGGGTGGATCGCGATCCTGGTGCTGGCGGTGGTGAGCACCTACCTCGCGCGCCTGGCTTTCTTTGGCGCAATCAGCCGGATTGGCGGTGCGCAGGTCGCCATGCTTACCCCTCTCGAGATTCTGCTGACGATCCTCTGGTCCGTCCTCTTCCTGGGCGAACGGCTGACGCTGGTGCAGTGGCTGGGCGGCCTGCTGATTCTGAGCAGCGCATTGCTGGTCATTGAGCGGCTGGGGCGCGTGCGCAGGCCGCTGCGCTGGCGTCTCTGGGCGCGCGCCTGAGTAGACCGCCGTACACGGACGGTCATGCCTTGTCGGCGCAAAGCAGGATGAAAGCACCGTGCGGTTTGTAGCGGAAGGCCTCCCGGCCTTCATTGTGGCCACTCGGACTTGTGGCCAGCACAATGAAGGCCGGGAGGCCTTCCGCTACAAACCGCACAGTGCTTTCAGGTTAGGCAGCAAGACCTTGTCTGCACAGCCAATTCTGGCAAGTGGTGAAAATTGGGTCTTGACAAGGTTTGCAGTCGCTGTATACTGAAAGCGCTTTCAGTAACCGTCCACGCACCCCGCGTTTGGCGCTATCATCGAGGCCGCGGGCTGAGAGCACTTCCGCACTTACCTGAGAATGAACCTGCACCCAGAGCCTGTGGCCATCCGACGAGTTCAGCGCGCCACCATAACCGATGTCGCCCGTCTGGCGGGCGTCTCCATCTCCACTGTCAGCCGCGTTCTCAACGAGACGGCGCCGGTGGCCGATGAGACCGTGGAGCGCGTGCGCCACGCCGTGGATATCCTCAACTTCACCCCCCACGCCGCCGCGCGCATGCTGGCCGTGCGCAAGACAGACACAATCGGCCTCCTGCTCCCCGAAATCGGAAGCTCTTTCTTCGTACCCACGCTGCGCGGCATCGAGTCCGCCGTGCGTGAGGCCGGTCTGGACCTGCTCATCTTCACAGGCACCCCCGGCGGCCAGCGCCGCCGCGAATGGCGCCAGCCCCTGGGTGATCACAACACCGACGGCCTGCTTGTCTTCAGCAATCTGCTCGACGCGCACGAACTGTCGCTGCTCTATCAACATGGCTTTCCCGTGGTGCTGCTGCACCGCTCGACGCCACCGGGCACGCAAATTCCCTCCATCCGCTTTGACAACCGCAGCGGCATGCGCAAATTGCTCGAGCATCTGATTCAGGATCACGGCCGCCGGCACATCGCCTTCATTCGCGGTCCCGAAGGCAACGAGGACTCCTTTGCGCGCGAAAGCGCCTATCGAGAGGTGCTCGAGCAATACGAAATTCCCTTCAATCCGGCACTGATGCTCGACAATGGCTTCACCGAGCAAGGCGGCGAAGCGGCCGTGCAACGGCTGCTGGCCACCAACGTCGCGTGCGATGCGATCTTCACGGGCGACGACGAAGCGGCAGCAGGCGTGCTGCTGGCGCTGCGTAGGGCCGGCAAGCGCGTACCCGAAGAGATTGCGGTAGTCGGTTTTGACGATGTGCCTCTCTCCCGTCATCTGAATCCACCGCTCACAACCGTGCGCGCGCCGATTGAGACAGCCAGCTATCTGGCGGCGCGCCAACTCGTGCGCTTGATTCGCAACGACAGCGCCGATGCCATCACCTTGCTGCCTGTGGAGCTGGTGGTGCGTCAGTCGTGCGGCTGTCCCTAGCAGGTGGCATTGCGTTGTTCCATGCAGCCGCCGCCCAAATCCCAGTTCGGCAATTCCGTAAAGTGGTGCAGATGGGCGGGCCAAGATGTTGATGCGGCTCGGTGCACAAATGTGCGTGTTCTTGCAAGCGCTTTCGGAACTGTTGCATGGCCCGCCTCCCAAAGATGGGAGCAAGGTGTCACCGTATTTGTCCGTCGTACGGGCTTCCGTACCCTCACCGTCTCATCAGGAGATAAAGAGCGTAACATGCGTCGTAAAATGTACACCGTTTTGGCACTGCTCGTTGTTGCCAGCATGCTGGTAGCGGCCTGAGGTGGCGGGGGCTGCCGCCGAAGTCCCCGCGCCCGAAGCGGCTCCGACCGAGGTTGTCATGATCGACCCGAACCGAGTCCAGGTGCGCTGGTTCGTCGGCCTCGGCACCGGCGCCGACCCGCAGCAGCAGGAAGTCCAGAAGGCAGTCGTCGATGAATTTAACGCCTCGCAGGACGCGATCCAGCTGATCATGGAAGTGGTGCCCTGCAACGGCGCGAGAGACGCGCACTCGATACAGATCGCCTCAGGCGCCGGCCCCGATATCGTCGGCCCGGTCGGCTGGGGTGGTTCAAACGGCTTCAAGGGCCAGTGGATGGACCTTACGCCGCTGATTGCCGATGCAGGTTACGACACGACCCAGTTCAGTGATGCACTGGTCAAGTTCTACGTGACCGACGAAGGCCAGGTCGGTCTGCCATTTGCCGTCTTCCCTGCCGCCATCTTCTTCCAGAAGGGCATGTTGACGAGGCCGGCCTCAACTATCCGCCCAAGGCCTACGACGACATGTACGTCTGGCCGGATGGCACGGAGAAAGAGTGGAGCTTTGATGTCCTGACAAGAGTCGCCAGAATTCTGACCGTTGACGAGAACGGCAACTCGCCGCTCATGCTCGACGATGCCGGCAAGGTTGTCCCCGGCGCCGGCTTTGACGCAACCAAGATCGTGCAGTACGGCTACATTCCGCAGTACCAGGATGCGATTCACGTTGCCGCCTTCTTCGGGGCCGGCAGCGACGTTGCCGCAGACGGCGCCGCCGGGTTCCCCCAACAGCACAAGGATGCCTGGAAGTGGGAATATGACGGCATCTATGGCGCCGAGCCCTTCATCCCCGGTGACGCTGTGATTCAGAGCCCTGACTTCGGCGTCGGCAACGGCTGGAACTCGGGCAAGATCGCCATGGCCCTCACCCAGCAGTGGTACACCTGCTGTGTCGGCAGCGCGGGCGAAAGCTGGGACCTGGCTACGATCCCAACCTACAATGGCGTCGTCAACGGCCGCGTGGATGCCGACACCTTCCGCATCCGGCGGCGAATATGGCGACACCACCAACCTGCAGCCGCTCGAAATTGACCGCCTGATGGAACTGAGTGCCCGGATTGGCGCCGAGCCGCTCATCCACGTGCGCCTGCCCGGTGGCTAGCCCGCGCAAGCCGTTGCGCTGTTAAATTATACAAATCAGCCAAAAGGCTACGATGTTAAGTACTGGGCCATCGGCAATGAGCCAAATCTCTACGCAGACAAGCAGACGGACGAGCCGTGGGATGCCGCCTTTTTTGCCGCCGCATGGCATTGCTTTGCCCTGGCCATGAAGGCGGCCGAACCCTCGATCCTCCTTGTTGGCCCCGAGATAACGCAGTTCGTGGGCACGCACGATCTCACGCGCAGCGACGAGCAACAGGCCGCGGCATGGATGCGCACCTTTCTCGAGGTGAATGGTGACCTTGTCGACATTGTCTCCATCCACCGCTACCCCTTTCCCAAGGATATGGCTCGCCCTGTGGACACTGCGGCAGAGGCACTCTTTGCCAACGCCGCCGAGTGGGATACGATCATCCCCGCCTTACGCGCGCTGGTGTTGGAGACGACGGGACGCGAACTGCCCATTGCCATTACCGAAGTCAACTCGTACTATACCAAGGCCTTTGGCCGCCCCGCCTCGCCTGATTTGCTGCCCAATGCCCTGTAGTGGGGCGATGTGTTCATGCGCTTGCTGCGCCAGCAGGTGGAGATTGTAACCTTCTGGACGCTCGTCACCAACGACAGCGACGGGGGCTGGGGCATGCTTGGCCGTCACGCCGAGCGCCCGGTCTTCCACACCTTCATACTCTATCGGCAAATGGGCTCGCAGCTTGTGGCCGCGGACGCCGGCCTGCCCGGCGTGCAGGCGCTGGCGGCGCAGCGTGACGATGGCGCGCTCACCCTCATGCTGAGCAACCTGAACTCCACTGCGCAGGCGGCCACGCTGCAGATCGACGGCGCAGATTTTTCCAAAGCAGAAATCAAGCGCCTTGACCTTGACCATATGGGCACACCTGTGGAGGGTGAAGTGGTGGTCAACGGGGGCGTACTCACCCTCCCGCCGCAGTCGCTATCGCTCTATATCCTGCACTAGGCGGCGCTATGTAGCGGCGGCTTGAGACGCCGTACTCACCAATACCGCCGTGCTGGATGAGAACGGCGGCTGATGACTGCTTCAGAAATAGGCTGGCATTCTTCGCCGGGGCCGCCGAGGGTTGAAACCCCCGGCTAGCCAACCCAAGTCCACTCAAGTGG